>JBKHIE010000094.1:0-5581 GCA_046538775.1 Candidatus Izemoplasmataceae bacterium
ACCGATAACTGTTGCAAGCAGAAAGCATGAATGTCCCCAGGACTGCCAGAGACAGTAAAAATATGCGTTTCATGGTATCACTCCCTATACTCATTGTACCGCACTTCCCATTAAATATACAGGATATACCCTGCAATCGCCGAGACTAGGATGACTAGGATGGGGTGCAGTTTGAACCCTTTGAGCAAGACAAGCAGGAACACGAAGAGAAAAACACTCGTGATATCCACATAGGCATCATCCGCGACCGAGTAGACACTTGCAAAGATGAGTCCTACAAAGGCGGGCCGTAACCCGACGAAGATCCCTTGGGCGATTCTCGATTCCTTGAACCGTTTTTGGTTCATGCTTATGAGCGAGATGAGCAGTACCGGCACCGTGACGATCCCGACCGTTGCGACCGCGGCCCCCAAGACGCCATACAACTGAAACCCGATGAAAGTCGCGCTGTTGATGGAAATCGGTCCGGGTGTGATCTGGGCGATGGCAAGCATGTCCAGAAACTGCGCCATCGTGAGCCAACCGTGAGTGTCGACGATCATCCGCTCAAAAAGCGGCAACATGGCGTATCCGCCGCCGAAGGCGACCGCGCCAATCGCGAGGAACGTTGCGAACATGCTAAGCAGCATCCACATGGTTTGTCACCTCGCTTACGACATGGATCAAATACCCAAGAAGGGCAAGAAAACCGATCACAAAGAACGGATGGATATAGAAGATGCCGACCATGGTAAAGGTCAGAAGCGCAAGGAAAACGCCACGGAAATGCAAGTTCTTTTTAAGGAACTTGACCCCGGCAGAGAAGATCAGGGCCACCACCGCGATCCTGACACCATTGAAAATCGCCACGATCGCCTCGTGGTCGACAAACCGGTAGAGGAAAGCCGCAATCACCATGATGATGATGAAGGAAGGAAGCGTCACACCAAGGGCACTGACAAACGCCCCTTTCTTCCCTCTCAGGCTCATCCCGATGAACACTGCGAAATTGACTGCGATGACACCGGGCAGGGATTGACAGATGACAAGGATATCCGCGAATTCCTCTTCATCGATGTATTTATAGTTGTGAACGAACTCGCGTTCAAAAAGCGGGATCATCGCATACCCGCCTCCAAAAGTGAATGCTCCAATTTTCAGGAAATTCAAGAACAAGGATATCAAGCTAGCATTCATTAAATCACGTCCAATCTCAAACCTATCTTATCAAAAATGCCCCATCATGCAACATCTTTATGCATAAAAATGAAATCCCCCTCAAACGTGAGGGGGATCGGATCAGTTCACATAGGCTTCGTTGAAGGTGAATGTCCCATGATCGTCGATATCGACCTGGATCCTGGATTCAGGTGTCACATCGCCAGCAATCAGGGCGCGACCGAGTTCGGTCTCGACATTCTTCTGGATGAAACGTTTCATGGGTCTGGCACCATATTGTGGCGAGTAGGCCTCGTTTAGAATATGGCTTTTCGCATTCTCGGTGAATACGATCTCGATTTCATCCTCTTCGAGCTTCCGGTTGAGCGCATCGATCTGAAGGTCGATGATTTGAAGCAATTCATCCCTCGTAAGTGGCTTGAAGAGGATCGTGTCGTCGATCCGGTTCAAAAACTCCGGTTTGAAATGTTGGTTCAAGCGGTCGAAGACCTGTCTTCTGACATCGTCACGAATGGTGCCGTCGTCATCGAGTCCGTTGAGCAGGAGTTCGCTACCGATATTGGACGTCATGATGATGACCGTGTTCTTGAAGTTGACATACCGGCCCTTCGCATCGGTGAGATGCCCATCGTCAAGGATCTGAAGCAAGGTGTTGAACACTTCTGGATGGGCTTTTTCAATCTCGTCGAAAAGGATGACACTGTAGGGCTTGCGTCGGATCTTCTCAGTAAGCTGTCCACCTTCTTCATAGCCGACATAGCCGGGTGGGGCACCGATCAGCCGGGCGACGGTGTGGCGTTCCTGATACTCGCTCATGTCGATCCGCACCATGTGGTCCTCACTGTCGAAGAGGGCTTCCGCCAGTGTTTTTGCGAGTTCGGTCTTGCCGACGCCGGTGGGCCCCATGAAGATGAAGCTTCCAATCGGTTTGGAGGGGTCTTTAAGGAACGCACGGGCACGGAGGATGGCATCGCTCACGCTTTTCACCGCGTCGTCCTGGCCGACCACCCTAAGATGCAGATGCTTGTCGAGGTTGAGCAGTTTCTCCCGCTCACTCTCGACGAGACGCTTGATAGGAATGCCCGTCCATTTCGAGACGATTTCCGCGATTTCCTCCTCGGTGACCTCCTCTTTGATCAGGGTGCTCGCCTCGTCGTTCTCGCTTTCTTTCTTGCGGGCTTCTTCAAGCGCCTTCTCGGCCTCCGGGAGGTCGCCGTATTTCAACTTGGCTAGCCGCTCGAGGTCATAGTTCCTGCTGGCTTCCTCGATTTCGTTCTTGATCGACTCGATTTTCTGTTTCTGTTCCTTGACCTCGCTCAGTCCGCCCTTTTCGCGTTCCCATTGCGCTTTCAGGGTGTCGTATTTATTCTGCAGGTTCCCGATGTCCTCTTCGATGGTTTCAAGGCGTTTTTGCGATTGAGGATCTTTCTCCTTTTTCAGGCTGGTCTTTTCAATCTGGAGCTGCAAAAGCCTTCTTGAGAGGTCATCGAGTTCGCTGGGCATGGAATCGATCTCTGTCCGCACAAGCGCCGCGGCCTCGTCCATCAGGTCGATGGCCTTGTCGGGGAGGAAGCGGTCGCTGATGTATTTATTGGAAAGGGTTGCGCACGCGACCAGTGCCTGGTCGCTGATACGGACCCCGTGGTGAATCTCGAACTTGTCCTTGATGCCCCTTAGGATCGAGATGGTGTCCTCGACCGAAGGCTGGTCGATCATGACCTGTTGGAAGCGCCGTTCGAGCGCGGCGTCCTTCTCGATGTATTTCCGGTATTCGTCGATGGTCGTCGCACCGATGCAGTGAAGCTCACCGCGTGCGAGCATCGGTTTTAGGATGTTGCCGGCGTCCATGGCGCCATCGGTCTTTCCGGCCCCGACAATCAAATGCAATTCATCGATGAAGAGGATGATCTGCCCTTCGCTTTCGGAGACCTCCTTCAGGACACTTTTGAGCCGTTCCTCGAACTCGCCGCGGTACTTGGCCCCGGCCACAAGTGCCCCCATGTCGAGGGCGAAGATGCTTTTGTTCTTGAGGCCTTCGGGCACATCGCCGTTCACAATCCGCATGGAGAGGCCTTCGGCGATCGCGGTCTTGCCGACCCCGGCCTCGCCGATCAGGACCGGGTTGTTCTTGGTACGGCGTGATAGAATCCGGATGACCCTGCGGATTTCATCATCCCGCCCGATGACCGGGTCGAGCTTGCCCTCACGGGCGAGCTTCACGAGGTCACGGCCGTATTTCGAGAGGGCATCGTAGCTGTCTTCGGGATTGTCGGTTGTGACATTGCGGTCTTTTCGCACGCTTTTAAGCGCCTCTTCAAAACCTTTCTTGGTGATGTTATGGTTCTTGAAGATCGATTGGAGGGCATGGTCCTTCAGCTTGAAATAGGCTAAAAACAGATGCTCCACACTCATGTATTCATCCTTGTAGGATTTCATGATGTCCTCCGCATGCACCATGAGCTGCTGGGCACTGCGGTTCATGTAGAGATTCTGCGCATTGTCGACTTCGGGGTTTTTCTCGATCTCCCTTCGGATGGCATCCTTGAAAACCTCGATATCGACGTTCATTTTCTTGAGAAGTTCATTGATGAGCGATTGCTCAACGGTCAAGAGCGCCATCATGATATGGGATGGCGTAATCGTCTGCTGGTTGTATCTCAAGGCCACATTCTGGGCTTCCTGTATAGCCTGTCTGGTCTTTTCTGTCATTTTTTCTGCGTTCATAGTATCGTCTCTCCTTAATGCATAATGAAAGCTTCAGGGGAAAAGACCCTGAAGCTTTCGGCCGTGTGGTTTATTCGACGTCCACCACGTACCCTTGGTCTTGGACTTCGCTCTTCGGAGCATGGATGGTCAGGACTCCGTCTTCAAGCTTCGCTTTCATGTTGGATGGGTCGATATCCGGAAGATTGATGGCTCTCCGCATTGAAGTGACCCTCCGTTCACGATGCAGGTAGTTCTTTTCTTCGTCCTTGTCTTCTTTTTCCTCTTCATGTTTCACTTCGATGGTCAGGATGGAATCATCATAGGAAACCTTGATGTCATCCCGGTTGATGCCTGGCATGTCCGCCTTGATTTCATAGGCATTGTCTTTGTCCTCGACATCAATCTTGAAAGTGTCATGACGAATCGAGCGCATGGGACGGAAGAAATCATCGACGAGATCTGCGAAGTCCATGAAATCATCGTCACGTGTGCGTGGTGCAGAACTGAATGGCGTCAATTTCCACATAATCGAACCTCCTTTGGATGTAATTTTGTTAGCACTCTGCTTGCCTGAGTGCTAATTCCACTTACATTATATATAGGATTTCCGATCTTGTCAAGGGGTTTGAGCATAAAAAAATGCGGATTTAAATCCGCATTTTCATCAGGCAAAAAGGACGAGGCTAAGGGCCATAAGCGCCATGCCCGAGATGACGCCATAGATGACAAGATGATGCCGTCCATACTTCTCGGCCGTTGGAAGAAGCTCGTCGAGCGCAATGTAGATCATGACCCCGCCGACAGCCGCGAACACGAAACCGAACGTCATGTCGTTGAGGAAAGAATAAAGGACAAAAAAGCCGATCAGCGCACCCACAGGTTCGCTCATTCCCGATAGGAACGAATAAATGAAAGCTTTTTTCCTGGACCCGGTCGCATAGAAGATCGGGACACTGACCGCAATGCCTTCCGGTATGTTATGGATGGCGACCGCCACCGCGATGCTGATCCCGAGTCTCGGGTCTTCAAGGGCACTCAAAAAAGTCGCTAACCCTTCTGGAAAGTTATGGAGTCCGATGGCGAGGGCGGTAAAAAGGCCCATCCGTTTCAACGTCTTAATTTCATGCGCTTTACGTTCTTCTTCGGTAGGCTTTTCCTGAATTTCCGAAACATCCCGGGCCTCATGCGGGTTGGCGACATCCGGTACGAGCCGGTCGATGCCCATGGTTATGAAGATGCCTAGGAAGAAGGCGACCGTTGTCCATAGGTAACTGGAAAAATCCCCCATGGATTGCGCGAGGGATTCCTGCGCCTTTGGAAAGATTTCCACAAACGACAAGTAGATCATCACACCGGCTGAAAAACCGAGTGCCACACTCAAGAACGTTGCGTTGGAACGCTTTGTAAAGAATGCAATCGCACTACCGATACCTGTGGATAACCCCGCTCCCAAAGTAAGCAGGAATGCCATCGTAATGGCAAAGGTTGAGTAATCACCCATGTTCTCACTCCTTCATTGGTTGTCTTTTTGGGTTTTCATATTATTTTATCACAGTCAAGGTGAGCTAAAAAGAAAAACAGCCAGAATTTATTCAACCATCCTGGCTGTTCTGTTTATTGATGAACGGTATGACGGCGTCCCTATCGAGTGGCCTGGAGTAATAATACCCTTGAACATAATCGCATTTGAGGCGCTTGATTTCATCGAGTATCGCTT
>JBKHIE010000095.1:0-5513 GCA_046538775.1 Candidatus Izemoplasmataceae bacterium
CGATGCTTCAAAACCCCTGCTCATCCATGAGGAATCCACCCTGAAGGGCGGACTTGGCTCGATGGTCATCGACCACCTGTTAGAATCAGGGAGGCTGCCGGTCAGGGTGAAACGCCTTGGCTTTGATGAGGCCTACGTGCCCCAGGGGAATAGGGACAGCCTGTTGAAACGCTACAGCCTGGACGCGGCAAGTGTCGTTCAGACGATGAAGGCGATGCTCGATGAGGCTTGACCTCTATCTGGTGGAGGTTAAGCGTTTCCCTTCCAGACAAAGGGCTCAAAGGGAAATCCGGGCCGGGAATGTCACGGTGAACGGAAAGCGGATCACCAAGCCGAGTCATGACATCGCCGCTAGCGACAGGGTGGCTGTCCATGCCACCACGAATCCCTACGTCTCCCAGGGCGGACTCAAGCTCGAACATGCGATCCGGCACTTTTCCTTGGACCTTGAGGGCAGACGGGTCCTCGACATCGGCAGTTCGACCGGCGGGTTCACCGACTGCGCCCTCCGGCATGGGGCCAAAAAGGTCTATGCGGTCGACGTGGGAACCCTGCAGATGCACGGCACGCTCCGTGAAGACGACCGTGTCATCCTCCATGAACAGACGAATTTCCTTGACATAGGGCCCGATGACCTGGGCGGCCCCATCGACCTGGTCGTCGTCGATGTGAGCTTCACCTCGAGCCTTCCGATCATCCGCCATGCTTACGGGATGCTTGATGCACCGGAAATGGTCGTCCTGGTGAAGCCGCAGTTCGAAACCCGCAAACGGAACCGCAGAGGCATTGTAAGCCGCCCCGACCATCACCGGTCGATCCTGAAAAGCCATATCCTTTCATTAAAGAGCCAAGACATTCCCGTGCATGCGCTCATCCCCTCGCCGGTCAAGGGCTCGCACGGGAACATCGAGTTCTTGCTACATATCCGGAAACCAACAAAGCCCATCGATGTCGACGCCGTTGTCGATGCCGCCTGGAGACGTGACTAGGAGGTGCCACCATGCTAAAACATCTTGAAGTGAAGGATTTCGCCATCATCGAGAACATCGAGGTCTCCTTCGAAGCGGGCATGAATGTGCTCACCGGCGAGACCGGGGCCGGAAAAAGCCTCCTCATTGACGCCATCGGCCTATTGCTCGGCGACCGTGCCCAAAGCGACATCGTCCGTTCAGACAGTGACGAAGCCGTTGTAAGAGCGCTTTTTTCACCGCTTTCGAATCATGTCAGAACCGAACTCGCATCCCTCGAGATCCCTTTTGAGGATGACGAGCTTCTTATCGAGCGCAAGGTCAAGCGCACGAGTGGGAACCTGATCAAGATGAACCGCGAGACCGTCACGCTTCAGGACTTGAGACGCGTCACCGCCCACCTCGCGGACATCCATACCCAGCACGACACCAAACGTCTGATCAACCCCACCACCTACCTCGAACTCCTCGATGGCTACGACAAGGTCATCGAGCCCCTTAAAAAGGATTATCAAGCGGCCCTCAGGGACTATAAGGAAGCGCTCAATACTTATGGAAGACTGAAAGACGAGAAGGATACGACGCTTGAAAAGATGGACATGCTCCGTTTCCAGCTTGACGAGCTGAAGACCCATGACCTCAAAAAGGACGAAGAGGCGACCATCGAGGAGCGTCTTAAGACCCTTGAGAACTTCGATGCCATCTTCACGGCCCTGAAAGAATCCTACGGTCTCCTTGAAGACGGGGACGCCTTGAATGCCATCTATCAAAGCGCCCAGGCCCTGGGCCGGGTCGATGCCTTGAACGAGGACTATAAGTCCTACCGGGAGCGGATCGAGAGCGCGTACTACGAACTCGATGACATCCGTCAGTCCCTCTACGACGATGTGAGCGGCATGGATTTCGACCCCGACGAACTCGAAACCCTCCAAAGCCGGCAGTTCACGCTCTCCCAGCTCAAACGCAAATACGCCCGCAGCATCAACGAACTGGTCGATTACCAGGAAAAGATCGCGAAAGACCTGGAATCGTTCGGCGATTACGACAGCGCCCTTGAAAGCGCCAAGGAAGACGTCATAAAGACCCATGGATCGGTAAGAGAGAAAGCAAAGACCCTCACTGAAAAACGGAAAAGCACCGCAGAAAAAATCGAACAGGCGCTTGAGAAGGAACTCTCGGAGCTCGAACTCAAAAATGCGTCGTTCAAGATCGTCTTCGAGGAAAGCGATACATCGGATCCCTTCAATCCGGCGGCGTTCCGGCCATCCGGCGCCGATGCCATCGACTTTCACCTCTCCACCAACAAGGGCGAACCCCTAAAACCGCTCAAAAGCGTCGCCAGCGGCGGCGAACTGTCCCGCATCATGCTTGCGCTCAAGACGCTTCTGCTCATGCAGGACACCCTCGACCTCATCATCTTCGATGAGATCGACACCGGTGTCAGCGGGTATGTGGCCTCCCAGGTCGCCAAGAAGATGGCGGCCATCAGCAAGAACGTCCAGGTCCTCGCGATCACCCACCTTCCCCAGGTCGCAGCCAAGAGCGACCAGCACTACATCATCTATAAAGAAGAGCGGGACGAGCGGACCAAGACCCAGGTCGAACCGCTCGACCACGATGGCCGCATCCGGGCGCTTGCGACCATGATCTCCTCAGACACTGTCACCGAACAGTCCATCAAAAGCGCAAGGGAGCTGCTCAAATAAAAAAAGCGCCCAGGGCGCTTTTTATCTTAGTGACAACCGATTATGATGAAAACATGACCTGCCACATGACCACGGCGGTCACGGCGACCAATCCGAGCAGGAATGCGATGACCAGGATCAAAACGACGACCTTGCCCCATGTCTTCTTGAGCGGATTCTTATAGACCGGAGATTTCTCCTCTTGATTTTTCTTGACGCGTTTTCTACTTTCTGGCATTTTTTCACCTCTCAAGCAATTCTGAAATTCGTGTCCCATTATACTGCATATAGCGTAAAAAGGAAAGTTTTCTATGAAAAAATATCGGATCCTATTCCATGTCGACCTCAATGCGTTTTTCGCCAGCTGTGAAATGGCCGAAAACAAGAATCTGAAAAACATCCCGCTTGGCATCGGTCCCCAAAGCGACCGGGGCATTCTGACGACCGCGAACTATGAAGCGCGAAAATACGGTGTCACGAGTGCCATGCCGCTTCAAGAGGCGCGAAGGCTCTGTCCGAAGCTCAAGGTGCTTCCGACCAACTTCGAACTCTATAAGAAGTATAGCGGCTATTTTTTCGATTACCTAAGAAGCTACACCGACAAGCTGGAACCGGCCTCGATCGATGAAGGCTATCTCGACATGACCGAGGTCGTCAGGGACAAGCACCCCGTCGAAGTCGCACAGAAGATCCAGGACGATTTGCTTGAACGCTACGACCTTCCGGTCTCGATCGGCATCGCTCCGAACATGTTCCTCGCGAAGATGGCCTCGGACATGAAAAAGCCGAAAGGCATCACGGTGCTCAGGAAGCGGGATGTCAAGAAAAAACTCTGGCCGCTTCCGATCGAGGCCCTGCATGGGATCGGCCGCAAGACCGTCCCGAACCTGAAGCTCCTGGGCATCGAGACCATCGGGGACCTCGCTACGTTCAAGGACAAGAAGAAACTTCACGCGTTCCTCGGGAACTCGACCGACAGTTTCATCAAGAAAGTCCACGGGGAAGACGAAAGGGTCCTCGACCCGACCCGTCAGGAAAAACACCAGAGCATCGGGAATTCCAAGACCTTTGACGGCTATCTCCATGAATACCAGGAAATGATCGAAGCCCTTGAACAGCTTGCAAAACGCGTCAGTGAACGGCTGAAGGAAAAGGACCTGGCCTGCAAGACCATCACCGTCCAGATGCGCACCGCCAGTTTCGAGAACCATTCCAAAGCCTTCACCATGGAATACCACACCAACAACGTCTATGAACTGATGGGCGAAGTCGAACACCTTTTCGACAGCCTCTACAAGACCGACGAACCCGTCCACCTTCTCGGGGTGAGCGCTTCGTCGCTTCAGAAGACTGAGCAGCTTTTCAAGCAACTGACCATCTACGAAGTCGACCAGTCCAAGGACAGGAACCAGGAAATCTCGCATCTGCTAAAGACCATAAACAGCCAATACGGCAAGAAACTTCTCAAAAAAGGCATCGACAAGGATACGGAACGCTGACATAAAAGAAATTGTCGTTTCGAGGGCGATGTGATAAAATTAATCCGACAAGCTATGAGGAGATAAGGAGTGTGTCCCATGCGCAAACTAGTATCTGCGATTTTCGCACTAAGCATCCTGTCCCTTCTTGCCGCCTGCGGCGAAGAAGAGGAACAGATCAGCACCCCGCCCACTTTCGAAGGCATCACCGTCGAGGAACGCAGTCCGGTCCAAGACGGCGACCAGGACCCGTATGCGGTCCCGAAAAACGGGGACATCACCCTTGAAATCCAGTTCGATAACCCCGACAACGTCGAATTCAACAGCGTTCAGATCAACGGGACGACATACCGTGCCCACCGCTTTTCAGAAGACAGCACTTCAGAGAATCTGATTCTGAACCTGGGTGCAGGGCGCATTCCAGGGGAAACCCTTTATGAGATCGAAGAGATCGAATACATTGATGAAGAAGGCGTGAAAAGCGTTGCCGTGGATGAAGGCAATGCCTACACGCTTTTTGTCATGCGAAGCGAGCCGGAAGCGATGTTTGATGAAATCAGCGTCAGCAACAACACCATCGACTTCGAGCTCACTATCGAGGATTCCGACGACACCCTGACCGATGCCCGTTTGGAGCTGGTCCATGAAGAAGACGGGGTCATGGAAGAAAAGGACGTCGAATCCGGGATCACGACCCATGAGTTGACAAAACTCCTGAGTGACACCGCCTACTCCCTCAGGGTGGTCGCCTCCTTTGAGACCGACGACCCCGAGGTTTCAGACGGCCTGGTCGAAGACGAGGTCATCGGTGAATACACGGATATTGAAACGGACGCCCAGGAAGAGCCTTCGGTCGATATCGTCAATTCGTCGGTCGGTGAGACAACCTATGGCTTCGACCTTGATCATTCCAACCTGGAAGAAACCATTGAGGACGATGTCCTCACCATTGAAATCAGGCAGGATGACAACTTGATAACCGATAAGGAAGTCGGCATCGATGACCTTGAGGGCATCGAGTTCGATGATCTTCTCAGCAACAACACCTACACCGTTGAGGTCTATGGAAACTATAACCTCAAAGACGGCGAAGGTTTAAGGGAAGATGTGCTGCTTGCATCGAGGGAATTCACGACCGCTGAAAAAGAACTTTCGGCGATCGACACGGCAGTGGAAAGCGTCGATGAGAACGGCTTTAAGCTTGCCATCGACACGGCCGCTTTCAAAGAGACGGCTGAAATCGAACATATGCTCCTTTATGTCTATGAGGGGGATGTGGAGTCTTTTGATGAAGACGACGATTCTTATCTGAAGAAAGCCAAGCTCTCAAGTTCGCAGGAGACATTCAAGTTTGACGGCCTCCACGCCGACCAGGACATCAC
>JBKHIE010000096.1:0-5505 GCA_046538775.1 Candidatus Izemoplasmataceae bacterium
AATCCATCATCGAACCCCGTGAAACCGTAAGCGTCATCCTGACAGGCAACGGCCTTAAGGATCCGGATTCTGTAAAAGAAGTCCTGAGGCCACCGGCCAAGCTTGAAAACAATCCAGACCGTCTACACGAGTACTTAAACGCAATAGGAGGCCATACCCATGAATAAGATCCCATTCGGACCCACGTACGAAGAGATGCTCCACCCAAGCAAGATCGACCCACAACTGCGTAAGAAAGCCTTGGCCGCAAAAAAGGATGAACTCGACCCTTTGAACCTGTTCAACATCACCTGGCGAAAAGAGGACAACACCATCAACAAGCTGGTCCTCCCCAAAGCCTTGACGGGCGTCGATGCGAACATTGTCGTGCTGCTTGGAAAAGATTTTCCAAGCGGCTCCCACAAAGTGGGTCCCGCCTATTCGACCCTGATCGAAGGGGCGGTCGACGGGACCATCGTCCCGGGCAAACACACCATCCTGGGCCCTTCGACCGGCAACTTCGGCATCGGGGTCTCCTACATCTGCAATCTCATGAAATACGATTCCATCGTCATCATGCCCGACAACATGAGCAAGGAACGCTACCGCCGCATCAAGCAGTACGGTGCCAAGCTCGAACTGACACCGGGCAGCGAATCGGATGTCATCCTGACGCTTGAGAAGACCTTCGAGATGGCCAAGAACAAGGCGTACGCCTCCCTCGCCCAATTTGAACTCCTTCCGAACTACCGGTTTCACCGCTACGTCACAGGCCACAGCCTGATCGAGAGCGTCCGGGGCATCGGAAACGGCCGCATCGCGTGTTTCACCTCCGCGCCCGGAAGCGCGGGAACCCTCGGTGCGGGCGACCAGATCAAAAAGGTCTTTCCGGAAGCGAAAATCGCCGCCCTCGAACCCTACGAATGCCCGACCCTCTATGAAGGCGGACGCGGACAGCACCGGATCGAAGGCATCGGCGACAAGATGTGCACCCTGATCCACAATGTCCTCAATACGGATTTCATCGCCCTCATAAAAGACGAACAATCCGTCCGCGGTCTCAAGATCATCGAAGAAGGACCGGAAGTCCTCATGAAGCACGGACTTACAAAAAAAGAGACCGAAGCGCTCAAAGGCACATTCGGCATCTCCTCGATCTGCAACATCTTAGGCGCGATCAAGATGGCCAAACACCTGAACCTCGGCCCTGAAGACAACGTCGTCACCATCGCGACCGACGGTCCCGACCGCTACGACAGCGTTCTTGAGGCCATGGACAAACGGTATCTCGAAATCGAGGACTTCGTCATGGACCGTTGGTTCAAGGACCATTTCCTTAACGCCAAGCCCAAAGACATCCAGGACACCCGGACAAGCGAGCAAAAAGAACGCCTTTTCAAGCAAAAAGAGAAAGACTGGCTCAAGTTCGGCTACACCAAGGGCTATCTCGATGCCATGAAATCCATGAGCTTCTGGGATGAAGAGTATGAAAAGACGTTCTATTACAATAAGAAGATCAAAGCATTGAGAGAGGAGGAAGAGTAAGATGGATTTCATCGCCATTTTAAAACAGGCACAAACATACGAAAAAGCAATGACCAAGTTCCTAAGGGACATGGTGGCCCTGCCAAGTGAAGGCCGCGAAGAAGAGGCGGTCATCAAACGGATCGAAAAAGAGATGAAAGCCGTCGGCTTCGATGAAGTAAGGATTGACAAGTTCGGCAACATCCTCGGACGGATCGGAAGCGGCAAGCACATCCTCGCGATGGACGCCCATGTCGACACCGTCGGCGTCGGGGAGAAATCAAACTGGACCTTCGACCCGCATGAAGGCTTTGAAGACGACACCACCATCGGCGGACGCGGCACCTCCGACCAGGAAGGCGGCATGGCCGCGATGGTGTATGCGGGGAAGATCATCAAGGATCTCGGACTCGAGGACGATTACACCCTCTATGTGACCGGTACGGTCCTTGAAGAGGATTGCGACGGGCTCTGCTGGCAATACATCATCGAAGAGGACAAGCTCAAGCCCGATTTCGTCGTCATCACCGAACCGACAAGCCTGAACATCTACCGGGGACACCGGGGACGGATGGAGATCAAAGTCACCACCTCAGGGGTCTCCTGCCATGGCAGCGCCCCTGAGCGCGGGGTCAACGCCATCTATAAGATGGCCCCGATCATCACGGAACTGGAAGCCTTGAATGAGAACCTGAAACATGACGACTTCCTAGGCAAGGGCACCCTGGCCGTGAGCGAAGTCTTCAGCCAGTCGCCCTCCCGCTGCGCCGTCGCGGATGGCTGCAGCATCTCGATCGACCGCCGGCTCACCGCCGGTGAGACCTGGGAGGGTGCGCTTGAGGAAATCCGTGACCTTCCGTCCGTCAAGAAGGCGGAGGCCAAAGTCGAGATGTATGAATACAAAGAACCCACCTGGACCGGGCTCGTCTATCCGACGGAAGCCTATTTCCCAAGCTGGGTCCTGCCTGAATCCCACATCGCGACACAGACCCTCGTCGAAGGCTACAAGGGCCTCTTCAACGAAGAACCCCTCGTCGACAAGTGGACCTTCTCCACGAACGCCGTCTCGATCATGGGCCGTTACAACATCCCCTGCATCGGGTTCGGCCCCGGGTTTGAAGAACAGGCCCACGCCCCGAACGAAATCACCAAGAAAGACCATCTGATCAAGGCCGCCGCGCTTTACGCGACCATCCCCATGACGTATCTCAAACGCTTAAGAAAATCCTAAGGAGGCATTCATATGGAACCGAAATTCAAAGGCAAGCACTTCATCACCCTGCAAGAATGGGACAAGGGCCAGATCGACACGTTGCTCGATGTCTCAGCCACACTCAAGGAAAAGTTCCTGAACAACGAAGTCACCGACTATCTCTACAACAAGTCCGCATTCCTGATGTTCTTTGAACAGTCCACAAGGACAAGGAACTCCATGGAAGCGGGGCTCGCCCAGCTCGGCGGGCATGCAAACTTCCTAGACACCTCGACCATGCAGATCTCACACGGCGAGAAAGCCAAGGATACCGCCGTCATCCTTTCAAGCTACGGACACGGCATCGCCTGCCGGAACTGTTTTTGGGAAATCGGGAACACCTTCATCCGCGACATGGCCAAACATGCCACCGTCCCTGTGATGAACCTGCAGTGCGACCTTTACCACCCGATGCAGGCCCTGGCCGACCTCATGACCATCAAAGAGGTCAAGAAAGACATGAAGAAGCTCAAGGTCGCGATCATCTGGGCCTACGCGACCAGCCACAAGAAACCGATCAGCGTCCCCCTCTCCCAAAGCCTCCTGTTCCCAAGGTATGGCATGGACGTCGTCCTCGCCCATCCTGAAGGCTATGAACTGCCTGAATGGGTCCTGGAACAAGCGAAAAAGAACGCCGAGGAAAGCGGTGGGTCTTTCCATGTAACCCATGATCAGAAGGAAGCCTACAGGGATGCCGACATCGTCATCCCGAAAAACTGGGGAAGCTGGGTCTCGAACCAATCCGACGATGTGCTTGATGACATCCTCGAAGCCAACAGGCACTGGAAATGCACGGAAGAAAGGATCGCCCTTGCCAAAGACGACGTCTCCTACATGCATGCCCTGCCCGCCGACAGGGGCAACGAGGTCGAGGACAGCGTCATCGACGGCAGGCACTCGATTGTCTACCGGGAAGCTGAGAACCGCCTGCACACCGCGAAAGCGGTCATGGCGATGACCATGGGCGATAAATAGCCATTGGAAAAGGGAAATCCGCGGATTTCCCTTTTGTTTTATTCGTTGTTGCTGTGTTCCAACCGTTCATAGAATGCCTCGCTTGGAATGCGGTAGAAGATGACGTCGTAGGCCACCCCTTCCGGGTTGGTCCAGTAGCCCTTCTCGATGGATTCCTTCTTTGCGCCGAACTGCTCATAGAGTTTCCGCGCCCTCGTGTTTTCAATGAAGGTATCGACATGTATGGCTTCAAGGGCGTAGGACTCGAAAAGGTAGAAGAGGAAGGCCCTGAGCCCTTCTTTTCCGTACCCTTTCCCCTGGTAGTCGAGGTTGGCGATCTTCATCCCGATCCGAAGGGTCCCGGCGTCCATGTCCATCTGACCATAGGAGAATTCACCGATGGGCTCGCCCGTTTCCTTGTCAAAGGCGACCATGATGACATGGTCATCACGCTTAAGGCGTTTCTCGACGTCTTCAAGGCTCACGCCCAGGCCGTTCTTGAAACCGACAGACACCATCAATTCACCGTTGTTCCACCAGTCCTTAAGGGTTTGTGCGTCCTCGGGTGTCGCCTTCTTAAGGCGCATGCGCGAAGTCTCGATCATGGTCTTCTCCCCTATCAGTAGATCTCTTTGTCCATGGCTTGGTATTCTTTGAACAGTTTGAGGCATTCGTCCCTGAAGGCTTCCTTGGTCGCAAGGACGCTTTGGACATTGGTGGTCTCACCGCGGATGTATTCATAGATGAAGTCGTCCCGGAAGCCGATCGCATCGGCGTCTTCCGGGCGGCAGCCGTAGACGACCGTCTGGATGTTGGCCCAGATGGTCGCGCCCAGGCACATCGGGCATGGATAGGCGGTGGTGTAGAGGATGCACCCTGACAGGTCGTGGGTGCCCTTTTCTTTGGCGGCTTTCCGGATGGCGTTCATCTCGGCATGGGCGGTCGGGTCGCCGTCGCCGAGCACCGTGTTCGAGGCCACACTGAGCAGTGTTCCGTCCATGTCGATGACCGCGGCTCCGAACGGGCCGCCTTCATCATTGTTCATGGTTATTCTCGCCTGGGCGATGGCTTTGTCCATCACGCTTTTGTCTATCGATCCTTTCATGTGAACCCTCCGTTAGTCATGGGTTGATAACGCTATCATTATATTATACCTTTTTTATCCTAAGGATTCAATCATGCGAAGGGGATTGTTTTTGACTGTATAATCAAGCCATTTTTGGTATAATACACATAAGGAGTGATGGCATGCGCGATGTAATCGGGTTCACCCATTCGATTTTGAAGACAATCCTTGAGGAAAACGATGTCGTCATCGATGCGACCGCCGGCAACGGCCATGACACGCTTTTTCTTGCACAAAATGTGGCGCAAGTCCATGCGCTCGACATCCAGGAAGAGGCGCTCAAGCGCACAAGGGAGCGTCTGGATGAGAATAATCTAACAAACGTGACGCTTCATCGCCAGGGCCATGAACACCTGGAAAGCCTTGATACACCTCCGCCCAAAGCGGTCATTTTCAATCTCGGCTACCTTCCCGGTGGTGATACTTCCATCACGACCAAACGGCTCACCTCCCTCGAGGCCATCAAGCAGGCCATCAAGATGGTCCTTCCTGCGGGAATGGTCGCAATCACCCTTTATCCCGGCCATCCTGAAGGGCTAGAGGAAGCTATGCTCATAGAATCCTATCTCACCTCACTCAGTACCAAAAGCTTCACCGTCCTCAAATATCAGATTATCAATGCCGACCATTCACCCTTCAGCCTCATCGTGAAAAAACACTGAAAGGACGA
>JBKHIE010000097.1:0-5417 GCA_046538775.1 Candidatus Izemoplasmataceae bacterium
CGGACCATGCCTGTTGGTCCCGCTTCGTTTCAATACTGGTCTGATAATAAAACTCCTCTCCGGATTGATCAAGCGTATTGTATCGCCCCGGCATTTTATAATCAATCCAGATACACAGGCAAAGGTTCGTGAGACGACCTAACAAAAAAAGGTCTTCATGATACCCCGTTGTTAGTTCTATACGATGGATGTTTTGCAACTTCAACCGTTTCTGGTCTTTTTTGAAGCCGGGTCTTATAAATAGAGCATTTGGCTCTCAAAAAAAGGAAAATCATGGTATTATAAAACCCTAAAAGAAGTAATTATTACAATTAAAGGAATGATTACAATGTTATTGTTTCTCAAGATGTACCTTGTCGCCCTGCTTGTCTTCTTCGTCGTCGACATGCTTTGGCTCGGTATCATCGCCAAACGCTTTTACAACGACCAGATCGGACATCTTCTCAAGACCAACGTGAACTGGGGCGCCGCCATTCTCTTCTACCTCATCTTCATCGCCGGTATCGTGACGTTTGTCCTGATGCCCGCATGGAACGACGGATCCTTCGTCAAAGCCCTTCTTCTGGGCGGTCTGTTCGGATTCATCGCCTATTCCACCTACGACCTCACCAACCTTGCGACCATGAAGGACTGGCCGCTTCTCATCACCGTAGTCGACCTGCTTTGGGGCACCGCCCTTGGGGCCCTTACCGCATCAATCAGCTATGGCATTCTGACACTACTACCTTAAAAGACCGGGAGGAATTCCAATGTCCACCACCATCAACGTACTTGACAACAAAAGACTTTACCATTCATTCATGGCCGGCGCCAGGGAGGTCATTTCCCACAAGAACACCCTGAACGCCATCAATGTATTCCCTGTCATCGACGGGGATACCGGCACCAACCTCGCAAGCATGATGCACACCATACTCAATGAAAGCCGTCTTGAAGACAATGTCGAGAAAACCCTTGAAAGCATCGCGGATGCGGCCCTGATCGGCGCCCGCGGCAACTCCGGGATCATTTTCGCCCAATATCTGAACGGCCTGATCAACGCATTGAAAAAAGAGACACCGATCGACCTCGACCATTACGCCCGTTCCATTAAGGAAGCGGTGCCCTATGCCTATGAAGCCATCTCGAACCCCGTAGAAGGGACGATGATCACGCTCATGCGCGAATGGGGCGAAGCCATCGAGCGCCAGCGCTCGATCCGCAAGGATTTCCTCGACACCCTGCTTGCGGCCTATGAAATCCTGAAACATTCCCTGCAGAAGACGACCGAGACTTTGAAGGTCCTCAGGGACCACAAGGTCGTCGACGCGGGGGCGAAGGGATTCCTTCACTTCACCGAAGGATTCATTGACTACATCCAGACAGGAAAGACCAGGGACCTGCCTGTCCAGGCGACCAGTGAGAAACTTGAAACGACCCATGAGGACGCCTCGGAAGAGACGTTCCGCTATTGCACGGAAGCCCTGATCAGCGGTCATAAGCTCGATACCAGAGCCATCCGCAAGACCATGCAGAAATACGGGGATTCCCTCGTGGTCGCCGGCAACGACAAGAGGGTGCGTCTCCATATCCATACCGACGTGCCACAGGACGTCTTCCACGACCTTCGTTCCTTCGGTCACATCGACGAACAGAAGATCGATGACATGGTCAAACAGCACGAAATCATCCACAACCGCAAATACCCGATCGCGCTTGTGACCGACTCCATCGCCGATGTGCCACAAGACATCATCGACAACGAACAGATCCACGTCATCCCCCTCAATCTGATCATCGAGGGTTCCAACTACTACGACCGTCTTACCATCACCGCCGAAAGGTTCTATGAAGTGATGGACGAAGTGGAGACCTATCCGAGCAGCGCCCAGCCCAACCTCAAACAGATGGAGAACTTCTTCTCCTTCCTCTCCTCCCACTACGACAAGATCCTCGCCCTTACCGTCTCATCCAAGATGAGCGGCACCTACAGCATCTTTGAAAAGGCCGCACAGTCCATCAGGGATGAAGGGACCGACATCCGCATCATCGATACACGCCAGAACTCGGGCGCCGAGGGCCTGCTTGTCAAAGAGGCCGCCGAAATGATTGCGAAAGGTGAGGATTTGGACACCATCGAACGGGCGATCAAGGCGAAAAGGGACGATGTGAAAATCCTCGTGTCTGTACAAACGCTCAAATATATGGTACGCTCAGGGCGAGTGGGCAAGGTGACCGGCATCATCGGTAAAATCACCAACCTGAAACCCGTCATCTCCATTGACCATGAAGGCGAAGGGATGATCTATTCCAAGGGTGTAAGCATCAAAGGCAGCACCAGGAAAATCATGGACCACATCGCGAAGACCCATGCGTCCAAGGGCATCAAACGCTATGTCATCGTGCATGCGGCCTCACCTGAACGTGCCAGGGACTATGAAAAAACCCTTACCGGGATGCTCGGCATGGCACCGGAATACATCATGACCATCTCCCCGATCGTCGCAATGAATGCCGGAATTGGTACCGTCGCTGTCGCCTACCAGACCGAACCCACCCAAAACTGACCTGTTTTAGGAGGAGGATACACGCTATGGAACCCCTATTCTTTCTTTGGGCATTCATCACAGCCTTTGCCGTTTTCAACATCGCATTCATCATCGCACAAGTAAAAAAGGACAACTCGATCGTCGACAGCTTCTGGGGACTCGGGTTCGTCATCATCGCTGCCGTCATGCTTGTAGTGAACATCGAAGCCACCGGTTCATTCCCCGTCGAAGCCGTGGTCGTCGCCATCCTCGTCGGCCTTTGGGGCCTGAGACTCTCCCTTCACATCCATACCCGCAACAAAGGGAAGGGCGAGGACTACCGCTACGTCGAGATGCGCAAGAAATGGGGCGACAAACCCAGACTCAACGCGTATTTCAAAGTCTTCATGGTCCAGATGCTTCTGCAACTGATCATCGCGCTTCCCATCATCGTCATCAACATGGAAAGCATCCTTGCCGAGGATGGCAGCCTCTGGCGAACCATCCTCTATTGGCTCGCTCTTCTCATCTGGGTCATCGGCTACGTCTTCCAAGTCGCGGGCGATGCCCAGCTCAAGAGTTTCAAACGGATGCCTTCGAACCGGGGCCGGATCATGACCTCCGGACTCTGGCGCTACACCAGACACCCGAACTACTTTGGCGAATCCGCCATGTGGTTCGGCATCGGTCTTTTCACCGTCGCCAACACCCTCTGGCCGGCATGGTTCACCATTATAAGTCCGCTTCTTATCACGTACCTTCTTCTTTTCGTCTCGGGCGTGCCACTGCTTGAGAAGAAATTCGACGAAGAGAAAGGTGAGGAATGGACGCTTTACAAGAAAAAGACCAGCAAGTTCTTCCCCCTTCCTCCAAGGAAGGATGTCATCCCGAGCAAGTCGGATGACAAGTTCTTGAATCTGGACAAAGACGCCATCCGCAAGACCAAGTAAATACTGACCAGTAAAAAAAACGAGCCGATTCGATCGGCTCGTTTTTCTTTTGGATGGGGGATTATTCGTATGGGTCAAAGCCGCCTTGTTCGGCTTCCTGGATGAGATTGACCGCGTTGTGGGCGGCGTCCATCACGTCGGTGAGTTTGAGGGGCTTGCCCTGGAAACGGTCCATGTCGACGTCTGCGTCCGCTTCTTTCGCGACGATCACAGCGTCGGCTTCTTCAATGTCTTCTTCATCCAAAGGGTTCTTGATGCCGCTTGCGCCATGGGCCTCGACCTTGATGTCGACGCCCAGGACCATCGCGCCCTGTTCGAGATTGCTGACAGTGAGTTTTGTGTTTTCAATGCCTTCGCTTGTGGCTACTACTGCGATGAGTTTCATAAGGGGCCTCCTTTATGGAATCTAGGTTCATTCTACACCAGGCCATAGGGCCGGTACAAGCCTAAAGCATAAGGAAAGGGAATGCGCATGCGCATTCCCTTGGGTTCATACTATTCTGAAGGCTGTTCTTGGGCCTTGTCCTTGACAAGGTAGTTGTGAAGGAACGGCAGGGCGAAGAGCACGAGGACAGTGACGATGATAAGGATGTCACTGATGCCTGCGATGGTGCCAAGGATGGCACCGACGACCGTGAAGTCCGCGTCGCCGAACGTGGTGCCTGAGAATCCGAGATCACCCAGTACCGGGAAGAGCAAGAGTGGTAGGAAGGTGATTGCAAGACCGTTTACGAACGCGCCGATAAAGGCGCCGCGGCGTCCGCCCGTAGCATTGGCGAAGACCCCTGCGGTCGCACCGACGAAGAAGTGAGGCACGACACCCGGAAGGATGGCCCTTTCAGCACCGATGGCGAGCAGGATGCCAAGCCCGACAACCCCACCAAGGAACGATACGAGGAAACCGATGAGGACAGCAGTTGGGGCGAATGGGAAGACAACCGGGCAGTCAAGCGCGGGTTTCGCATCCGGTACGATCTTATCGCTGAAGCCTTTGAAGGCCGGTACGATCTCGTCGATGACCATGCGTACACCTTGAAGCACGATGTAGACACCGGCTGCAAAGGTGATGCCTTGGATGATGGCGAAGATGATAAAGTTCTGGTCACTACCGATTTCATCGGCTAGGAACGCAGGCCCGGCCGCGATGGCGACAATCAGGTAAAGCACAAGCATCGTGAGACCGATGGCGACCGATGTGTCGCGAAGGAACGCAAGCCCTTTGGGGAACTTGATATCTTCAGTGGACTTGGAGCCTTTACCCACCAGGGATCCGATCCATGCACTGAGGACATAGGTCACGGTGCTGAAGTGACCGAGGGCGATGTTGTCTTTACCCGTGATCTTGCGCATGAACGGTTGGGCCAGGGCGGGGAAGAACGCCATGACAAGACCAAGCATAAGGCCACCAAAGACATAAAGCAGGAAGCCTTCAAGACCGGCAACAGTGAATACAACCCCGATCAGCGCCGCCATGAACAGAATGTGATGCCCCGTCAGGAAGATGTACTTGAGCTTGGTGAAACGGGCGACCAGAATGTTGGCGGCCATTCCGACGACCATGATAAGCGCAGTCGCGGTTCCATAATCCTCAAGTGCCGTTGACGTGATGGCTTCATTGTTCGGCACCGTCCCGGACATGTTGAAAGCCTCCTGGAACATTTGTCCGAACGGTTCAAGCGAAGCGACAATGACGTCGGCTCCAGCTCCAAGGATCAAGAAGCCGAGGATACCCTTGACGGTGCCCCTCATGACTTCTGTGGAGCGCTTTTTCTGGGCGATGAGCCCGACCAGGATGATGATACCTACAAGAATCGCAGGGGTGGAAAGGAAATCGATAACGAAATTTCTTACTGCATCCATGTTACTCCTCCTTGAATCTTATTTTTTTAAACAATCCCCTGATCTTTCAGATACGCACCAAGTTTCTCGCGCAGTTCATCCATATCAAAGAGATTGCTTA
>JBKHIE010000098.1:0-5405 GCA_046538775.1 Candidatus Izemoplasmataceae bacterium
GTCCTCCAAGGCGGCGTCTTCGACACCGAGTGTATAGAGGGTATGCATCAACAGGTCCCTTGAGGAACCCACCAGGCGGATTTCAAACGAAAAGGCCTGCCCCTCGTACTCCCCTTGAAGCGTATGCCGTCCAGTCTCTTCAAGTGCATCCAGGGAGGCATCATCAAGGTAGTCCCTCTTGAGCGGCACGGTCCGGACGTCACCGCCTTCTTCCTCGGCTTCCATGAGGATTGCCGAAAGGTCGAAGTCATCAATCACATAGGCGTTTTGAAGGCTCATCTCGATCACATCCACGTGCTTCACTTCCTCTTGGGAAGGGAGGGTCGAGATGTCCAAATCGCATGCGGCGAGCGCTGCAATCATGGTCATGAACACAATGAATAGGGCACCGGTCTTCTTTAGGATGGTCATGGAATCCCTTCTTTCCTAATCTATAATTTAATGTACCATACTTATGAGGGAATGGGTATGAAATCGGACTTATATTTGCCAGTATATAAAAAGGGGGCCACAGGGCGTGGCCCGGTTTTTATAGGGGTTGATCAGGAAGAAAGGTCATTCCTCGGTGTCATCGTCATCTGTGTTGTCACCGTCATCTGTGTTGTCATCGTCATCAGAGAAGAAAGGATTGTCTCCCTTCATTCTTTCGCGGACTCTGTCCTTGATAGTCTCCATGCGATCTCTAACGGGAGAATCCTCTTCGGTACGGTTCTTGATACGTTCCATGATCTTGTCGAAGTCCTCAGGCCCTACTTCTTCACCGTTCTCTCTTTTTTCTTCTATTTCATCACGGTGAGCTTTTACTTCTTCGCGGATTTCATCTTTTATTGAGTCCTTGAAATCCCGGGCCTGCTCTCTTCTTTCTGCGCGGAATTCTCTCATGCGTTCACGATGGTCTTCCCTGAGGATGCTCATGATTTCACGCATGTCCATTTCGACAGCTTCTTCAAATGTCAGGTCTTCATCGAGTTCGACCGCTCTTGAAATCAAGCGAGCCTTTCCAAGTCCGATGTCGTATTCTTCAGCGACGTCGCCATATTCTTCTTCAAGGTCCTTTTCAACCGCTGCGCCTAGAATGCCACGGCTCTTGAAATGTTCGTTGACTTTCTCTTTTACGCGTTCTCCAAGACTTCCTTCGGAATCCTCGTTGTCTTCTTCAGTGTCGCCTTCTTCGGTGTCTTCAGTTTCTTCGTCATCTTCATCGGTACTGATGTAGACGGCATTGTCATCGGCATTGACGTCGATGTATCCGAGTTCGGTCGCTTCATCCAGATAAAGGTCGAGCGCCTCTTCGTAATCCATGCCTTCAAGGTCCAGATCGGCAAGGACAACCTCAGCGTCTTCGTTGAGGGCTGTGTACGATTCGATTTCTCCGTCTTCATCCACGATGAACTCGACGGACGGGTTGATGTCAACCGATAGATAGGTGCTTTCCTTGGCGTCGACTTCTCCGGCGTTGCATGCGGCCAGGGTGACACCCAGTGCCAGAATGCTTACAAGTGCGAACAGTTTTTTCATGATTATTACCTCCTGAAGGTATTTGAAAGATTATTAGGATGCCCCATCCCCCTAACGTTTTCGACCCAGGGAAGGCGGGGGAGTGGGAGCGGGGAGCTCCCACTCGGCTAGGGGATAGGTGCATCGATGAAGCAGGCTTGTGCCTTGCTTCACCCCTTAAACAATGAAGGTGGTGAAATTATTGGGAAGGATTTGATTTTTTTTACTTTTTTCCTATATGTTTTTTCGATTTTTTTGATCGGTCTTTTCATTCATCCTCAAACCTTCGGTCAACTTATGCTTTTGGCGCGCCATTTAACGGTCATAAAGAATGGGGCATCGAATGCCCCATTCGTTATCAATCCTTATGCTGTTTATGGTGTTTTTTCTCGAACTTTTTCTTTTTCTTCTCGATTTTCTTGCGTTCTTTTTTTGTCCGCGCCGCTTTGAGTCTGGCGTCAAGCAGACGTTCTTCATCGCTTAAGTATTCCGGTTCTGTCGCGGTGGGTTTTTCGGAAATCTTCTGTTCAAGGGATTCGATGGAGAGCATGACGTCCTTCAGGGCCTTGAGTTCGTTGAGCTGGTATTCCAGGGCATCCCTTATGACCGTGAACCTTTCGTCCTGTCTTCGTTCATCCACGAGCAGGTTGATCGCATCCTTGATGTTCTTGACTCTGCCTTCTTCGAAATAGGCACGGATGGCGTTGATGTCAGGGATGAACTTCTTCGGGACCATGGTGTTGTCTTCGATTTTCTGATGGTGTTCCCCGAGCTTCTTTTCCACGACTTCGATGTCGTTTTCAAGGGCTTGAATTCGGGAAGCTATGATCTTGTTCAGATGTTCGATCTCCTTTTCGCTCTCTTCCAAAGTCTCAGTCAGCAAGGCGTAGCGGGAAGTCCTGAGACGGTTGAAGCGTCTTTTGGTCTGTCCCCGCCACAGCCTTCTTGAAACCTTGAAGACCGTAAGGACCGTGATGACAACCAGGACGGCGTAGATGCCTGCGAGGATGAACTGATAGGCTGAATCCGTCCAGAAAAGGTCACTGTTCAGATAGTTGTAACGATCGAGCAGATAGATCCCGATGATGGGCGCTCCGAAGAGCAGCCCGTAAGGCACAAGCAGATAGACCGCATGGGTGAGGACTTTCAGGATGGTGCTCTTGACCCCGTCCTTCTCAAGTTGATTAAGCGTCTTGCCATAAGAGAAATACCTGTGTTCAGGGTTCATGGAGACATTTTCGAGTTTTTCCTTCTTATCTGTCAGCGTTTCGAGTTTTTCCCGTGTTTTTTCCGCTTCGTGTATGGTTTTTTCCAACGATATGATGGATTGGTATTCTTTGTTGGTCTCAAGCATGGGATAGCGCTCCCTTCTAATTTCAAATACCTTAATTAAATGTATTATAACACGTCAGCCAAGCCATACACAGAGGAAGAAAAATATTTACTGTTTCATCCGGTCCGTCGATTGGACCTATCCCGTCCGGTTTCCTGTTTCATCCTTTATATGTGAAGGCGCGCTTTTCATGAAAAGCCAACACAAGACCACATCCAAAAACTCCGCTTCGTAGGGTTATCGTCCTTAAGGACTCATCGAAGTGCGGACCCATGGTCAGACTTGAATGGTTTTCCACTATAAAAGCGGGTCCAAAGAAGGGACACGCTTCAATGATGCGGTCATGATGCCCGATGGCATCGATGCTTATTGGTAGGCCTTGATGTCCGCGATGGTGAATGTCCCGGTAAATCCGTCGCGGTGGCTTGTGTACCAGGCGTTATGTTGACGTTCAGCCTTATCATGACGTAAATCGCTGTACCGTGTGGTTGCGTGGCGTTTAATCATTCGCAACCATTTACAAAACGTTTCGTTCATAAGCCGACACGATGCAACCGTTTATCCTGAATAGACGGTTTCTTCCGCTCTTTGCCGAAGGGCACGATCAGGGAATGGATGGATTGCACTGTTCCAATAAAAACATGGCTGGTCTTCAGCCATGCACTATCGTTAATCGTGGTGGTCAATCGTCTTCATCGGTAAAATTTTCCCAGAATGAACGGATGGATGTTTGGATGTGATCCTCAAGCCTCAAAGTCTCATAATGCCAGTGCGTCGGCATGAGCGCCTTGTATTTCGGGGAGGCATACCGGCTGTCTAGGAGGATGGCGATCCCCTTGTCCTCGTCGCGCCGGATGACACGGCCGACCGCCTGGATGACCTTGTTGATGCCGGGGTAGGTATAGGCATAGTCGAATCCATCGAAGCCTTGCGAGGTGTAATAGTCCCGAAGCAGCTGGTTCATGGTGGAAAGCGCCGGCAGGGCGACCCCGACGACGAGCACCCCTGAAAGCATGTCACCGACATAATCGACACCCTCGCTGAACGAGCCGCCAAGCACGGAAAACATGATCTTCGAGGTGCTGGATGGTGCCTTGAATGCCTCAAGCATATCCCGTCTTTCAAAAAGGGACATGTCCTTCTTTTGGACGAGGACCTCATAAGGCCCGCCCTCAAAGGCGTCCATGACCATCGCCATGTACTGATAGGATGGAAAGAAGGCAATGTAGTTGCCTTTTTTGACTTCCAGCATCGCATAAAGCGTATCAAGGATCCGCTCGACGCTCTTTGGCCGGTCGTGATAGCGGGTCGATGTGGACACATCGACCATGAGGCCCAGACGGTCCGGGTCAAAGGGGCTTGGGACTTCAAGGCTCTTGCCCTCTCCCCGGGTGATGAGGTTGGAGAAGTAGTTGAGCGGTTTCAGCGTGGCCGAGAAGAGCACCGTCCCGTAGCTTTTCGTGTTGATCGTCTCACTGAGCGGACCGGACGCATCGAGACAGACAATGTTGAACGATACGTCCGTTTCCTCTTCTTCGATCGTGAAACGGAAGGCCTCGGTGAAGTATTCGCTGATCCTAAGGAACTCAAGCACACGGAAATAGGCTTCCCTGATCGCTTTACGCTTCTTGTGCCTCTTATGGGTCTCAAGCAGTTCCCCAAGGATCCCAACAAGCTGTTCGACCGCCACCAGAAGCTCGTCGTCCAGGTCTTTTTCAATGTGGATGCGCGCCTTTTCAATTTCATACGAATGGATGCGGGCTTCCATGACGGCCCGGATCCTCTTCACTTTTCGAAGCGGCGATGGCCGGATCCCTTTCAGGCTCTGTTCCATCGTTTTAATCTCGCTCAAGGTCAACGTCGCAGAATGCATCGAACGGCTCCTGTCGATCAGGTTGTGGGCCTCGTCGATCAGGAGCTTGGGCTTGTAGTAGGATTCCTCGAAATACCGGATGAGCTTGATCCTCGGGTCGAAGACGTAATTGTAATCGGCGATGATGACGTCGCAGTAATTGGAGATGTCAAGGGCGAACTCGTGCGGGCAGATGGTATGGTACTCCCCGTATTTCATGATCAGTTCGGCGTCGTAGACATCGTCGTGGACGAACAGGTCCTCAAGCGCCTTGCGGAGCCTTTCGTAGTACCCTTTCGCGTACGGGCAGAGTTCAGGGTCGCAATCGACTTCGTCCATGAGGCACATGGTCTCTTTGGAGTTCAATGTGATGGCCTTGATCTTGAGGCCATGGCGTTTCAGTCTTTCCATGGTTTCCACCGCAACGGTCTTTCCGGCATTCTTGGCCGTGAGAAAAAAGAGCTTCTCCTTCTCGTCCTCCAATGTCTTGAGCCCGCTGAAAAGGGCTCCGACCGTCTTCCCTATGCCCGTCGGTGCGGTCGCATAGAGGATGTCGTGGGCGACGAGCGTCTTGTAGATGGCGCCCATGAAGTGGTACTGTCCTTCCCGGTAATGTTCATGGGGAAAGGTGAGCCCTTCGAGGCTCTTCTGCTTGTCGAACTGGTGGTTTTCATAGATCTCGAGCCATCCAAGATAGGCATCGACTGCGTCCATGACGTTCTT
>JBKHIE010000015.1:0-22487 GCA_046538775.1 Candidatus Izemoplasmataceae bacterium
CTGGTCAACTTCCAGGTCAGTAAAAAACGAGTGCACTATTAGGAGTTGATGGACAATGCCAGAAGAAAACAACAACCAGCATAAGACAAAGACACAACTAAAAGCTGAAGAACAAGCTCCTGAAGGGGCAGTGATCTCTGAAAAGCTCTATGAGACAGAAGAGAAAATCCGACGCAGGCTCAGACGTCGTAAAGCTGTCCTTTATGCCCTCCTGACTTTCTTTGCCCTTTTCATCATCATTCCATTCTACTGGATGGTCATCACCGCGCTCAAGACGGAGTTTCAGACACTGGAATCCCCTCCGATCCTATGGCTTTCACCAGACGAGTGGCAATTTGTGAACTTCTCACTTGCGCTTGAACGCGCCCCCTTCATCCGGTATACCATCAACACGGTCACGGTTGCGATCATTGCCACCGTGGGAACGGTCATCACGACCATCCTTTCGGCATTCGCATTCGCCCGTCTGAATTTCAAAGGCCGCGACGCGCTCTTTATCCTCTTCATCGCGACCATGATGATTCCAGGCGAGATTTTCGTCATCACCAACTTCATCACCGTTTCAAGATTCGGATGGCTGACAGACCAGACATGGTTCGATGCCTTGCTCGCACAGACCGTTCCATTCATGACCAGTGTCTTCTTCACCTTCTTCTTGAGGCAGGCATTCAAGACGGTGCCGGACGAACTTTACTACGCGGCCAAGGTGGACGGCAAGACGGACTGGGAATTCCTGTGGCGGATCATGGTTCCGGTCGGCATGCCCACCATCCTGACCATCACCATCCTGAACGCCATGAATACATGGAACGCCTATATCTGGCCGAACCTCATCAGCATGAAGGACGAATACAAACTCGTTTCAAACGGGCTAAGGGATGCATTCTCAACGAGTGCCGGACGGCCGATCTACAATGAGCAGATGGCGGCGGCGATGATTGTCACCGTACCGCTGATCATTGTATTCCTGTTGCTTAAGAAATACATCATGCGCGGGGTTTCAAGAAGCGGAATCAAAGGTTGATCGCCGCTTCCGCTTAACACTATTTTAATGCAACTTAACCGATTATTAATCATTGGCAACAAAAGATTTGGTATACTAGTAATAGAGTCAATAGCAATAAAAAATAAGGAGGATTTATTTAGAATGAAGAAGAAATTTTTAGTGCTTCTGCTTTCACTCACATCGGTGTTCGTCTTAGGCGCGTGCCTCGGCGGAGCCTCGGGTGAGGATGTGGAGGTCAACATCCCGGAGGAAGTGCCAGAAGAGGAAATCACCATAACACTCTGGACAGCGTACGGGGGAGACAACGAAGGGCTCATCGAAGATATGATGGAGGATTTCCCTTACGATAACATCACTTTGGAACAACTCTCTCAAGGTGGGTATGACGGTCTTCGTCAAGCGACCATGCAATCGGTCGTTTCCGGTAACACCCCGGATTTGGTTTTAGGGTATCCGGACCACTTTGTGGAATATCTGACCGGTAAGGCGCTTGTACCGCTTCAGGATTTTCTTGCCCATGATGAGTATGGCGTAGACGAAGATGACTTTGTCGAAGGTTTCATGGAAGAAAACCAGCAATATGAAGACGGCAATCAATACTCGCTTCCCTTCTCCAAATCCACTGAGATGATTGTCTATAACAAGGATAAGTTTGAAGCGAACGGCTATGACCTCGAATCCGAGGGTATCGTCAATTATGAAGACCTTCCAGACATGGCGGAGACCATGGTCGGAAGCGGCGAAGACCAGTGTGAAAAACTCTTCAATGTCGATTCAGGCGCGAACCTCTTCATCAACGGTTCGACCCAATGGGACGCTCCCTATACGAACGTCGAAGGTGAGATCCTGATTGACAACGACACCACCCGCGACATGTTGAACTACTTCAAGGACCTGATGGACGATGACGCGTTGACCCTCCCGATTGAATGGGACGAATCCTATGGCTCAGGCCCATTTGTCGATGGCGATGTCTGCATGACCCAAGGGTCTACTGCCGGCGCCCGTTATAACGTTTCAGAAGACTTCGAAGAGGGCTATCTTCCTGCCATTCAAAAAGAAGACGGCGAAGATTCTGTCATTCAGCAAGGACCGAACATCGCGATGATGTCGGATACTTCAGACGATGAACGTCTGGCCGCATGGTTGATCATCAAGCATCTCACAAACACCGAAAACTCTGCTTACTTCTCCATGAATTCTGGCTACATGCCTGTCAGGCAGAGCTCATTTGAGACCGATGATTATCAAGATTTCATGTCGGTTGTCGATAAGGATTACGACGATCTAACGCCTGATGAAAAAGACCAATATCCGTTCGCATCATCCGCGAGCGTAGCGCAAGAGCAGTCGGACATGTATTCCTATGAACCGGCATTCACCGGTGATGTGTCTTCGGCCAAGGTGCGCAACGAGGCTGAAGCGGCCATAGAACGCATCTATGCGGAAACAAACACGGTCGAAGAAGCGCTTGAGCGCATGCTCAACCAACTCGGCCAATAACCATAATCTAATCGCCCGAAGAGGGGGTTTCCCCCTCTTCCGCGTTTAATCAGCTAGGATTGATAGCATGAAGAAATTATTAATGATGGCACTGATGGTATCGATGGTCCTTATCATCTCGGCGTGCGGATCCAAGATCGAAGTCACTTTCGAACTTGAAGACGGTGAAGTCTATGACACCGTCACCCTGGACGAACCCGGCAGGATCTCAGGCCAACCGGTCCCTGAAGAAGACGGGAAGCATTTCTTCGGCTGGTTCGAATCAAAGGACTATACCGAAGAGGAACGGTTTAACTTCAATACAAGAATCAAGGATGACATGACCCTTCATGGGAAGTTTGTCGATAACGGTTCCGAAACACCTTTGACGGACGCCCTCACCTTGGAGCCTTCGGATTATGAAGGCAAGAGCTGGGATTCAGACGGTATTCAGGAAGTCTCCTTAAGGAATTGCACGGACGGGGACACCGCCAGATTCACTTCTGTCGGGTCGGTCCGTTACCTGAACATCGACACGCCTGAATCCACCGGTGAGGTCCAAGAATGGGGCATCCCCGCGAGCGATCACATGTGTGAGCTTCTTGAAGATGCCGACACCATTGTCGTCGAAGCCGAACCCGACCCGCAAGTCGGACGAACCGACAGCACGGGTGACCGGACGCTCGGTTATGTCTGGGCCGATGGCCGTCTCACCAACCTTGAGATGATTGAACGGGGCTATTCCAAGGTCAGAAGCGCCCCACTCTCCAAATACGGAGATTACATGTACCTTGCGGATCGGAACGCCGAAAACCTCGGACTCCGTGTGCACGGTGAAGAGGACCCGGATTTCGACCCGACCCGCATTGATGCGACCATCGAGGACCTGAACGACCATCCGGAAGACTACTACAACCGTTTTGTGAACATCGAAGGCTGGGTTGAAACAAGTGATGAACAGACACTCGAGCTTAATGAAAATGAGGATTTCAGCGGGGAGAGTGTCCGCATCTACAAAGCTTACGAAAAATCAAGCAACTTCACCGTAGGCTATAAACTCAGTATCGAAGGCCTCTACTTCAAGGAGAACGGGGAACTCACCAACCTTCCAAGCGCCGATGTCGAGGCGCTTGTGTGGGAGTAAAACAGGAATCTGAAGAACATAATAAGATAAATAGAAAATAGGAGGAAATACGTTCATGAAGAAAATTTTGACTTTGACTCTGGTTCTCCTCGGAATTTTTTCCCTGGCCGCTTGCGGCAACGGAGAAGACCAAGAGTATGTCGAAGAAGCAAGAGATAGACTTGTCCTCGCTTTCCAAAGGGATAATGTCACCTCTGATGTCACCCTGCCTACAGAATTGGGTAACTATCCTGATGTCGAAATCACCTGGGAAAGTGATGATTCGGACATCGTTGATGACGACGGTACGGTGACCCGTCCTGAACCGGGAGAAGGCAATGCAAGTGTTACGTTGACTGCAACCTTGACGTATGAAGATGCTGAAGCCACCCGTGACTTCGATCTCACCGTCATTGAGAAGGTTGAGGAAAATCTGCAGGATGACTTCTCTGAATTGTACGAAGATGGCTCTACCGGAGAAACCATCACCCTTCAAGGGGTTGTCACTTCAATATTCAGTGGAGGAGCCTTCCTTTGGGACGGCGACACCCATATGGCCATCTACGATTCGCCCGATTTCGAAATCCATGACGAAGTCGAACTTGGTGATGAAATCAAGTATACGGGTGAATACGCCAAATACAACACACTTTATCAAGTGTCCGAGCGCGAATCGCTCGAAGTGGTTTCCAGTGATAACGACCACGATGTAAGTCCGACCGAGATTTCAATCGAAGACCTTTATGACGATTACGATCCTGATGATGCAGATAAGGATGTCCACGGACAGCATTTCACCGTCCAAGGAAAGATCACTCAAAAAGGTGACGATGATAACATCTATATTGAGTCTTTGACCACCGACGATCAACTCGAAGTCTACTACTACTCACTTTCAGACTCGCTATCGGCCCTTGAAGACCGTGTGGGCGATGTCGTAGAACTCGAAGTCGTCTATTATACGCTTTATTCATCAGGGGATATCCGTGTCGTCTACCAAGAGGGCGAAGACGGAATTTCAGATGTAGAACTCGATCTCAAAGGGCAAATGGATTCAGATATCAGTGATATTGAAGACACCAGGACTCAAGGGGAAGACGTTACCCTGCCTGAGACCGGTGAGAACGGCACTGAATTCAGTAACTGGGAATCCAGCGACACGGATATTATCGACGACGATGGAACATTCGTTTCATACCCCGACGAAGTGACGACTGTGACATTTACAGGAGATGCTTCACTTGGTGATGAATCCGATACGGCATCGTTTGAGGTTTCTGTATTGCCTGAAGACCCTGATACAGTTGATGACACTCGTTCCGCTGATGAAGAAGACACTGTCTTTGTTGAAGGTGTTGTGACATCCTTCCCAGTCTTTAGTGGAAGCCCTGGATTCTATATTCAGGATTCAGACGGAACCGGAATCATGATTGAATCGGATTTACCTGTATCCATCGGTGATAAGGTTCAAGTGACTGGTGAAATGAGCCACAAGACTGAACATCAAGAAGAGAATACTATTTATCGAATTACAGACGCATCATTGCTTGATAATGATGAAGGGGATCATGATGTATTTGTTTTCGATGATGTTTCAGCACAGGATATTGCTACGCAATTCGCTGACAATCAATCACAACGTTATCGTCTAGAAAACGTCACTGTAGATGAAGTCAGTGAAGAATACAACTCCGTTTATATCGAAACAGGAGAGGACTTCAGAATTCGATACGACATTCGAAACTATGGACCATCAATTGGAGATACTCATTTTGAAGAAGGCGATACAATTGAGTGGATTGAGTTTACGATTGATGAGTTGTCCTTCGGTGACATCATGGTTGAATATGTAACGGGTAAAGACTTTGAAGAGCTCGATACAGAAATTACCACAGATTAATTTGACTCCCTCTCAAGCATAGGGGTCAGTAAAGATGAAAAGAGTGCCTCCATTGAAAAATGGAGGTGCTTTTTTATACACTCTTGAGCCCAACCCTTTCGAATGAAGTCATGATGGCACATCTGAAGTTTGCAAAATTCCTATATCCATTCGAAACCGTCTTGATGATTTCTCACTCCTGGTTTCTGTTTCTTTTTGCACCCTTATACCGTTCCATAGCCGAGAGCGTGAGTTTTTGGATAGAGCCATCAAAGAACGGAATATATGGATTCTTATTCAGGCGAGAAGAAAGTATAAAGGATGATTTGAACTGCCAGGGCAAATTGAAAATGCATATTTTAAAAAATCAATTAAATGAGTCTACTTTACTGATTTTGATGGAACCTTATGTTATCATAGTATGTTAATCTGAAACCCTTAAGGAAGTCTTACTATGACACGCATATTAACAGGATTCATACTGTTTTTCGCATTGCTTGCATTGAGCGCCTGCGAATCCTCCGATTACCCTATCGATCCTTCCGACCTTGAAGGAAAGACGCAAAGTGAAATGGAACCCATGTTTGAAGACAGGGGCTGGGACGTTGAATTTCAGACACGCTCCAGCGTCATCCGCGATCGCTCCCATGTATTCATTGATTACGGTCAGGTGAGTGAATCGCAATCCCGTGCATACATCATCGTCAGTGCGACGTCCATTGATGAAGAATCCCTGTTCGAACCTGTCGACATCGATTATGACGGCCCTAGACTGGATGAGAAGTACCTCGATGAATCGGCATGGCCACTTTATGAAAAGACCGCTGACGACACCATCGGCGGTGGCGGTGCGTTTGAGGCCACCTATACGCCCGGAAGCTACCATGATGAAGGCGGAGGCTGCATCGACGGCGATACGACCGTGTTCGGCTATCCCGATGAGATTGCAAGCAGAATCGAATCCAATACCCCGAGCACGCGGTATTTTAACGTCGATACCCCGGAAACCACCCGGGAACAAGAAGAGTGGGGCTTTGCGGCCAAGAATTTCACGTGTGAGACACTTTCGGATGCTGAAGGCGTCATGCTTCAGACAGACCCCGGAGACAATTTCACAGGCAAATATGGCCGGTTGCTTGCCTGGGTGTGGTACATCCCTGAAGGCGAAGAGGATTACGAGCTTCTCAACTACAACATCGTAAGACAGGGCCTCGGCACGGTCGAGTACGAGTATGGTGCGGGCGAGACCGGCGACACGGCCTACGATGGAACGAACTACAACGACTGGATGCATCAGGCCGAGGATTTTGCCATCGAAGAAGAACGCGGCATGCACAACGAAGATCTATACTCCCCTTATTGGGACTATGACACAGACAGTCCGAAACAGGGCTGAAGAACCCACAATACTTACTCGAGGAAGAGGTGCGAGGATGTACAAGTCGATTCTAAAAACCATTGAAGCCTATGACACCATTGTGATCCATAGGCATATCCAACCCGACCTGGATGCCTACGGCGCCCAGTTCGGGCTCAGGGAGATCATCCTGGAAAACTTCGAGGGGAAGACCGTCTATGTGGTCGGGGATGACAGCGACCTTGATTTCCTCGGGTCCATGGATTCGATTCCGGATGGTGTCTATGAGGGCGCATTGGCCATTGTGGTGGATGTGGCCGGGTCGGACCGCGTAAGCGACCAGCGGTTCAAGCTCGCAAAGGAAACCATGGTGATCGACCATCACAGGAACGGGACGGACTTTGCGGACCATTTCCACTCCGATCCCACCCAGATTGCGACTTGCCAGATCCTTACGGATCTATGCATGCAAGAAGGCTTGAAGGTCTCCAAAGACGCGGCGACGTATCTATTTGCGGGGCTCGTGACCGACAGCGGAAGGTTCATGTATCCTCAGACCAGCACGCTCACCTTCAAGGCCGCGGCGTTCCTGAGCGAAAACGGGGCCGAAATCCAATGGGTCTACGATAATCTTTACGTTGAAGAGATCCATTTCAAGAAACTTAAGGGCTATTTCATCAACGCTTTTGAAATGACGGAGCATCATGTCGCATACATGAAGAACGACAAACGGTTGAAAGACCGTTTCAACGTTTCGACATTCACCATTTCAAGAGGCATGGTGAACCAGATGGCGAACATCAATGGCATCCCGATCTGGGCGAACTTCACCGAAGACGATGAAGGGAAGATCCTGTGCGAACTCAGAAGCAAAGAAGAGTCCATCGTCCACATCGCCAAGAAGTTCGGCGGGGGCGGGCATGATCTCGCCTGCGGATGTACCGTCTACGATTGGAAAGATACCGACAAGATCCTACACGAACTTGACACGATTGCAGAAAGGCTTTGATACCATGGACACAAAGACACTAAGCGCCATTCATGAAAAAATAAAACAATACGAAACCATCATCATCCTTCCCCACGCTAGACCCGATGGCGATTGCATCGGGACTGCCATGGGGCTCAGGGACATGCTTGCCAATACCTATCCCGACAAGTCGGTGTACGTGAGCGGCGAAGAGACCGATTATGTCAAATTCCTCGGTCGTACAGACACCGTCCCGGACGAGACGTTCAAAGGGGCTTTGGTGATCGCGGTCGATACCGCATCGAAAGAGCGGATCGCCGATCAGCGCTATGACCAGGGGGACTTCCTGATCAAGATCGACCATCACGTCAACGTCAATCCCTATGGAGACATCGAATACGTCGATACCAGCCGCCCGGCGGCGGCTCTGATCATCATGGATCTTTATACCCTCTACCCGGATTTCTATGTCTTGGGCGAGGAAGGTGCCAAAGCGCTTTATACCGGTATCTTCACCGATACCGGCGGGTTCCGGTATTCCGGAGTGGACGGGGATACCTTCCGTCATGTCGCAAGGCTTTACGATATCGGCATCGATGTACGGTCCGTCCTGAAAGAACTTGAGACAAAAAGAGAGGAACATGTACGGTTCAAGGGCTATGTCCTCTTGAATTATCAGAAAACCGAACACGGGGTGGCCTACATCGAGATCACGCACGAACTGATTGAACAGTACAATGTGACCATCGAAGAAGCCTCGAGTCTCGTCAATGAGCTCGGGGTCTTTGAGGACTGTCCGGTCTGGGTCCTGTTTGCCGAATACGAGGAAAAAATAGTGCGCGCAAGAATCCGCAGCAAGGGGCCGGCTGTCAACACTCTCGCCAATCGTTTCGATGGCGGTGGCCATCCGATGGCGAGCGGCTCGAACCTTGGAACCTGGGAGCGTGCCAAGGAGCTGCTTGATGCGCTTGACCAGTTGGCAAAGGATTACAAGGAAGGGAAAGCCCGATAAGGCTTTCTTCGTTTATCGTATTGGGTCGGTATAAACATCCAGTCAAAATAGGGACTGCCTGATGAATCCCTATTGAGGCGGATTGTTCGGATAGAATGCGATATACCCATTTGACGGTTGTAATCTCAAGCCGGTTTTGCTATACTTTTAGTGGGCACTTCAAAAAGTCCTCCTTGGGGAGGGCTTTTCTTTTTTTATTATATTGTAAGTCCCTTAACGATAAATAGTCGCCGATACAGTTGGAGGTGCCGACATGAAAGAGATCAAGTACATATTTGTCACAGGTGGTGTGGTTTCGAGTCTCGGGAAAGGGATTACGGCCTCATCGCTCGGAAGACTGCTTAAAAACCGTGGCTTCAAGGTCTTTATGCAAAAATTCGATCCTTATCTGAACGTCGACCCGGGAACCATGTCACCGTATCAGCACGGTGAGGTGTTTGTCACCGAGGATGGGGCTGAAACCGATCTGGACCTAGGGCATTATGAACGGTTCATCGATGAGAATCTGAACTGTTTTGCGAATGTGACCACCGGTCAGATCTATAAGGAAGTCATTGAAAAAGAACGGCGGGGGGATTATCTCGGCGCGACCATCCAGGTCATCCCGCATGTGACCGATTTGATTAAGGAAAAGATCATCTTAGGCTCAAAGACTTCGGATGCGGACATTGTCATTACTGAAATCGGGGGAACCGTCGGTGATATCGAGTCACTGCCCTTTATCGAGGCGATCCGGCAGATGCGGCGTGATCTGGGCGTGAAAAACACCCTTTTCATCCATAACACGCTCGTGCCTTATCTGGAAGCCGCCGAAGAAATGAAGACGAAACCCACCCAGCATAGCGTCAAAGAGCTGAGGGAACAAGGGATTGCGCCGGATTTGATTGTCCTTAGGACCACACGTCCGATCACGGAAGACATGCGTGAGAAGGTGGCGCTCTTTTGCGATGTGGATTCAAAAGAGGTCATCGAGGCGAGAGACCAGGACATCATCTATGAAGTCGTCAACGCCCTTAAGGACCAAGGCATGGACTGGCTGGTCCTCGACCATTTCGCACTAGCGGCACCCAAGCCCGACATGGGTGAATGGAACGAGCTCATACGGAAGGTCAGGTCGTTAAAGCACACGGTTGACATCGGACTCATCGGTAAATACGTGGCCCTGAAAGATGCCTATATCTCCGTCCTTGAAGCCGTCAAGCATGCGGGATACGCGCTTGACTGCAAAGTCAATGTCCATCCCATCAATTCGGAGACCTTGGAAGATGACGGGGACATTGATCGGATCGGTTCATTGGACGGGATCATCGTTCCCGGAGGTTTCGGGAAAAGGGGGACCGAAGGGAAGATGAACGCCATCCGCATCGCACGGGAGAAACGCATTCCATTCCTGGGGCTTTGCTATGGGATGCAGCTTGCGACCATAGAATTCGCACGGAATGTCTGTGGTCTTGACGCCGCGTCTTCGACCGAGATCGACCCGGATACACCCGTGCCCTTGTTTGCCTTGCTCAAGGACCAAAAAGAGGATATGGACCTCGGAGGGACGCTTCGGCTCGGGGCCTACCCCTGCCATCTCAAAGAAGGAAGCCTGGCGGCTTCCCTCTATAAAAAAGATGACGTCCTAGAACGTCATCGGCACCGCTATGAGTTTAACAATGAGTACATGGAGACACTGAAAGACAAAGGCATGGTCTTTTCTGGAATCTACCCGGCACAGGGCCTGGTGGAGATTGTCGAACTCGGTGACCACCCCTATTTCATAGGCAGTCAGTTCCATCCGGAATTCAAGTCGCGTCCTGAAAGGCCCCATCCCTTATTCAAAGGTTTGATCCAAGCCGCGTTTGAAAGGAAGCGTCAATCCTCGTTGTAGACTTCCGGTTTCAAGATGCCTACGTAAGGAAGGTTCCTGAAAAATTCCTTGTAATCAAGGCCGTAGCCGACAACGAAAAGGTTTGGAATATCGACACCGATATAATCCGGCGTGTATTCGACGACTCTGCCTGCGGGTTTGTTGAGCAGGGAGACGACCTTGACGGATTTGGCGCCACGGTAATTCAGAAGGTCGATGACCGCGTTCAGGGTCCTTCCTGAATCCACGATGTCTTCGGCGATGAGGATGTCCCGGTCCTTTACGGAGATATTCAGGTCCTTTTCAATCTTCACATCGGCAGTGGATGAGATGCCTCCGAAATAACTTGACACATCCATATAGTCGATTTCCACATGGATATCCAGATGCTTGAGCAGGTCGGGCATGAAAGGGATGCACCCTTTCAGTAAGCCGACGACGATAGGGGTTTTTCCTTTGTAATCCTTGGTGAGTTCTTCACCAAGCCGCTTGTTGATCTTTTCAAGTTCTTCTTTTGAGACCAGCACGCGTTCAATGCTTTCATCAAGCATCATGGGGGACCACACCTTTCAAGGGGTTCGTACGTAACCATGATATAGTATTATTACCATTATTTAAACACCAATCACCGCTTTTTTCAATCCTTGTTTCAAACTGAATGATTATGCTTGCAAGTTAGAAGTTCATATTATATAATACTTACGCACATAAACCCGACAGTTCTTGGGGGTTCCTATGTCCAAAGTCAATGTCCGCTGTTCGATAGTGAACGCCGAGGACAAAAAACGCATTGTCACCAAGGGGATTCAAAAGGGGAACACGCTCCTTTTTTATGACGACCAACACGTAAAGCACGATATTACCTTTGGTGAGAAACGGGTTCGATACAGGAGAACAGGACCGGTCTTCATGGATTTCATCTTCGAAAAAGAAGTGAGCCATTCAGGAAACTACCAGGTCCAAGAAGGCGGATTCATCTTCACGGTTCATACCCATGAACTTGAAATCAGACCGAATGAACTTGTCGTCAGTTACTCGTTAAAGCAGGATGGCATGCTTGTGAACAAAGGGCATTTGAGTGTCACATATGAGGAAATATAGGAGGATTCTATGATCGATATTAAAGAAGAAAGCCTGGTCAACGTGGCTGAAGACATCCTTTCAAAGTCGGATGAGCCCATCGACCTTTATGATCTGTTCCAGAAGGTCATTGATAAAAAAGGTGTCGAAAAGACCGACGCTGACATGATCAACCGGTTTTATTCGGAGTTGGTGTCGAGCGCAAAGTTCGTATATACCGGGGATAACACCTGGGACTTGAAAGCCAACCAGAAGATTGACCTTTGGGACAAGGACGGATCGTATTACAACGAGTACAAGGAAGTTCACGATTCCGACCTCGATGAGAAGATCCGTAAAGAGATCGAAGCGGAAAAAGCGCATCAGGCCATGCTTGAAAAACGTCTGCAGGCCGAGGAAGAAGCTGAGAAAGCTCAAGAAAATGCGGATGCCGAAGCCGTGGTTCCTGACGATGAAGTGCTCGTGGATGAAGAAGAGGAACGCATCGAAGCCGTTGAAGAAGGCACCCTTGATGAGGATCTGAGCGATCTTGGAGAAGAAGACCTTGAAGGCTTGGATGAAGAAGACCTCGATGAGGAAGAATACGAGAAATACATGGACCAATACGAAGATATGTACGACGACGATTGATGCTTATCAACAGGCGGAATTCCGCCTGTTTTTATTATGCCATGCTTGTGATATAATACATTTAATGTCTATATTTGGAGGGTAACATGTTGGAAAAGAATGCGCTGGAGAACGTGCTGAATGCGGCGCTCGAATCCGAGGCGGATTTCGCAGAAGTCTATGTTGAGCATACATGGCAGCAATCCATGAGTCTTCAGGATCAAAAGGTCGAGAACATCGGGACGAACGAACTTTCAGGGGCGGGCATCCGCATCGCCAAGGGGTATCAGAGTGTCTATGGCCATACCAACCATATTGATGAGGAGAGCCTTCTGGCATTGGCCAAAGACCTCCGGGTTGCCTTTGCGGGGGAAAGGTTCATGGGACCCGTGACCTTGAAACCGGCTGAAACGAAGAACGACCATGTGATAAGGATTTCACCGGAAACAGTGGATGTCGCCGAGAAGGTGAACCTCATGAAGCGTGCGGACAAGTCGGCACGGCTTTACAGCAAGGATATCAAGCAAGTGAACGTACGGTATATGGATACCGTCCAAAATGTGCAGATTGCAAGTACCGAAGACATCCATATCAAGGACAAAAGGGTGAGGACCCGCCTGGCCATAAGCAGTGTCGCTCAAAACGAACACGACATGCAAAGCGGATTCAACGGCCCTGGGGCCCATCAGGGGTTTGAGTTCTACGATACTTTCGATGTCGAGGAAGCCGCCCGTGAATCCGCGCGCATCGCAGTGACAATGCTTTATGCGGATGAATGCCCGAGCAAGACGATGCCGGTGGTCGTGGATAACGGTTTCGGTGGCGTCATTTTCCACGAAGCCTGCGGGCATAGCCTGGAGGCGACCTCGGTCGCCAAGAACGCCAGTGTCTTCAGCGGTAAAAAAGGTGAGAAGATCGGTAGCGAGCTGGTCACCGCGGTGGATGATGGGACCATCCCCAACGCATGGGGAAGCTCAAACTTTGACGATGAGGGCCGGCCTCAGAAAAAACGGGTCCTGATCAAGGACGGCGTGCTGACTTCGTTCATGGTGGACCATTTGAACGGACGTAGGATGAACGAGGCCTCGACCCATTCCGGAAGGCGTCAATCGTATAAGTTCGCGCCGACTTCACGCATGAGCAACACGTATATTGAAAACGGGACCTCGACCTTCGATGAAATCATTGAGAATACGGAATACGGTCTCTATGCGAGAAAGATGGGCGGCGGAAGCGTCAACCCTTCCACCGGAGAATTCAACTTCGCGGTCATGGAAGGCTATATGATCCGCAACGGCAAGATTGCCGAGCCTGTCAAAAGCGCTTCGCTTGTAGGCACCGGAAAAGACGCACTCAAGAAGATCGACATGGTCGGAAACAATCTTGAACGCGCCCAAGGCATGTGCGGCAGTGCGTCGGGATCGATCCCGACCGATGTCGGCCAACCGACCATACGGATCGCATCCATTACGGTTGGCGGAAGAAAGGGGGATGCCTGATGGATTTTAAAACGCTATTTGACAAAGCTGATCAAAAAGGTCTTGAGGCCTTGCAGTTAAGGTATTCCAAGTCACGCAGTGTGGAACTTCAGGTATTCAAAGGGGAACTCGACACCCATGAGATCGCCGATAGTGTCCAGTTGGTGATCGAAGGGGTTTACAACGGTAAAAAAGCCGGACTTATGACGGAAGACCCTGATCTGGACCAGGCGGAAGCCTGGGTCGATGCCCTGATTGAAAACGCCAAGGTGATCGAATCGGATGATCCCGTCATTATCTACGAGGGCGACGCATCCTATCAGAAAGCAGAGGGTGTGTACAATCCCGCACTCGATGACATGACGCTCGAGGACAAGAAGGCGATGGTGTTCGACCTTGAGAGACGGGTGAGGGAATCGGATGCCCGCATTGATATCTCCGAAGCGTTCTACAGTCAGACTGAACGAACCGTGCACCTGGAGAACTCGAAGGGGCTTTCCCTTGAAAAGCATATCAATCACGCGGTCCTCGGCGCCCATATCGTCGTAAAGGCCGACGGGGATTCCCGGTCCGCCTTCGATTACATCCAGACCAACGACCCAGACGAATTCAAATACGACGACCTTGTGGGTTCGGTGGTGGAACGCGGGGTCTCGATGCTTTGGGCAAGACCGGTTGAAAGCGGCCAATACGATGTGCTCATTGAAAACAAGGCAAGTGCCGCCTTGCTTGGAGCTTTCCTGCCGATGTTCAAGGCGGAAGCAATCCAGAAGGGGCAGTCGAAACTGAAGGGCAAACTCGGCCTTGAAATCGCAAGTCCGTCGTTGAATCTCATTGACGACCCCTTCATGGAGAAAAGCCCGAAAAGCGGGGGTTTCGATGATGAGGGCGTCGCAACCCAGAAGAAGCCCATCATTCATCAGGGAAAACTCAGTACTTATCTTCATAACCTGAAGACAGCGAAGAAGGACGGCACCGTTTCAACAGGCAACGGCTTCTCAAGCGGCATCGCCCATACGAACCTTTATATAGAGCCCAAGGGGAAGGGGTTTGAGACCCTGGTCCAGGAAGTCAAGAACGGACTATTGATAACCGGGTTCCAAGGCCTTCATTCGGGGACCAGCCCGATCAGTGGCGACTTCTCCCTCCAAGCGAGCGGGTATGTCATCCGCGAAGGGGTCCTAAGCGAGCCGGTCTCACTGATCACAGTCTCCTCCAATTTCCTGGAGTTGCTGCAATCGGTCGCGGCGATCGGCAATGACCTGAAGTTCAATTTCGCCTTCATCGGAAGCCCCACCATCCGCATTGACAAGATGAGCATTTCTGGCACATGATTGAACGCTTTTACAAGAAAAAGTGAAAGCGGTATACTGCCTCGAGAAAGCCCAATCAGTTTACTTTTACATGCCGTTAAGATATAATGAGTATGGTCTAAAACGTTAAGGAGGACACGATTATGGCAATTGTTTCAGCAAGCGAAATGCTTAAGAAAGCACGAAAAGAAGGGTATGGTGTCGGCCAGTTCAATATCAACAACCTTGAATGGACCAAGGCCATCCTGAATACCGCACAAGACAAAAAGTCGCCTGTGATTCTCGGAGTGTCCGAGGGTGCAGGACGTTACATGGGTGGCTACAAGGCCATCGTCGGACTGGTCGAAGGCATGATTGAATACTACGGCATTACCGTGCCCGTCGCCATTCACCTTGATCACGGTTCATTTGAAGGGGCCAAGGAGGCCATGGCGGCAGGTTTCTCAAGCGTCATGTTCGACGGGTCCCATTACGACATTGAAGAAAACGTTGAAAAGACAAAGGAAATTGTTAGACTTGCGAAAGAAAAAGGCGTCAGTGTGGAAGCCGAAGTCGGAAGCATCGGTGGCGAAGAGGATGGTGTGACAGGGCAAGGTGAAGTCGCGGATCCCGAAGAATGCCGGCGTATCGCCAAGCTTGGCGTGGACATGCTTGCAGCCGGGATCGGCAACATCCACGGTAAATATCCAGACAACTGGAAAGGCCTCGATATGGACGTCTTGAAAGAGGTCGGCGAAACGACAGACAGAATCCCCCTTGTCCTTCATGGTGGAACCGGGATCCCTGATGACATGGTCAGGGAAGCCATATCGTATGGCGTATCCAAGATCAACGTCAATACAGAGGCGCAATGGGCCTTCACCAAGGCTACACGGAAGTATTTTGAAGAAGACAGGGATAAGACCGGTAAAGGGTTCGACCCGCGTAAAGTCTTGAAACCGGGCCATGACGCCATCTGTGATGTCGTTGCCGAAAAGATGGATCTGTTTGGCTCGACCAATCAAGCATAAGGAGCGATTCACCATGACTCAGTTCAATCTCATACTGCAGGATTACGCTAACTGGAAGATGGAGAATGTGGAGATCCTTGAAAGGTTCAAACACAACGATTCCATCATCTATGACCGTCTTGAACCGGTATACGCGGTTCTTAACCATGTCTATGAATTGGCTTTGGAAGAAGAGTTGAGCGAAGACCTACAGACGATTTTCCAGGTGGGGCTTAATTATCTGCACAGTCAATTCGAAGTGATCAGGGTCTATTATGAGAAACTTTTCAATTCGGATTGTGTCGTTTTTGAAGAGTTCGCACCACTTGTAGGCTACCTCCTTTTCATTTCTGATTTCAGGGCTGATTTGGAGGAGTATGAGGAACTGATTGATTTCCAACCGCTCGATGAGGTTGAAACCATGATCGAGAACATGATTGCAGAACGCGATGATCGGTTTGAATACGCAGCGGAACAACTGAACAAGACAACCAAAAACATCGTGGACCAGCTTGATTTCCAATACGTCGGCATCATCGACATTTATGTCGAGATCGCTGAAAGCCTTGGTATCTCTTTGTCCACGGACGATTCCCTTGTCATAGGCGAAGACGTCTGAAACATTTTTCGAGGTGAGACCATGGGTTTGATCAGCGATATTAAGACCATAAAGCGTAAAGACCCAGCGGCCAGGCATTTTTTAGAAATCCTGCTGACCTACAACGGCATGCATGCGGTTTGGCTTTACCGTTTCACCCATGTCCTTTGGATCTTGAAACTCAAGCTTATTGCCCGGTTGCTTTCAAACATTGGAAGAGTGCTCACCGGAGTCGAGATTCATCCCGCAGCGAAATTGGGTAAGAATGTGGTCATCGACCACGGGACCGGTGTCGTCATCGGTGAGACCAGCATCATCGCAAACGATGTGCTGATCTATCACGGCGTCACGCTCGGCGGCACAGGCAATGAACGCCATCACAAGCGCCACCCGACGGTCTGCACAGGCGCCATGCTGGCGGCGGGGGCTAAGATTCTTGGCGATATCAAGGTCGGTGCCTACAGTAAAGTCGGCGCCAACGCCGTGGTTTTAAGGGATGTCCCGGATTATGCCACAGCGGTCGGCATTCCTGCAAGAATCATCTCAAGTAGCGAATCCGACATGACCGTCTGTTCGCTGAACCTTAAAAAATAACAGGATTCATCGTGCACATAAAGAAAATGCGTGCGCCCGTTCATTTCAGAACGGGCGCACGCATTTTTATTGCTTAAGCTTACTTGTTTGTAAAGAGTTCGGTGGAGAGATAGCGTTCCGCATTGCTAGGGGATACGGTGAGAAGGGTTGAGCCATCCTTGAGCCTGCGTGCCACTTTCAAAGCGGCAGCGACGTTGGCCCCGGTGGAGATGCCGACGAACAATCCCTCTTCTTTCGCGAGTTTACGTGCGGTTTCCATCGCTTCTTCGTTACTGATGGTCTCAATGGTGTCGATCAGGGCGGTGTCAAGGACGGAAGGGATGAAACCGGCTCCAATCCCCTGGATTTTATGCGGTCCGGGCGCTTTTCCACTCAATACGGCGGAATCCTCCGGTTCGACGGCGACCACCTGGATTTGGTCATAGTGTTTCTTAAGGGCACTTCCCGTCCCGCTCAGTGTGCCACCGGTTCCAACGCCTGCCACAAACGCATCCAGTGACTTGAAGTCTCGAATGATCTCTTTGGCGGTGGTTTTCTCGTGAGCCTCTGGATTGGCGGGATTGTCAAACTGCATCGGCATGAAATACCCGTGTTCATCCGCAAGCGCCTTGGCTTGGCGGATGGATTCCTTCATGCCTTTCTTTCCGTCTGTAAGGATGAGTTCCGCCCCGTATCCCTTCAGGATTTTTCGACGTTCCAGGCTCAATGAATCGGGCATCGTGACGATGAGCCGATACCCCTTTGAAGCCGCGACCAGGGCAAGACCGATGCCGGTGTTGCCACTTGTGGGTTCAATGATGGTATCCCCGGGCTTGAGCAGTCCTTTTCTTTCGGCGTCTTCAATCATGTTCAGGGCGATTCGGTCTTTGACACTGCCTCCTGGGTTGTACCATTCAAGCTTAAGGTAGACATCGCTGTTGAGGTCTTCTGTTATTCTGTTCAATTTAACGACCGGGGTGTTGCCGATCAGGTCGTGGATTCCTTGATGAGGCATGTGAACCATCCTTTCCTATTGCCCATATTATAAGAAAAGAGAACCTTTCAGGTCCAATGATATGCCAAAAAAAGACGGTCTAGGCCGTCTTTTAGTTACCGTTGACGCATGTGAGGGAAGAGGATGACATCCCTGATGGATTTCGAGTTCGTCATAAGCATGATGAGCCTGTCGATCCCAATCCCGAGGCCTCCCGAAGGGGGCATGCCGTATTCGAGGGCTTCGACATAGTCCTCGTCCATCTCGCTTGCTTCTTCGTTGCCCAGGTTCTTTTCTTCGATCTGGGCCAAGAAACGTTCTTTCTGGTCGATGGGATTGTTCAGCTCGCTGAACGCGTTGGCGTATTCGCGGTTGTTGATGACGAGTTCGAAGCGGTCGGTGAAACGGGGGTCTTCGGGGTTCTTCTTGGCCAGGGGACTGATTTCCACAGGATGACCGTAGACGAAGGTCGGTTCGACGATGGTGCCTTCGACGAAGGCTTCATAAAGAAGATTCAGGATATGACCGATGCCGGTATGGTGTTTCTGGACTTCGAGCCCTTTAGCTTCAGCGAAGGTTCTGGCCTCTTCAAAGGTGATGTTTTCACGGAAGAAATCGATGCCCAGGGCGTCCTTTACGGCCTCCGCCATGTGAAGTCTTTTCCAGCCCATGGAAAGGTCGATGGTCTTATCACCGTATTCGATCTTCGTGGTTCCAAGCACCTTGTGCGCCACCTGGCTTATAAGCGATTCGGTCAGTTCCATCATGCTTTCCATGTCACCGTAGGCTTCATAGAGCTCAAGCATGGTGAATTCGGGGTTGTGCTTGATGCTGATGCCCTCGTTTCGGAAGGTGCGTCCGATCTCATAGACACCTTCGAAGCCTCCGACAATCAGGCGCTTCAAATAGAGTTCCGGGGCAATTCTCAGATAAAACGGCATGTCGAGTGTGTTGTGATGGGTTTTGAAAGGACGTGCGGAGGCTCCTCCTAGAATCGGGTGGAGTATGGGGGTCTCGACTTCCATGTAGCCTTTTTCATCCAGGATATCACGGAAGGCCCTTATGATCTTTGAACGAAGGACGAATGTGTCGCGGGTCGTCTCGTTGGTCATGAGGTCAAGGTACCGTCTGCGATAACGTTCTTCGACATCCTTAAGGCCATGATACTTTTCAGGCAGCGGTCTCAGGGCTTTTGTCAAGTGGATGTAGTCGGTAATGCGGACGGACAGTTCTCCGGTCCGGGTCTTCATGACAGACCCGACCACGCCGATGATGTCGCCAAGGTCGGCTTTTTTGAAGAGTTCGAAGGTCTCTTCACCCAGGGCATCCTGACGGACGTAGATCTGAATCTGACCATATTGGTCCTGGATGTGGGCGAAGCCGGCTTTCCCCTTGCCTCTTTTAGTCATGATGCGTCCAGCGATCTTGACTACAGGCGTATCCATTTCGTTAAGGGTGTCTTGATCGTAGTGGTCGTACGCTTCCTTGATGGATTTCGAGGTGGCGGTCCGGTTGAACCGCTGACCGAAGGGATCGATCCCTCGGTTTTCAAGCGATTCCATCTTTTCGCGTCTTACGCGTTCTTGTTCGGTCAGTTCCTGCATGGTCATGTCTCCTATTCTAAGGCGTTTTCAAGCGATTCAAGATTATCGTACATCAAGGTGATGTAGCTTTGATTTTCGTTCAGTTCATCGGTGGTGATGTTTCCGATGGGATGAAGATAGAGTTTTTCAACGGAGTGCTCGGTCTTATTGACTTCGGAGACAAGGGTGTCTCCCGCCGGGGACGTCGCATTTTTCTCGAACAGTATGTAATTGAGATCGTGGTCGATGACAAAATTGACAAACGTTTCAAGGTCGTTCGGCACGGTCTCATCCTCGTGTGCATGGGCATTCAAGGTCAATGGATGGAGGTCAAGGTCGTAAGCATCTTCGTAGTATGAGAAGAGCTTGACGTTGGTGACAATCGGCTTGTCCTTGTCTGACAAGGCCTCTGTGTAGTCCTGTTGCAACTTTTCAAGCAACATGTCCACATGAACGTAATTGTTTTCAAGCAGGGCATCATCTTCAGGATACATGACGACAAGTTTTTCGTAAATCAACTCCGCCACTTCTTGCATGCGGCTTGCATCAAGCCAGAAATGCGGGTCGGGAATGACCTCGGTATAGCCGTTATCATCGTCATGATGGTCTTCATCATCATCATCTTCTTCATGATGATGGGCGAGTTCGACTTCGATGATGTCAATATGGTCTTCCATTTTCACGAGTTCAACGTCCTGGTCCTTGAAGACCGAATCGAGATTGGCGGTTATATAGGTGTCCAAACCGGCTCCGACATAGAAAAGGTAATCGGAATCCTGCATGTCGATGATTTCCTTTTGGGACCAGTCATGGCTTTCTCCGTGGACTTGGGATCCAGGCACATACTTCACGTCGAGGACATCTTCTCCGATTTCCTCAAGCAGATAATAAAGGGGGTAGGTCGTCGTGTAGACTACGTTTTGTCCGCTTTCATCATCTTGTCCACACCCGGCCAATGTGAATGTCAATAGGAAGGATGCAAGCAGTAAAGTGATTTTTTTCATGGGTTTCACTCCTGATTTTTATAGGATTCATCTAGAATTGTGTAAAGCGATGTGGCGTCATCTTTTTTAACGGAATCCCTAAGGTCTTTGACTTCCAGCGTCAATGTCTTATTGGCATAGTCCAGCGTAATGATGTCACCGATTTCGATCTTGGTGCTTGATTTGGCCTTGCGGTCGTTGACCAGGATATGTCCGGCATCGCTGATTTCTTTGGCGACCGTCCGGCGTTTGATGATCCTGGACACTTTAAGAAACTTGTCGAGTCTCATAATAAGGGTCTCCTTCTTACAAGGGAAACAAGGATGGAAAAACCATCCTTGTCATTGAGTGTTTTCATCGGATTTTTCGGTACCATCCTTGGTGTCTTCTGGTTCTTCCTCTTGCGTTTCAGATTCAGAAGCTTCTTGCTTCAGGGCTTTTTGTTCGTTGGCTTCTTTTTTCTTCTCCCACCAGGCAAGGGTTCCGGTGTCGACAATTTCCAGGATGTCTTCACGGGTCAGGGTTTCGGTGTCGAGAAGGATTTCCGCGATGCGTTTAAGTAGGTCGATATTGTCCGAAAGCACCTTTTTGGCATTTTCATAACATTCGTTGATGATCTTGCGGACTTCGTTGTCGATCTCGAGAGCGACGGTGTCCGAGAATGATTTATGGGCTGTATAGTCGCGTCCGAGGAAGACGTTGTCGGAACGTTTCTCATACTGGATCGGACCCAGGGTGCTCATACCGTATTCAGTGACCATCGACCGGGCGATTTCGGTTGCACGCTGGAAGTCGTTGTGGGCACCGGTGGAGACTTCGTTGAAGATGATCTCTTCGGCGACCCTTCCGCCAAGCAGACCGGTGATTTGGTCAATGAGGGCTTTGCGGGTCATGAGGAAGCTTTCCTCTTCCTCAGGGAGCATGAGGTTATACCCGCCTGCCTGTCCCCTTGGAATGATGGTGACTTTATGGACGACATTCGCGTTGTCAAGTTTCAGGCCGAGGACTGCATGGCCGCTTTCATGGTGGGCGATGAAGTTCCGTTCCCGTTTAGAGAACACGCGTGATTTTTTGGCCGGTCCCATCATGACACGGTCCACCGCTTCGTCGATATGGAAGAGCTTGATCGATGTCTTGTTTTCGCGTGCGGCTAGAAGCGCGGCTTCATTCAGCAGGTTTTCAAGGTCGGCACCGGTGAATCCGGGGGTTCTCTTGGCGATTTCATTGAAAGAGACCTCGGTGTCGATCTTCTTGTTGCGGGCATGGACCTTGAGGATTTCCTGACGGCCTTTGATGTCCGGTTTTCCAACGGTGATCTGGCGGTCAAAACGTCCGGGTCTCAAGAGTGCGGGGTCCAAGACGTCCGGCCGGTTGGTTGCGGCCATGACGATGATGCCGGAGTTGGCACCGAAACCGTCCATTTCAACCAGCAACTGGTTCAAGGTCTGTTCGCGCTCATCATGCCCGCCACCCATGCCGGCGCCGCGTTGGCGGCCTACGGCGTCGAGTTCATCGACGAAGATGATGCAAGGCGCATTTTGTTTAGCGGTCTTGAACATGTCACGGACACGGCTTGCGCCGACACCGACAAACATCTCCACGAAGT
>JBKHIE010000016.1:0-22403 GCA_046538775.1 Candidatus Izemoplasmataceae bacterium
TGACTGGGATTTTCAAAGGCACCATAGGGTCTTTATATCTTGGCACCGCGTTTTTGGTGCTTACGACGGGGCCTTTCATCAAACTATATCTGACCATTATTAGGAGGTCCATCCATGAAGATCAATAAATTGATCGACCACACCTACCTCAAGCCCTTCGGTACGAAGGGCGACATCGACAAGCTGCTTGAGGAGGCCATCACCTACGATTTCAAAAGCGTATGCATCAACCCCACCTGGGTCAAATACGCGGCTGAAAGCCTGAAAAAATCCGACGTGCTTGTCTGCACCGTCATCGGATTCCCCCTTGGGGCAAGCACCACCCAGACCAAGGTCTATGAGACCAAGGACGCCCTCATGAACGGCGCCCATGAAATCGACATGGTCCAAAACATCGGCTGGGTCAAGGACGGGCATTTCGACCAGGTGGAAAAAGAAGTCCGCGCCGTCAAAGAAGAATGCGAGAACCACACCCTGAAAGTCATCCTTGAGACCTGCTACCTTGAAAAAGATGAAATCGAAGCGTCCGCAGAAGCGGCCATCCGCGGCGGCGCCGACTTCGTCAAGACCTCGACCGGTTTCGGCACTGGTGGTGCGACGGAAGAAGATGTCGCACTCATGAAGAAAGTCGCCGGCGAAAACAAGGAAGTCAAGGCAAGCGGCGGTGTGCGCACCCTCGAAGACCTGAACAAGATGGTCAAAGCCGGTGCGACCCGCATCGGTGCAAGCAGCGGCGTCTCGCTCATGAAAGGCGAAGCCGGAAAAGAAAACTACTGATCCAGAAGGAGGAAATGCTATGGCAACCCCGCACATCAAAGCTGAAAAAGGCGATGTCGCCAAGACCGTACTCATGCCTGGGGACCCGCTACGGGCCAAATACATCGCAGACACCTACCTAGAGGACGTCAAGCAATTCAACACCGTCCGCAACATGTTCGGCTACACCGGCACCTATAACGGCCGTCCCATCAGCGTCATGGGCAGCGGGATGGGCATGCCGTCGATCGGCATCTATTCCTATGAGCTCTTCAAGTTCTTCGATGTCGAGAACATCGTACGGGTCGGTTCGGCCGGCGCCTATACCGAAGAACTCGACCTTTACGACGTCTTGCTGGCGGAAAGCGCGTACAGCGAATCCACCTACGCCAAGGTCCAATCGGGCGACTACGATTCGAGCTACACCTACCCAAGCGACGACCTCAACGAGAAACTCATCGCGGCCGCAAAACATCTTGACATCCCGCTTCGCACAGGCGTCATCCATTCGAGCGACGTCTTCTACCGGGAACATTTCGACGATTTCAAGACCATCCACAAGAAGTACAAGGCCCTGGCCGTCGAGATGGAATCGTTCGCACTTTTTCATAACGCCCGGATCACCGGGAAGAAAGCCGCGTGTCTGCTCACCATCTCAGATTCGCTTGTGACCAGTGCGGCCACGACCCCTGAAGAACGCCAGACCGCCTTCACGAAAATGATGGAAATCGCGCTTTCACTCGCATAACGACTAAAAAAGTGCTCCGGCACTTTTTTTTGGAGGCAACCATGACCGTAAATAAAGAACTCCCGATCCACCGGATCCCGACTAAGACATTCAAGACCATCCGCATCCAGCTGCGGTTTTTCGAACCCCTCGATGAAGCCACCGTGAGCGCCCGGGCGCTCATGCTTTCGATGCTTCAGGCGAAGACGGGGGATTATCCAAGCCGGAGAATCTTTCAAAACCACCTTGAAAGTCTCTACGACACCCAGCTCTTCACCAAGGCCACCAAACTCGGAAACACCCACGTCGGCGAGATCGGCGTCCGTTTCATCCATCCCGACTATGCAGGGGAGGATGACTACCTTGAAGATGTCTTGAAGGCGCTTAAGAGCGCGCTTTTGAATCCGGATTTCGACGATGCGCTTTTGCGTGAGGAAAAACGTTTTTTGAAGGCGCATTTTGCGAGCGAATACGCCAACAAGGATGTCTACGCCACCAAACGGTATCAGGAACATCTGTTTCGTGACCACCCCTACCGGGTCAGTGCGAACGGTACGCCCGAAGGCGTCGACCCTGTCGCATTGGAGAACGTGCATGAAGCTTACAAGCGCCTGCTTGAGAACCCGGTCTTCATCACGGTCGTCGGGGATGTCGATCCGTCCCTGGCGGATACCATCAAAGCGGCCTTTTCGTTTGCGCGGCCAGGCCTTCCCGAATCGATGCTAGTCCGCCACGGCATGCGCAGCAAGGAATCGGTCCATGAGACTTTGAATTTGAGCCAGGACCGTCTCTTCATGACCCTGAAAAGCGATGTCTACTACCCGGACAACGATGTCTACGCGATGCGCGTCCTCGACACGTTGCTAGGCGGAGGGAGCGATTCGCTCCTCTTCGACACCATCCGCGAAACCCACGGGCTGGCTTACCAGGTCCACTCCAACTACCAGCCCTTCACCGGCCTCATCACCATCATGGCGGGCGTCGCCCACTCGAATGTCGAAAAGGCGAAAGACCTTGTCAGGGATACGCTTTCAACGCTTCAACAGGGCGCGTTCACAGACGACGCCTTGAGCATCGCCAAACAATCCCTCAAGCAGGCGATCAAACGCAGTTTCGACCTTCAAGGCGCGCTTGCGACCAAGGCGCTCTTGCATGAGGCGTTTGGCACCCCGATGGGAAAGGACGAGGTCCTCTCCATGCTTGATGCGGTCCGGAAGGACGATGTCGTCCGTGTGGCGAACACGCTTGAATTCATCTTCACCTATGTCCTGGGGGGCAAGCGCGACGCGGAAACTTGATCATCAGAGTTTCAAGCGCCCCTATGCGTCTGCTCGGCCTATAGCGCCCTTCAAACGGCGGCCGAGCCGAGGAAGGATGGTGGAGGGGTCCATGCATAAAAACGGTGCAAGCGTGACATGCACGATTCGCGCAGCGTCTTTACCCGTCCGTTACGAACGAAGCATCGGAGGTCCTTCGATGCCAATCCTGCCACCCGCTTTAGGATGCCAAGCCAAAGCCATGCCTTAGGCAAACCCGGTGCCTCAAACACCACGGCTTCTGATCGCCGGGGAAAGCTCGGAAGCCCCATGTAGCGCATGCACAATCATGAATCAAAAAAACATGTTCATTATAGGAGGAAATGGTATGCACCCATTCATCATTGTTTTACCGTTGATGCTCATCGTCTTCATCGCATTCCCCTTCATCAAAGGCTTCAAATCCAAAAACGAGGGGAAAGCGGGGCCAAAACGCCTGGCGCTTTCTTTCGCCCTTCTCGTCATGGTGCTGACACTGTCCGGGTTGAACCTCGTGGGCGGTTTTGAGCTGCCCGCCCATTCAATCGGCGGCGGCATCGCCGGAATCCTGGCGAACGGCTTCGGTTTCATCGATGGCGCTTTGGCGCCTGGTGTGAGCACCCTCGGTGCCGGCCTTGCGATGGGGGCTGCGGCCCCGGCGGCCCAGGAACTTCTCACCCTGAAGGAGCTCGCCGACCTCGACAAGCCCTTTGCAGCGGAGGCTAGCGAACTCTTCGCCTCGGTCCGCGACCATGATTTCAAGACGTTGTCGGCACGTTGTGACGACGACTTCGGCATCGTCGACATCAACACGGAGGGTGGCAGCGAGGTCATCCGCTCCCGAACTGAGTGGGAGAACTGGTTCAAGAGCCTCTTCAAGCAGCTCTCAACGATGCAGGCCAAGACTGACACGCTCATCGCAAGTTACGACGCCGTGGATTGGGGCGAGACGGGAATGAGCGTCGTCGAGTTCGTTCAGTTGCTGCACGTGGGCGGAAAGACCGGGCGCTTCAACGTCATCGTCACGATCGTCTGGAAAAAGGTCGAGGGGCGTTGGGTCGAAGCCCGTTGGCATTCCTCGCTCGTCTCGACCGAGCTGCCCGAAGGCTTCGGCGCCTAGGCAGGCCGGCGCCTTCAATGAAAACAGGAACAATCCGGCAGACTTTGATTCCATCGTGAGCGGGCGCTAACGCTTCAGGCCTGATCAGCGCCATCCCGATGACCAAACCCGGCATCTGGGCGATGGCGAAAGGCCCTTCAAAGGCCCATGCATGAACGTTGCCGGGGATAACGCCTACACTGGCGTCGTCTTTGAGACGACGCCGCAGCGTCACACAACATACGAGGAGGATTCCGATGCGTGAACTTCATTATGAGGCACTGAATGAGACATTGTACCAATACAAGGTGCATGGCACCCTCGAGGTCAACCATGTCCATAAGCCGGATGCCGCCAAGACCTTCGTGAGCATCACGGTTCCGCTTGGCAGTGTCCATGAAGGCTATAAGGACGAAAACGGGACGGTGTGCCATGTCCCGAGGGGCATCGCCCATTTTCTCGAACATTCCATGTTCGAGAAAGACGGAACCGACCTCTCCAAGGCCTTTGCGAGGGAAGAGGCGTCGATCAACGCCTACACCGACCATCACGCGACCACCTATCTCTTCAGCGCGACGGCATCCATCACGAACCACACCGTCCGTCTGATCGACATGCTGCTTCATCCTATGTTCACAGAGGCGACCGTTGAAAAAGAGAAGAAGATCATCAAAGAAGAGCTGAACATGCACAAGGACGACCCCCATTACCTCCAATACAAGGGGCTCATGAACAACCTTTACGCCACCCATCCGCTCAAGGACGAGATCCTCGGGAGCGAGGCATCGATCGAGGCGATGACGCTTGAAGCCCTAAGAGCCATGCATGAAGCTTATTACGACCCGGTGCGGATGAAAGTCGTCGTCGTGGGTGCCATCGACCCCGAAAGCCTACGGAATCACCTTGAGACATCCCTGGGTGCTTTTGATCACAGTGCGAAAGCCCCCCTTCCCATCCGGCATGAGACGGTGCCCCAGGTGAACACGGCCTATGAAAAGGCGCACTACGACATCAAGACCCCCACCCTCATGATGGGCATCAAGCTGACCGATTCGATTTACCGGGCCAAAGACCCCATCCGGATGTTTCTGATTTATTCGATTGCGGTCGAAGGCTTGCTCGGGTCGACTTCGAAGCTCTATGAGGCCCTGCTTCAACAAAACCTGGTCAACGACGCCTACGATGTGGACGTGGTCTTTGAGCCTTCGTATGCGAACATCCTGCTTTTTGCAGAGACCGAAGACCCGGACGCCTTGCGCTACGAACTAATGAACGCCCTGAATGAGGAAAGCCATAAGGCGCTTGAGAAAGAAGAGTTCATCCGGGTCAAACGGAGGATGCTCGGACAGTTCATCCGCAGTTTCGACAGCAGCGACCGCCTCGCAGGTGAAATCGCCGACCATCTGCAGTTCGGTGTCATCTACCATGACCTGATCGAACGCTTTGAATCCATCACCCAAGACGAGGTGGACCATGCGGTTGATGGGCTCAAGGAAGAGGCGACCGCTTTCTATGCAGCCCTTCCTCGTGAATAGGTGCTTTATTTTGAGTCCGTCTTGCGGTATAATGATTGTCTACCGAAGAAAAAGGGGATGAGACCATGCAAGAGAAGATGAAAGCATTCCAAAAACGAAAACGCGTCGTGGAGATGACCATCATCCTGGGAGGGTTGAGCGTCATTGTGGCCGCGCTGCTTTTTGTGCTTGCCATCGAACCGATGGCCCTCATCGTCGCCCTGTTGGTCGTGGGCGCCGTAACCTTGTTCTTCGGTTATTCCTCGTACACCACCATCCAGGACGATTTCAAGAGCAAAGTGCTGAAAGCCATCCTTGAAGAGAGTGTTGAAAACGGGACCTACAAGCCGAAAATGGGCCTCGGACCCTCCCAGGTCTACCAGGGGGAGTGTCTGAGCCAGGCCGACCACATCAAGACGGAAGACTTCCTGAGCGGCGCCATCGACGGGGTCTCGTTCGTCTCGAGCGACGTGGTGCTTTCGAACTATCAGACGGTGAGCACCGGCAAGAGTGTCACCCAGGTCCTCACCCCATACTTCACCGGAAGGGTCTTCAGCTTCGATTTCAACAAGACCTTCAAAGGGCGCGTATTCGTGATGGAAGCGGGCAGGCCGGTGACCCAGTACGAAGTGGAGCCCGTCGAACTTGAGAGCCACGACTTCAACAAGACGTTCAAAACCTATGCGAGTGAACCGCATTCGGCGTTTTATATCCTGACCCCGCAGGTCATCGAAGCCTTGTTGAAGATCGAGAAGAACCATCCCGGCGACCTTTCGTTCAGTTTCATCGGCACCAAGCTCCATATCGCCATCAACAACCAGATCGACACGTTCGAACTTTCCATGTTCCGTCCGCTCAACGAAGAGGCGATCCAAGCGTTCACCGACGACCTTGACATCCTGAGGGATGTCGTGCATTCGCTCAGGCTGAGCCGTTCGATTTTCAAGCATTGATCTTTACAAAGCCAATGGCCCCTGAGGAATCCAAGTGTGAAGCCAGCCATCTTCACACTTTTTTGTTGCCTTTTCGGAGAGCCTGGGTCAAAACCATGACCCATCCGGAAAACAAAGCGGTTTATGAAAGGTGACCAGGACCGCCCCTCATAGTAGGATAGGCATAAAGGAGGCGGTACATTGGTCAATCAAGTCATACTCGTCGGAAGGCTCGTCTATGATCCTGAACTGAGGGAACTCGAAGGCGGCAAGAAGGTCACCACCGTGACCCTGGCGTTGCAAAGAGGCTTCAAGAGCGCTCAAAGCGGCACCTATGAAACGGATTTCATCCGTTGCACCCTATGGAGCGGAATTGCGGAGAACACCGTGAACTACTGCAAGAAAGGCTCCACCATCGGGGTGAAGGGAAGGCTTCAGCAGAAGTACTTCGAATACGGTGAGGACAAGTCGTTTTCCTATCCCGAAGTGATTGCGGAGAAAGTGACCTTCATCAGCCCCAAACCCAAAGAATGACCCTTCTTATGAACGTCCTTCGGGACGTTTTTTTCTTACCCATCCCCAAGGGCGTCCCTTGTATGGTATACTATGGACAGGAGGGATCGACCATGAAAACCTATCAGAACTTCTTAAGGCACATCCTCGAAAACGGAAAGGAAAAACCGGATCGCACCGGCACCGGCACCATCTCCACCTTCGGCTATCAGATGCGGTTCGACCTCAGTGAAGGCTTTCCCCTTCTGACTACGAAAAAAGTGCACTTCAAGAGCGTCCTCCATGAACTTCTATGGTTCATCGCAGGCGATACGAACATCCGCTATCTCGTTCAAAACGGCGTAAGGATCTGGAATGAATGGCCGTATGAGACCTATAGGAAAAGTGCAGGTTTCGAAGGCGAATCCATGAAAGAATTCGTGGAAAAAATAAAAAGCGACGAAGCCTTCGCAAAGAAATGGGGCGACCTCGGCCCTGTCTATGGTGCGCAGTGGCGCCAGTTCGACGGTAGAAAGAAGACTGTCGACCAACTCAAGGAAGTCCTTGATAATATGAAGACCAATCCCCACTCAAGACGGCTGATCATCAACAGCTGGAATCCGCCCTTGATTGACGAGATGGCGCTTCCGCCCTGCCATATGATGGTCCAGTTCTACATCAATGACGGGGTCCTCTCGAGCCAGCTCTATCAGCGGAGTGCGGATGCGTTCCTAGGGGTGCCCTTCAACATCGCCTCCTACGCGCTTCTCACCCTCATGATCGCCCATGTGATGGATCTGAAACCCGGTGAGTTCGTCCATGCGATCGGTGACGCCCATATCTATAAGAACCACCTCGAACAAGTGAGGACTCAGCTTGAAAGAACGCCGAGAAAACTGCCGACGATCGTCCTCGACAAGTCGGTCAAGGACCTTTTCGACTTCAAGCCTGAACACATCGCCTTGAAGGACTACCATCCCCATCCCCGCTTGAAAGGGAAGGTGGCGGTATGAGTCTCTCCATCATGGTCGCCATGGACAAGAACCGTGTCATCGGCAAGGATAACACCCTGCCATGGCATTTCAAGGACGACCTGAGGTATTTCAAGAACGTGACGTCCGGCCACACCGTGCTCATGGGTCGAAAGACTTTCGAGTCCATCAAGGCGTCCCTGGGAGGACCGCTTCCCGGACGTAGAAACATTGTGCTCTCAAGGACCGCCTCCACGCTTCAAGGTGCCGAGGTCATCCGCGATGCGACCGCCTATCTCAAGAAGGCCGCTTCGAAAGAAGAGGAGATCTTCGTGATCGGTGGGGCCGAGGTCTTCAAGGCCTGCCTGCCTTATGCAAACAGGCTTTATATCACCTTTATCGATGGCGAGTACGAGGGGGACACGTACTTCCCCGATGTGGACATGACCGCCTATGAAAAAACGAAAGAAACATCGAAAGGCCCGCTTACGTTCACAGTCTACGAAAGGAAAGTGCGACCATGACATTCATTTTCCTCCTGCTTTGGACATTCTACACCGCCCTTTTCATCCAGCTTTTCAACGCGTTCAGCTATGAACCCCTCCATATCCTCATCTGGATGCTCTCCCTGGTGGTCGGGTTTTTCCTTGGCATCCTGACCATGCTCCTGCCCTACACGGTCTATGGCCGCTTCCAAAAGGGCGACCAGACCATGAACGAGCGGAACCATCGGTTCATCGGGGCCATCCTGCCCCTCATCCTGAAGCTTCTGAGGGTCAAGCTGCATGTCAGTGGAAACGAGAACATTCCGGAAGAGAACTTCATTCTTGTTGCGAACCATCAGAGCTATTATGAGGTTGTCGCCCTCAAGCACCTGATCAAACGACCCATGGTCTATATCGCCAAGCGGCCGGTCTTCACCTGGCCCATCGTCGGCCACTGGGCACGGCTGATCGGCAACGTGCCGATCGACCGCCTCGCCGACAGAAGCGCCGCCGAGGCGATCATCAAAGGCGTCCGTCAATACAAAAAGGGCGCAATCGTGACCATCTTCCCGGAAGGCAAGCGAAGCTACAGCAATCGGATGAACCCCATGCGCCCCGGCGCCTTCAAACTTGCAACAAAGCCCAAGGCGACCCTGCTCGTGGCGACCATTCACGACTTCCATAGGATCTGGAAAGGCTGGCCCATAAAACGTCAGCACCTCCACGTCCATTTCCATGAACCCTTGCGGTACGAGGATTACAAGGGCATGAACACCGTCGAACTCGCGAAACATGTCCAATCGATGATCGAGACCAAACTGAAGACATACGAGTCTCATCGGGGTGTTTAAGTACACACTTTTATGATAAAATAATACAGTTACCAAGAATTGAGGAGTGATACCCATGCGAATGGTAGACATTATCGAGAAAAAAAGGGACCGCCACCCGCTTTCTAAGGAAGAGATCGAGTTCTTCATCAACGGCTATGTGGATGGCGACATCCCGGATTATCAGATCAGCAGCCTCATGATGGCGATTTACTTCAACGGCATGAGCGAAGAAGAGACCGTCCATCTGACCGAAGCCGTCCTGAACAGCGGCGAGACGATCGATCTATCCAAGATCGAGGGTGTCAAGGTCGACAAGCATTCCACCGGCGGTGTCGGTGACAAGACGACGTTGGTCCTGGGCCCCTTGGTCGCCTCGACCGGCGCGAAGTTTGCGAAACTCTCAGGCCGGGGCCTCGGCCATACCGGTGGTACGCTGGACAAGCTTGAAAGCATCCAGGGGTTCAACATCGCCCTATCGAGCGAACAGTTCATCAACCAGGTCAACGGCATCAATATCGCGGTCGCCGGGCAGACCAAGAAGCTCGCGCCGGCGGACAAGCTTCTTTACGCTCTTCGCGATGTGACAGGGACCGTGCCTTCAATCCCCCTGATCGCAAGTTCGATCATGAGCAAGAAGCTTGCGAGCGGTGCCGATGTCATCGTCCTCGATGTCAAGATCGGCGAAGGGGCTTTCATGAAGACGCTCGATGACGCCCGTGAGCTTTCAAACCTCATGGTCCGGATCGGCAAGGCCTTCGGCAAGAAGGTCGTCGCCTTCATCACCGACATGAGCGAGCCCCTCGGGCACGCGGTCGGCAACAAGCTTGAAGTCGTCGAGGCCATCCAGACTTTGCAGGGGAACGGCCCCAAGGACCTTGAGACCCTTTGCCATAAGATCGGCGCCCATCTCGTCCATCAGGCCGGCATTGCCGAGACGCCTGAGGAGGCCGAGAATCTGCTTGGCAAGAAAATCGGCTCACTCGAAGCCTCCGACACCTTCAAAGCGCTTGTGAATGCCCAGGGCGGCACTTATCCCGACCTTAACGACTTCATCCACACCGAAAACATCGTCGCGGTCAAAAGCGAAGCCGCGGGGTATGTGAAAAGCCTGAACGCCCTTGAAATCGGTCTTTCCGCCATGCGCCTGGGCGCGGGAAGAAAGACCAAGGACGACACCATCGATCCCGATGTCGGCATCGTCCTCAACAAGAAAGTCGGCGACAAGGTCGAGGAGGACGAAGTGCTGGCCTACCTCTACACCAACGACCGGGACATCTCCTGCGAAGTCGAGGCGGTGCGCGGCGCCTTTTCCATCACCACCGAGGAAGTGCCGAAGAAGACCCTGATCCTGGACATCATCCATTGATCGGAGGGATACGATGCTAGACGCCATCCATTTCTATCCTGCAAGCGACCTGGATTCAGTCAAGAAGGTCTATGGTGAACTCCTGGGCCTCTCCCTTTACAAGGACCAGGGCCAATGCCTGATCTATGACCTTCATGGTCATGGCAAGATCGGTTTTTGCACGCACCACCCCAAAAACCCGCCGGCTTCCACCTGCGTGACCCTTGTCTATCAGGACAAGGCGGCGGTCGACCGCATGTTTGATAAAGTGAAGGATGCGCTTGAGGTCCTGAGCGCCCCCGAGGAAAATGCGACCTTCAAAATCTACCACGCCTTCCTGAAGGATCCCCTGGGCATGCATCTCGAACTTCAGACATTCCTCGATTAATCAGTGTTTTACTTGAGACAAAGCGAATCTGTGCTATAATGGAAGTGTCGATAAAACAGGGAGCTTAGAGAACTAGGCTGAGACATTCTTGAAACTAGAATGAACCTTACCTGATCTGGGTAATGCCAGCGTAGGATGATATCTTTCGAATCTTAGGAAGTCCTATCCGCGCCCGGATAGGACTTTTTCACTTCAAAGGGGGAAACACAATGTCAGACAATAACAGACTCAACACCAAAACCTTGTCGGAAGTGAGCATACTGCTCGCCCTTGCGGCGGTACTCGAACTCATCGCCATGCTTTTTCCACGTCAACCGCAAGGCGGCAGCATCAGCCTTTCGATGCTTCCGGTCCTGCTCATAGCCTATCGCCACGGACTCAAGGTCGGCATCTTTTCAGGCGTCGCCTATGCGATCCTGGACATGATCATCAGCGGATTCTCGTTTGTCGGTCTCCACTGGGGGGTCGTGCCGCTTGATTACCTCCTGGCATACGGCGTGCTTGGGACCTCAGCACTCATTTTCAGAATCAACCGGGACAGTGTCGCCATATTCGCCCTCGGCATGTTTGCGGCGATGATGGGCCGTTTCTTTTTCCACTTCCTCTCCGGCGCCATCCTCTTCGGGGAATACGCTCCGGAAGGTCAGCCGGTTCCCATCTATTCCATCCTCTATAACGGGGCCTACATGGTCCCTTCCATCGTCCTCACCTTGCTGATCGGTGTTCCGATTTTCATCCGTCTCAAAGAACAACTTCAATCCTGACAAGGAATCATCCCCTGTTTTATGCGACAAGAGCCGCGTTGCGGCTCTTTTTTTGTCCGTTATACAAGGGTTAGCGAGGGCTTTGCACACACAAATCCATTCGAGAATGTGTCGATAAAGCCAGGGCTTTCATGTATAATGGGGGTGGAGGGATGATAATGAAAATACTCTTTGTAGGAAGCGAAGCCACACCCTTTTGCAAGTCCGGAGGTCTGGGCGATGTCCTTGGCAGTCTCCCAAGGGCCCTCAAGGACCTCGGGCATGAAGTGTCTTTGGTTCTACCCAAGCATTTGCGCACAAAAGAAGTCTACGACAGTGAAATGAAGACGCTTGGAACCGCCCGGATCCCGGTCCATACGAAACATGAGTATGCCGGTTTCCAACATCTTTCCCATGAAGGGCTGGATGTCTATTTCATCGATAACGAATACTATTTCGGATACCGTGAGAACATGTATGGCGATTTCGACGACGGTGAACGCTACGCCTATTTCAACCATGCGGTGTTGAGCATGGTGAAGACGCTTGACCTTTCATTCGATGTCATCCATCTGAACGACTGGCCGAGTGGACTGATCCCGTTCATCATCAAGAAAGAGAACCCCCTGTCCTATACCCCGGCGACCGTCTTCACCATCCACAACCTGGCGTATCAGGGCCAGTTCGACAAGGGCCTGATCCCCTATCTCAACCTTGATTACGATCAACGGCTTGAATACGACCATGGCGTGAACTTCCTGAAGACCGCCCTCGTGACCGCCGACCTGGTGAGCACGGTCTCCGAGTCGTATGCGGAAGAGATCACCTATGCGTATTTCGGTTATGGGATGGAACAGATCCTGAGGGACCGTCATGACAGCGTCCATGGTGTCATCAACGGGCTTGACTACGATGTCTTCAACCCTAGCAAGGACCCCAACATCCCAAAACCTTTCGATCTTTACAACCACGTCAAGGGCAAGGAATGGAACAAGGTGATGCTTATGGAGCGCTTTGATATGCCCGCCAGTAAAAAACCGCTTTACGGCGTTGTCTCACGACTTGTCGAACACAAAGGCATTCCAGTCCTACTAAACGCCATCGAACCGTTCATCGCAAACGATTCGATCCGTCTCGTTGTCCTAGGAAGCGGCGATGAAGACTATGAGAACGCCTTTAGGGACCTGAAGGCCCGCTATCCAGAACGGGTCGGCATCTATTTCGGCTACAACGACTCCTTGGCCCGGCAAGTGTATGCGGGCAGTGAATTCTTCCTGATGCCCTCGCGCTATGAGCCGTGCGGTCTCGCCCAGATGATTGCCATGCGCTATGGCAGCATCCCGATCGTCCGTCAGACCGGTGGCCTCAAGGATACCGTGACGCCTTACAATAAATATACCGGTGAGGGCAATGGCCTTGGGTTCTTGAACTATGACGCCGAGGATTTGAAGCGCACCCTGCAAGCCTCGCTCGACCTCTATGCGTCGAAAACCGCATTCAAAAGCGTTCGTAGGAGCGCCATGAAAAAACGGTTCACCTGGGAAAAAAGCGCCATGCGTTATGAAACACTCTATAAATCGATCATAAGGAGCTGATTCAGATGGAGACACTCGCACTGATACTCGCCGGAGGCAGAGGGTCAAGACTCGATCTCTTGAGCGAAAAAAGGGTCAAGCCCGCGGTCCCCTTCGCGGGTAAGTACCGCATCATCGACTTCTCGCTTTCCAACTGCAGCAACTCAGGCCTTTACCACATCGGCATCCTGACGCAGTACCATCCGCTTTCCCTGAACGAACACATCGGGGTCGGCAAGCCCTGGGACCTCGACCGTCGCGACACCAAACTATCCCTTTTGCAACCGTACAAGAAGTGGTACTCGGGAACCGCCGACAGCGTCAAGCAGAACCTTGAGTTCATCAAGCGCTCCGGTGCCAGATACGTCGTCATCCTCTCGGGCGACCATGTCTACAAGATGAACTACCGCAAGATGATCGACTTCCACAAGGAAAAAGGGGCGGACCTCACCATCGCCGTCCAGGAAGTCGATTGGGAAGAGACGCACCGGTTCGGCATCATGCGTACCAACGGGGACCAAAAAGTCATCGACTTCCAGGAAAAACCGGAGAAGACGGACTCAAACCAGGCCTCGATGGGCATCTATGTCTTCAATACCGAGGCCCTGCTCAAGGCGCTTGAAGAAGTGGATGAAGCGAACCTGGACTTCGGCAAGCACATCATCCCCCATATGATCGGGGGCGAAGTCTACGCTTACGTCTTCAAGGGGTATTGGAAGGACGTCGGAACCTACGACGCCTATCTGGATGCGAACCTCGAACTCACCAACACCGTCGACAAGGTCCCCCTCGACATGTACGAGCGCGACTGGCGCATCTATACCAAGAGCGAGGAACTTCCGAGCGTCAAGATCGGCTCCAAGGCGGAAATCTCCCAGGCCCTCATCTCAAACGGTTCGATCGTGACCGGACGCGTCATCCGGAGCGTCATCAGCCCCGGTGTCGTCATCCACCCGGGCGCGACCGTCAAGAACAGTGTCATCCTGAACGACACCGAGATCATGCCGGGCGCTGTCGTCGAGAACTCGATCATCGACAAGAACGTCCTGGTCGACCACAATGCCATCATCGGCACCGGTGACGACTATACCCCGAACAAAGAACGCCCCGACCTCCTTTCAAGCGGCATCAACGTCGTCGCCAAAGGGGTCAGGATCCCTGAAGACACCGTCATCCCGAGGAACTGCCGGATCCATTCGACCGCCACATTCAAGAAAAAACGTCTTGAAAGCGGCGAGACCCTAAAATAAAAAAAGGCCATCAGGCCTTTTTTCTTGCGATCAGCTTATCAAGCGCCTTGAGATAATCGAGTCTCGGGCGGAAGCCTTCAGGAATCGCAAAGCTTTCGTCCTTGATTTCCCCGACCGTCATGGATTTCCGTCCGGTCCTTGCGCGCTCAAGGTACGGTACGATCCGCTCAAACGCTATGAGCCAGAAAGTATCCTCGCCGACAAGGTGGATGATCAAAAAGGCGATGCCTCCGTGTTGAGTGACCCGGCGCAGATGTTCGATCTGATGGGGGTGGATGTTCTTGAGGGGGAACGACGTGCGGTTCCGGCTCTCCTTGACATCGAAATCCACGTAGAAACCCTGGTAGACCCCGTTGTAGTCGGTCGTCGAAGGGCTTTTGTAGTAGGCTTCGGTGATCTTCGCCTGGCTTCTGCTTGGGTAGTGGACACTCGCGACCTGGACGGGCGTGGGTTTCTTGTGGATCACGGCGCGGTCCTGTTCAAGATAGAACCGGTTGGATTCATTGATGAGCGTCTCGAGGGTCATGCCCCGGTTTTTGACGCCCGTCTTCGTTTTCGGTTGTGGTTTCGCTTTCTTTCCATTCGGATAGCGTATCATCTCGATCACCCGCTTTCAGTCTACCATAGATTGCCCCGGATGCGTTTGAAAAAACGAAAAAGCTATTGTGTGAACACCCGATTTTTGGTATGGTGTGTTATAATGTGTAAGACATGAACTTTACAAATAAACTATGAAAAGGAGGTGCATCCCATGAGCCAAATAGATTTTTTCGCCCTCGGCGGACTCGGTGAAGACGGTAAGAACATGTACTGCCTCGAAATCGACCAGGCCATCTACATTCTTGATGCGGGTCTCAAATACCCGGTCGATGAACTGTATGGCGTTGATGCGATCCTACCCGATTATTCCTATCTCGTCAAGAACCAGTCCAGAATCCGGGGCCTTTTTCTAAGTCATGGTCACGAGGACCATATCGGCGCAGCGCCGAAACTTCTAAAAGAGATCAACATACCGGTCTACGGAACCTATTTCACCCTGGCCATGCTCAAGGACGCACTCAAGACCCAGTCGATGAACATCGACGACTATACGCTTCACACCATCACCAAAGACACAGAACTATCGTTCAAGAACGCCAAAGTGACGTTTTACCAGACGACCCATTCCGTCCCGGAATCGGTCGGCATGGCCTTCGAGACAGAAGACGGCGTCCTCGTCTACAGTCCCGACTACACGTTCGACCAGAACGTGAACGCACCCTACAAGACATCCTTTGAAGGGCTTGCCAAGATTGCGAACAAGAAAGTGCTCGCCCTCATGAGCGAGAGCCTCGGTGCGGAATCCTACGGACACGGAGGCGCGGGAAGACAGCTTGATGAACGCCTCAAGCAGACTTTCACCAAAGCGGAAGCCCGCATCATCGTCGCGCTTTATTCGACCGACATCTTCAGGATTCAAAAAGTCGTCGACATCGCCCTTGCGATGAACAAGACCATCGCCATCATCGGCCGCAAAGCCCAACGCATGGTCGACATCGCCATCAATCTCGGCGTCCTCAAGATTCCCGATGAAAAACTTCTGAGCCTCAAGTTCATCGATGAGAACAACAAGAACGAACTGAAGGACAGCGTCGTGCTCGTGACCGGGGAAAGGCATGAGCCCTTCTTCATGTTGCAGCGCATGGTCCGCCAGATCGACCGGTTGATCCACCTCGACCACACCGACAATGTCGTACTCATGACCCCGCCGGTCGCAGGCACGGAAAAGATCGCGGCCCGCACCCTTGACATCCTCTCAAGAAACGACATTTCCGTCCATAAGGTCCCAAGGGACATCATGCCTTCCGCGCATGCGTCGAGCGAGGACATCAAACTCCTCATGAACATCCTGAAACCGGAGTTCATCGTACCGGTGATCGGTGAATACCGCCATTTCTATGCGTTCACCCAGATCGCCAAGCAGCAAGGCTACGACGAGGACAAGGTCAAGGTCCTTGAAAACGGGCAGATCCTGAGATTCAAGGCCGGCAAGGCCCTGCCCATCTCCGCCAAGCGGAAAAGCGGCGACATCCTGGTCGATGGCATCCTTGAAAGCGACATCTCCGATGTCGTCCTCAAGGACCGCGAGATCCTATCCCAGGACGGGCTGCTTCTGATCATCGCCCACATCAACGCCAAAAAGAAGAAAAAGGTGGGCGAGGCCGAAGTCGTCTCCCGCGGATTCGTCTATATGAAGGAAAACGCGGACCTCATCCGCGAGGTCACCGAGATCTACCACGAGGTCGCCGACAAGATGCTGGGTGAAAAAAGACTCGACTGGAAGAAGTTCAAGGAAAAAGTCCGCGAACACATCGGCAAGTTTTTGTACCGGAAGACCGACAGGCGGCCCATTGTCATCCCCGTCCTGATCGACGTGGACAAATGAGCATGAACCAAAACGAAACGCCTGTATTAACCATCTATGCGGATAATCTTGACGAATCGACACAACCGGACGGTCCCGTGCATGAAGGTTCACGGGCCGTCATCGTGTCTGAGGGAAAGGTCATGCTCGTCCATCTCATGAAACACAACCTCTACACCCTTCCCGGGGGCGGCATTGAAAGAGGCGAGACCCCGCTTAAAGCCTTGAAACGCGAAGTGAAGGAAGAGACCGGTCTCACCGTAAAAAGAGCCCACCCTACCTTGATATTGAAAGAGTGCTTCCCGGATTCCATCTGGATTCATCATTTTTATAGAGTCGGAATCGAATCTCAAGAACAAGCACCCGTCCAGTTGACAGACGAAGAGGAAGCCCTAGGGTTCACCACCCTCTTCAAACCGGTGGACGACGCCCTTGACATTCTTCAAAACAACGTCTCCCGCCATCCTCACGGAAAGAACATCCAGAACCGTGAATGGCTCGGCATCGTCCATTCCGTGGGCTAAGCGCGTCCGTATCATTCCGCCTCACGAACCAATATCAGTATTACAGTTTACAAACGAAACCCATATGTTATAATTAACAAGGATTAAAATTAGGAGGTAACATTATTTTATGGCAAAATTAGAAGAACTTGAAAACTCACGCGTGAAACTCACCATCGAAGTCTCCGCCGACCAGTTCGAGCACGGACTTGATCACGCCTACGAACAGATTAAAAAGGATGTCGAAGTGAAAGGCTTCCGCAAAGGGGAAGTCCCACGCAAGGTCTATGAACAGCAAAACGGCGTGGAGAGCCTTTACGAAGAAGCCCTGAACCATGTCATCCAGGAAACCTATACCGACGCCGTCATGGAACACAACCTCGCCGTCGTGAGCCAACCGAAGATCGACCTCGACATCAACGCCATCGAAAAGGGCAAACCCTTCACCTACACCGCCACGGTCGCTGTCAAACCCGAGGTGACCCTCGGTCAGTACAAAGACCTTGAATACGACCGTCCAAGCGACGAAGTCAATGAAGAAGAAGTCCAGGACGAGATCAAGAAGCTCCAGGACCAAAACGCCGAACTCGTCGTCAAGGAAGACGGAGAAGTCGAAGAAGGCGACACCGCCGTCATCGATTTCGAAGGCTTTGTGGACGGCGAAGCGTTCGAAGGCGGAAAAGCGGAAAACCACGAGCTTGAAATCGGTAGCAACTCATTCATCCCCGGTTTTGAAGAACAGCTCATCGGCATGAAACCCGGAGAGGAAAAGGACGTCAAGGTCACGTTCCCTGAAAACTACCAGGCCGAGAACCTTGCCGGCAAGGAAGCCACATTCAAAGTCAAACTCCACGAGATCAAACAGAAAGTCACCCCTGAGCTGAACAATGAATTCGTCCAGGACCTCGACAAGGAAGGCATTGAAACGGTCGAAGATTTGAAAGCCGACACCCGCAAGACCTTAGAGAACCAAAAACAGGAAACCAACAAGAACAAAGCCGTCGACTTCGCGGTCGACACCGCGAGCAAGAACGCCGAGATGACGATCGCCGACGAGATGATCGAAGAAGAGAAGAACCGTCTCATGGACAACACGAAGAAACAGGCCCAGCAATACGGTCTCGACCTGGATACCTACCTCCAGCTCACAGGCATGAGCAAGGAACAGTTCGAGGAGCGCCTGAAAGAGGACGCCGAACGTTCCATCCGCTACAACCTCACCATCGACCAGGTCGCCAAAGAAGAAGGCATCGACGCGACCGATGAGGAAGTCGAACAAAAATACCAGGAACTCGCCGACCAGCACAACATGGATCTCGAGCAAGTGAAGAACCAAGTCAACGAAAACGCCGTCAAACAGGAAGTCGTCTTCAAAAAGGCCATTGATTTCCTTGTCGACAACCTAAAAGACAAGAAGAGCGAATAGCTCAACTAAAAAACACTTCTTCTGAAGTGTTTTTTAAGGACAGTGATACTATATGATCCGACTCGCCATATTCGACCTTGACAAGACCTTGCTCAATTCGGACAAGTCGTTAAGCGAAGCGAACATCGAAGCCGTCAAGGCCTTGAGGAAGACCGGCGTCAACGTGGCCATCGCCACGGGCCGCGCGTTCGAGATGGCCAAACCGTACGCGAACATGCTTGGACTCTATGAAGGCCCCATCGTCACCAACAACGGAGCGCTGATCCAGGAAATATCGAACAAGAGGCGCATGCATGGCCTTGTCATCGACAAAAGCGCCCAAGCGACCATGATCGATTTCGCCCATGCGAACGGCTACCCCTTTGTCGTATACAATGAAGAAGGCATCCACTCCCTGGATAATGAACGGCTCAAGGTCTATGAGGCATGGAATGCGCGCCATCCGGATTCCAAAATGCCCGTCCACATCCAAGAAGACCTGCAGGTCTTGAAGACCGTCGACGCCCACAAGATCCTCATCATCATCAAGGACCTTGAACGTTTCAACCGGGCGCTTCATGATTTCAAGGCCTTAAAAGGGGCTGCCATCACAAAAAGTCACGACACCTATCTGGATGTCATCCCTGAAAAAGCCAACAAGGGGGTAGGGGCCCGCTACCTCATGGAACACTACGGTGTCCGCGAGAAAGAAACCCTTGTTTTCGGGGACAACGACAACGACACGCAAATGCTTGAGCAGATTTCCTTATCATTTGCGATGAAAAATGCTACAATTAAAGCTAAGAAAGCTGCATCCTATTTAACCGCCCTCGATAACGACCACGCGGGGGTCGCGGATGCGCTTTACACCCATATTTTAAAAAATACTGAGAAGGTGAAGACAATGGAAAAAACCATCACGATTACCGATGAAGCGGGCATGCACGCACGACCCGCAAGCAAACTGGCTCAGGAAGCCGCAAAGTACGATGAAGACATCAAACTCACTTACAATGGAAAGACGGTCGACCTCAAAAGCATCATGGGGGTCATGTCCCTCGGGGTGCCCCAGCACGCCGAAGTCACCATCGCCGTCTCTGGAGACGATGAAGAGAACACCTTGAACGCCATCATCAAGGCCATGGATGAACTCGATCTGACCCAGCTTAATTAGTGTGTTGATTCCAACACACTTTTTTATTGAATCGCACCCCGCAACCGTTTTAAATAAGAAAATGAAAGCCATTCACGTGGAAGCGTGAATGAGTGTTTATTTTGCAAGCTTAAGAGAAATACGGTATATTATAAATAGCATCGATTTGATTATTAAGAGGTGAACAACTATGTATGATCCAAACGAAAAGAAAACCGGTTCATTGCCAGGGATCGCCATTCGTGGCCTTGCACCTTTTCCGAATACAGACGTACGCACAGAAGTCGGCCGTTCCATTTCCAAAACCGCCCTTTTGGAAGCGGAAAGGAATCACGATTCCTACGTGGTCCTGCTGATTCAGAAAAACCCGACGGTCGAGGACCCGAAAGATGAAGATATGCTGTCGTATGGCATCATCGCCAAGATCGGCATCAAGATCAAACTCCCCAACGGAAACTTCAAAGTCAAGTTCGACCCCATCATGCGTGCGGAAATCCAGTCCTACGAACACAAGGACCCGTATTTCCTCGTGAACTTTGAAACCCGTCCAGCCACCGTCGACGACCCTGATGAGGAAGTCGCGCTTGTCCGCATGGTCATCAAACAGATCATGGAGAATGCGCAATCCATCCTGAACAACCCCAAGAAATCCATCGAGGACGCGCAAAGCGGTCTTTCAAGCGACAAGCTTGTCGACCGCCTCGCGAGCAATCTCAAGATCCCCGAGAACAAGAAGTTCAAGTACCTCGAGACCGCCTCGATCGACAAACGGTTGAACTATCTGCTCGAAGACATTGAAAAAGAGCGCCACATGAGCGAGATTGAAGAGAAGATCAACCGCACCGTCAAGAAGAACATCGACGAGAACCAAAGGGAATACTACCTCCGCGAAAAACTCCGCGCCATCCAGGAAGAACTCGGCGACAAAGCCAAGAAGGAAAGCGAAATCGAGAACCTTCGCGAACAGATCAAGAAAAAGGGCATGCCCGAACACATCGAGGAAAAGGCCCTCTATGAGCTTTCGCGCTACGAGACCCTCCCCGCTTCAAGCGGTGAGTCCGGGGTCATCCGCACGTATCTCGACTTCCTGATCGACCTCCCATGGAGCGAAGAAACGGAAGACACCACCGACATCAACAAGGCTGAAGGCACCCTTGAAAAGACCCACTACGGCCTTGAAAAAGTCAAACAGCGCATCATCGAATACCTCTCGGTCAAACTCCTGACCGGAAAGAACCCTCAGACCATACTATGCCTCGTCGGCCCTCCGGGTGTCGGGAAGACCTCGCTCGCACAATCCATCGCCGAAGCGCTCAACCGCAAGTTCGTCAAGCAGTCGCTCGGCGGCGTCAAGGATGAAAGCGAGATCCGTGGTCACAGACGCACCTATCTCGGGGCCCTCCCAGGCCGCATCCTTCAAGGCATGCGGAGTGCGAAAGTCGTGAACCCGCTCTTCCTTCTCGATGAGATCGACAAGCTTGGAAGCGACTACAAGGGCGACCCGAGTGCCGCCATGCTCGAGGTCCTAGACCCGACTGAGAACCACCGGTTCTCAGACCACTACCTCGAAGACCAATACGACCTATCCAAGGTGCTCTTCATCACCACCGCGAACTACCTATACAACATCCCCGCCCCGCTACGCGATAGGATGGAGATCATCGAACTCTCAAGCTACACCGAGATCGAGAAGTTCCACATCGCGAAGAAGCACCTTCTCAGCAAGCAGATCGAATCCCACGGTCTTGATGCGAAAAAACTCACCATCGATGACGACGCGGTCATGACCATGATCCGCTCCTACACCAAGGAAGCCGGGGTCCGCCAACTCGACCGCCTCTTCGGCACCATCGTGCGTAAGGCGATCAAACGGATCCTCTCAGAGAAGGCCGACCATGTGCACGTCACCAACGACAACCTGAAAGACTTCCTCGGCAAACCGAAATACACCTCCCACGAGGCCGACAAGGAACCCCAGGTCGGTGCGGCCACAGGCCTCGCCTACACCCAGTTCGGCGGCGATACACTCACTGTCGAAGTCGCCTACTACAAAGGCAGCGGCAAGCTCTCGCTCACCGGACAGCTCGGTGATGTGATGAAGGAATCCGCTGAAGCGGCCCTGTCCTATGTCCGCGCCAACAGCGACAAGTTCGAGATCAAGAAACAGCTCTTCGACGACTCGAACGTGCACATCCACGTCCCTGAAGGCGCCGTCCCGAAAGACGGACCTTCCGCCGGGATCACCATCGCAGTCGCCCTTGTGAGTGCCCTCACCAAGCGCCGTGTCGACAACACGATCGGCATGACCGGTGAGATCACCCTCCGGGGCCGTGTCCTCCCGATTGGCGGACTCAAGGAGAAAGCCATCGCCGCCCACAGAAGCGGTCTTAAGACCATCCTCATCCCCAAAGAGAACGAACGGGATGTCGATGATATCCCTGAAGAAGTCCGTAACGCCCTCACCATCAAGACCGTCAGCAGCATCGACGATGTCCTCGGACACACACTTTTAGACTGATCAACCAAGGACGCCG
>JBKHIE010000099.1:0-5376 GCA_046538775.1 Candidatus Izemoplasmataceae bacterium
CTTAATCGTTGTAGATAAAAGGATCTGCATCCTTTTTCCTGGTCAGGGGATCATGTTTCTTAAGGATTTCCTCGATAAGATATCTGGCGATGGCGGGGGCTGCCGGGACACCCGGTGAATCGGTTCCGGCCACATGGATGAAATGTTTCTTTTCAAGTGAAGGATGGATGTAGAAATCTTTCTTGTCGATGGTGGAGCGGACGCCCGCGTAGGTGTCGATGGTCTTCTCGTATGGGACATGCCGGATGCGGCGGGCCGCATCTTCTTTTACTTTTTTCAGACCCGTTTCAGTGACCGCATCATCGTCGGTTGAATCCTGGTCCTGGGCTGAAGGGCCGACCCGGACGGTGCCATCGGGTTGCGGGGTGATGAGCACCCCTTTGGTGATTTTTCCCGGGACAGGGAAGAGCGTCCGTTTCGAGACGACCTCCCCTTCGTCCGGTTGGATGACGTAGTATTCGCCTTTTCTTGGTTTCATGGTGTAGGGGACCTGGGTCTCGACCATGGCGGCGATGTGGGCGTTCTTGATGCCGGCTGCGTTGATGATATGACGGGTCTGATAGGCGTTGCCTTGCTTGGTGTGGACGGTGAAGGTGTCATCGTCATGGGCGTCGATCGATGTCACGGCTTCGCCGGTCTTGATGCTTGCCCCGTTCAATTGGGCGTTCGAGGCGACACGGGTGACGAGGGCATAGGTGTCGACGGTCATCGCCGTCGGCATGTCGAGGCCGCCGACCACGTGGTCCGTCAGATTCGGTTCCTCTTTTCTCATTTCATCCCCGCTTAAGACACGGACTTCAAAAATGCCCCTGGCTTTTGCGCCCCTCTCAAGGCCTTTCGCCTTTTTCATCTGGGTCTCATCCATCGCGAGCAGATACGCCCCGATGGTGAGGGCGGGGATGTTGAATTTCTTGACAAGTTCAGGGAACATGCGGTTGCCTTCCAGGGCGAAGCGGCTTTTCAGGTACCCTTTCATCGGGGTGATGACGACCGGTGAATGGACGAGGGCGCTGTTGTGGGTGGTTTGCATCTGGGCGAGCTTCGCCTCCTTTTCAAGAAGCGTCACCTTGGTGTCGTACTGGGCGAGTTCACGGGCGATGAAGGTGCCGATGATGCCGCCTCCGATAATGAGATAGTCTTGCATGGTATCATCCTTTCTTAAAATAAAAAGAGCATGGTGAACCACGAGGGGTTTCCATGCTCTTATTCTCTCATTGGTATTAGCTTTTCTACCTTAAGTATACGTAGAAAAGCGGTGGAACGCAAATGGTTTGCATATAAACAATTGGTTCGTGAAGCCAAGGATTGCACGTCATCGTGTAATGCGGAGGATGCGCTGATCCCTCGATTCATGGTTCGCTTGAACCGGGTGGTCATGAGTCATGATCAAGGGGGTTCATGGAATCATGACCATACACCCTTTCGAATGAAAACCATTGAGTGTCTAAAAGGCATCACTCGTACCGCCTTATGGCTTCTTCGATGAGATCCCAGAACTTCGCCACATCGACGGTCCTTGCGACGTGGGTGTTCGGGGTCTTTCCTTGGTAGGCGAACATGTCGCAGTTGGTGCGTCCATGGCTCTCTCCATGGGAGAGGTCGATCGAGCAGTGGACATGCTTGGTGGTGAGGACGCTTGGATCGGTGAGGTAGGCGATGGTGAGCGGGTCATGAAGCGGTCCGCCTGGAAGCCCGAAGATCTTCCGCTGGTTCTCGTTGAAGACCTTCATCAGCCTGACGAAGAGGTCGGAGGCTTTGTTGTTGATTTTCTCCATGCGTTTCACGACCTCGGGAAGGACGAGGACCTGCCGGGTCGCATCAAGGCCGACCATGGTGACTTTGAGGTCGGAAGAAAAGACGATGTGGGCGGCCTCGGGATCGACTAGGATGTTGAATTCGGCGGCGGGTGAGACATTGCCATAGCCGTAGGACCCGCCCATCAGGACGACTTCCTTGATGTGAGGCTCGATGCCGGGGTGCTTCCTGAGGGCCATCGCCAGATTCGTCATGGGGCCTGTGGTGACGATGGTGATCGGGGTCTCGCTTGCAAGCAGGGTCTCGATTATGAAATCGACCGCGTGGCGAGGGTCGTATGTTTTTTCGTGCGGTTGGAAATCTACGCCGTCGAGGCCGCTTTCGCCGTGGATGTCGTTGGCGATCTGCAGATCCCTGAGCAGCGGGCGCGGGCATCCGAGGGCGACGGGCACGTCGATGCCGAGATAATCACAGACATTGAGGGCGTTCTTGCCGGTCTTTTCTAGGGTCTGGTTTCCGGTGGCGACGGTGATCCCTCTCAGTTCGAGTGCGGGATTGTTCCAGGCAAGCAGCATTGCGATGGCGTCGTCGTGGCCGGGATCGCAGTCCAGGATGATGGGTCTTTTTGTCATTGGGCATTCTCCTTTGAGTCCATCTGTTTCAAGAATTCCTGTACTTCGTTTCGGGTCGGTATCGCTTTTTGGGCGCCTTTTTTCGATACGGTGAGCGCGGCGGCCGCGTTGGCGGTGTTGAGGGCCTCTTCAATGCTTGCGCCCTTACTGCGCTTCGCCGCATAGACACCGATGAACGTGTCGCCTGCGGCGGTGGTGTCCCTGACGTCGACTGTGAAGCCTTTGGCTTCGTGTGACATGGCGTGCTCGACATAAAGCGCACCTTCTTTTCCCAGGGTGAAAAGCACCGACTTGGCCCCTTTACCGATGAGGATCTCGGCCGCTTCGAGGGCGGTCTTTTTTGAATGGACCGATAGGCCGCTCAGGACTTCCGCTTCACTCTCGTTGACAAAAAGCACATCGGTGTTCCCAAAAAGGGTGTGTGGGATTTCAGTTGCCGGGGCGGCGTTGAGGTACGTGGTGAGTCCGAGGCGCTTGGCGACGGCGAAGGCGTGATCCACAATCGCGATCGGGATTTCAAGCTGGGCGATCAGGATGGCATCCCGATCGGCCGCATGCAGGACATCTTCAATCCGTTTCCTGTCATGCACGGCGTTTGCGCCTGCTTCGATGACGATGCGGTTATCGCCCCCTTCAAGCAGGATGCCCGCCACACCGGCGGGGGTGTCCTCAATCCTTTTAATGTCCGTCGTATCGACGTCATAGTTTTCAAGTGTTGTTTCCAGGGTATCGGACAAGGCATCGTCGCCAAGGCTTCCGACCATCCGGGTCGTGACCCCTTGCAGGCTCGCGGCGACGGCCTGGTTGGCGCCTTTTCCTCCGGGGTTCATCATGAACCCCTTGCCTTTTATTGTCTCGCCTTTTTTCGGTAGACGATCCATTTCAAAGACAAGGTCCATGTTGATGCTTCCTAGTACATAGATAGAGGCCAAATTCTCACTTCCTTGTATGCTTTATACGTCCATTATAAAGGATTGGCCCTTGAAAAGAAACGCCCTTGAATGAATGTATTTTCATCAGGAAACCATTTTATCTATACGTTTGATGCATGATACAATAATTATGTAGATATATTCTAAATAACCGCCCATGGAAAGGAGATAGACCTTGAAAACACTCAACCGCTTCTTGTATCGTTTCTTGAAAAGAGAGCTCGAAGAGGCTTCAGAAAAAAACATCATCACCGATGAGAAGGTCCGTGCGATCATGGACCAGTATGAAGAAGGTGGAGGGCTCAATGCCATCTGGGTCATTGCCGCCGTCGGCGGCCTGCTTGTAGGACTTGGTTTTTTGCTCGTTGTGGCCAACAACTGGGATGCCATCAGCAACCTTGCGAAATTGGCGATCATTATCGGTTCCACCCTTGCCGCCCTCTTTGGGGCCATCAAGGCCGAACCCATCAACAAGTATACCTCGAAAGGGCTTTATTACCTGTCGGTGATCATCTATGGCTCCGGTATCTTCCTGGTCGTCGATGCCTACAATCTTGATGTCCTTTCAAGCACGTCGCTTTTCCTGTGGGCGCTTGGTGCGCTTGGTCTATCGGTCTACAAGAAAGAAATCCTGCTTCTGATAGCGGCGCACGTACTCGTCCTGATCGGTATCATGACCGGTTTTGATGATTTCATCGTGGTACACATCATCCTCATGCTCGGCCTGCTCACAGCCGCCAATCACTATTTCGCCTACAGGAGTATCGTCCTATACTTCCTGATCGCAGCCGTGCTGCTTTCCCTTTTCTATTTCCCCGCCCACTATCAGTGGAACTCGCTTGCGCCCATGTTTTTCTTCATTGCCCTCGGGAATGCGATGCTTTATCTCAAGCAGCCACTCAAAACCGAGGCCTTCAAGCGCATGGGTCTGGTGACCCAGGGGATTGCAGGGTTCGTCCTATCCTTTGCGGACACCTGGGAGACCGTCGATTTCATAAGCGACGGGTCGGTCCTTTCTGTCGTCTTTTCCATCCTCTTCATCGCATACATGCTTTACCTGCTTACCCACAAACGTCTCATCCCGCTCATCATCGTCTCCATGTTCATCATCCGCTACTACTTCGATTCCTTTTACGACTTCCTTCCTAGAGCGCTCTTCTTCGTTGTTGGCGGTCTTCTATTGATCGGCATCGGGTTCTTCATCGAGCGGTACTATGAGAAACTCAGCAAGAATTCATGACACTTCCAGGCTTCTTGACCCATAATAAGACCACCACGGATTGCAATGGACTGCACCCCAAACATTGGACACATCCATTCCAATAGAAAGGGTGCAGTTTATATATGGCAATAGACGGTATGGCATCCCGATTCCATTCAATACCGATCGATCATTTCTTCCCGAGGGAGCGATCAACGGTTATGCGACGGCGGGCTGGGGACGGAATATGGTATAATTATTTATAATTTATGATAGAATGATGCTATAGCCGGTTTCTGAAGTGCCCATGCGGATGATGGATTGATGCTTGGTAAGCTTTTGAAATCGGACCCTCGGTTTAGCATCGATATTGAAGAACATTGTTTTATCATAAGGCATGGCTGCATACCACGGCATGCAAAAACCTAAGGAACGGATGATGTGCTTATGCATTCCCTTTTTCAAAAAGACGTCCTGATTAAAGCCTTGTTGATGGTCGCCACCATCACTGTCGCCCTGGTCGGGATCGAGGCGCTCCAAAGTCTGAGCGGCGATTTTCTGGACAAGCTCGTGGCTGCAATCAAGAGCGTTCTCTATCCTTTCTCGATCGCCTTGATCCTGAGTTTCATTGTCGGACCGATCGCGGAGTTCATTGACCGGAAGACATTTCTGAACCGCACCCTGAGCATCATCAGTGCGATTGTCCTCGGCATATTGATGGTCGCTGGTGTGCTTGCGCTCACCATCGCCTTCATCATCGTGCAGCTCGACAACATCCTCTCAATCCTTCTGAGTTCGCTTGAAAGCGGGACCATCCGGGAGATCCTGCGCGATATCCTCAGGATCATCAACGACT
>JBKHIE010000017.1:0-21635 GCA_046538775.1 Candidatus Izemoplasmataceae bacterium
ACCGTCCGCTGGCCTTCAAAGGGGCTTTGATGGTTAAGGGCGTCGAGGATCTTATACTCGGCATCGGTGACGATGAGGTTGGTATCCTTGCCGAGGATCTCGAAGATCAGATGCTTGTTTGTCCGGGCCTTCCGCTCATCGACGGAGAGGATGTCCAAGTCGATGACCCGGTCGTTGCCGTACTGGGTGAAATGGTCGATGATGCCGCCTTCAAGATGTTTCCTTAGGAACATGCAGAACATCGGAGGCTGCATGGGCTTATCGTAATCTTCGAAAGTGAGGCTTATTCTCGGGTGCTGTCTTGTGGCGTTCAAGAGAAGCTGATGTTTTTTCTTTGCTTTCACGTTGAAAAGCAGCTCGAAAGTCGAGAGCTGATAGATTTTCTGGATGCGCCCGCCCTTCAAGGTTGCCTCGAGGTCGGCGCGCATCTTATGGAGCATCATGCCGTCAAAGCTCATACGTATCACCGACCGTATTATAACATGGACGGCGCCTTTAAAGGGAAAGAAATAAAGAAGCATCGTTTTTGCAGGGCACTTTGGGACATGGTACTATTTCTCATGTGCGAATTATTGAAAAAATTTACTCCCGACACTTACATTTGCATGGTAAAAGTGTTATCATATAAAATAATGGTTAAGAGATAGGAGGGCCGTCAATGAAGCTGAATGAACGTGGTTTATTGGTAGTCTTGAGTGGCCCCTCCGGAGTAGGGAAGGGAACGGTACGAAAAGCCCTCTTTGACCTAGAAGGCCATGATCTCGTCTATTCAATTTCGATGACGACCCGTCCTCCCAGAGGCGATGAAGTCGATGGTGAGGATTACTATTTCGTGTCAAAAGAGGAATTCGAACGCCGGATCCGTGAGAACGGGTTTCTGGAATGGGCCGAATTCGTAGGCAATTATTATGGAACACCGAAGGACAAGGTGGAAGAACAGCTCAAGCTTGGCAAAGAAGTCGTACTGGAAATCGAAGTCCAAGGTGCGCTGCAGGTCCGTGAAAAGACCAGCGATGGCGTCTTCGTATTCATCGCGCCCCCTTCCAAAGAGGCGCTTTACCGCAGGTTGCTGCGCCGCGGTACCGAATCAAGCGACACGATCCAAAAACGCATGGACAAGGCGGAACGCGAATTCCCTCTCGCACACAAATACGACTACATCGTCGTCAATGATGAAGTCACCAATGCGGCCGACAGGGTGCTTGCGATCATCCGCGCCGAACATGCGAAGACCGAACGCTCCATCCATAAATATAAAGAACTGTTGGGAGTTGATCCAGATGCCTAAAGGGACAAACCATGAAGGGCTGCGTTATCCATCGATGGACCATTTGCTAAAAAACATCGATTCCAAGTACAAGCTGGCCTATACAGCCGCGCTTCGTGCGAAGAAGCTCAAAGAGAACTACGATGCCGGCGCAGACAAATTCCTCGACACCACAATCGAACCGAAATGTTCCAAGCCTGTAGGGATTGCGCTTGAAGAAATCGCAGCCGGTAAAATCGACATCGAATTCGAAAAATAAGTAGACTCCGTCTACTTTTTTTTTGGCCGATTATGCTATAATGGGTATGGAAATTGGAGTGAAATTATGGAAAACGCATTCGAAACATTGCTCAAATTACTGGAACTGAATGACCTTGATGAACCGATCAATGGCAAGCTCATAGAACTTGAAGTCGACGAGTCCACCCGGACTTGGTTTTTTAACATGGCCTTGGAAACCCCCTTGGATATCAAGGCGTTCAAACGGTTCATCAACCGTCTTGAAAGCCTTCCGGCATTCCTTGAGTCGTGTGAGAACGTCGATTACATGATTGACTACGATACCGTCCAGACCGACCAGCTTGAAGCCTATTACCACTTCGCGCTCGAACAGATGATCGAGCGGAAGCCCCGTTACAACGCGATGAGTGAATTCGGCGTTGAAACCGAAGGCGACACGCTCTTCGTCGTATGCCCGAAGGACGGCTATTATGTCGAGGACATGCTCGCGGATATCAAACACCGTCTGTACCGATACGGTTTCGATGTCGAACTCAATGTCCGCTACTGCGAACAGACGCCCTCCATCTCTGAGAGGATCGAAGAATTGAACGGCGATGAGGCCATCGAGGAGGAGACCCAGGTCTCTCAGTCCAGCGAACCCGTCTATGAAGCTTTCAAGGACCGCACGGTCCACCGCATCAGACATAAAATCTCAGACATCCCCGCCAGTGAACAGGCCCTGATGGAATACAAGTCCGCCAATCACAACGCGGACTTTATCATCGAGGGCACCGTCCAGTCGTTTGAACAGCGTACGATCAAGAAGAACACCGACCTCTATACGTTCGTCCTCTCAAGCGATGAAGACTCCATATACGTCAAGAAATTCGTCCGTGACAAAGAAGAAGCACGGTTCTTGAACGCCGTCCAGGAACGCACCAGAATGAAGGTGAAGGGCTCCGCACAATACGATACCTTCTCCGATGAAGTCATCATCATCGCCCAGAGCATCGAGCGTACGGACCGCCCCGTCATCGAAGATGAACGGGTGGACAGGGCCGACAAGAAAAGGGTCGAACTTCAGCTTCATTCCAAGATGTCGACGCTTGACGGCATCGATGCCATCAGCGATTACGTCGCCGCGGCTGCGCGTTTTGGCCATGACGCCATCGCCCTCACCGACCACAACACCGTCCAGGCCTTCCCTGAATTCGAGCATGCGGCCAAACGCCACAAGGTGAAGCCCATCTACGGGGCTGAACTCTCCATCATCGATGAAGCGAACACCATGATCGCAAGCGGGCATGTGGACACCCCGTTGTCCGATGCGACCTACACCGTCTTCGACCTCGAGACCACCGGGCTCAGCGTCCATTACGACAAGGTCATCGAGATTTCCGCGGTCAAGGTCAAAAACCACCAGGTCATCGAGGAGTTCAATGAATTCGTCAACCCGGAAGAACCGCTCAGCGAATTCACCAAACGCCTGACCGGCATCAAGGATAGCGATGTCAAGAAGGCACCGACGGTCGATGCAATCCTTCCGAAGTTCAAGGCGTTCTTCGAGGGGACGGTCTTCGTGGCCCATAACGCACCCTTCGACATGGCCCACCTTGAAGCCAACCTGATAGCGCTCGACCTCTACGACGGCCCCTACCCTGTGATCGACACCTTGCAGATCGCGCGCCAGGTTTACGCCGAGCATCTCAAACGTTTCAATCTGAAGGCGGTCGCCAAACATTTCAAAGTCGAACTCACCCAGCATCACAGGGCCATCTACGACACCCTGGCCACCAAGGATATCTTCCTGCATATGCTGAGCGATCTGAATCACAAGGGTGTCACCGGATTTGAAGCCCTTAAGAAGATTGACAAGCATCTCGATGGCGTCAATCGCTATCAAAACGCCAGGGCCGGCCATCTGAGCGTCCTTGTCAAGAACCCTCTCGGACTCAAGAACCTCTACCGGCTGATCAGCGAAGCCAATACCACCCATTTCGACAAGGAAGCCAAACTTCCAAAAAAAGTACTGATCAAGCATCGCGACGGACTATTGATCGGAAGCGGATGCATGAACAGCGACTTTTTCGAAACCGCCCTGAACCGGAGCGAAGAAGAGCTCAAGACAATCGCAGAATTCTTCGACTACCTCGAAATCCAGCCCCCCGAGGACTATCACCATCTCGGCAAGGACATGCCGGATGTCGAATCCAGGATCGAAGATACATTGAAACGCATCATCCGGGTGGGAGAGGAACTTGACATACCGGTTGTCGCGAGCAGCGACGCCCACCATATCGACAAGAACAGCGTCCGGTACCGGGACATCTATGTGCGGACCCCGATCGTCGGTGGCGGCTACCATACGCTCTCCCGCTATGAGACGATCCCTTCACAGTATTTCCGCACTACGGGTGAAATGAAGACCGCATTCAAAGCGTTCGATGCATCGACGGTGGAACGGATCGTGGTCGATAACACCCGTAAAATCGCCGACAGCATCGCGACGTTCGACATCTTCCCAAGAGAGCTCTTTGCGCCGACCGATGATTTCCTTGCGCTCAGGGGGGTCCCCTCAATCGAGAAGAAAATGATCGACATGGTCTATTCCAAGGCCTATAGCCTTTATGGAGACCCCTTGCATCCGTTTGTCAAGGACCGCCTTGACCGCGAGATGATAAGCATCACCGAAAACAAGTTCTCAACCGTCTACTACATCTCCCACCTTCTGGTCAAGAAATCCTTGGACGAAGGCTACCTCGTCGGCTCGCGAGGCAGTGTCGGCTCGAGTTTCGTGGCGATGCTCATGGATATCACGGAAGTCAATCCCCTGAGTCCGCACTATGTCTGTCCCTCGTGCCATTTCGCCTCGTTCAAGATGTCGCCTGAAGAAAAGGAGACCTTTGGCATCAAGGATGAGGAACGGGGGCTTCAGACCCAGCTCGAAGAAGCCATCAGCGGTTTTGATCTGAAAGACGTCCCCTGTCCGGAGTGCGGAACGACCATGCGTCGTGACGGCCACGACATCCCCTTTGAGACCTTCCTTGGGTTCAAGGGCGACAAGGTTCCCGATATCGACCTCAACTTCTCCGGCGATTACCAGGGACGGGTCCATGAATACATCCGCGAACTCTTCGGTCATGACCACGCCTTCCGTGCCGGGACCATCTCCACGGTCGCATCCAAGACGGCCTACGGGTATGTGAAAGGGTATGTCGAAAAAAAGAACATCACCTTGAGGAAGGCGGAGATTGAACGCCGGGCGAAGAAGATCACCGGCGTCAAACGCTCCACCGGACAGCACCCCGGCGGCATCGTCGTGGTCCCGCACTACCGTGACATCTACGATGTGACGCCCGTGCAGTACCCCGCGGATGACACCAGCGCTTCATGGCGGACGACCCATTTCGACTACCACGCCTTCGAGGACAACCTCTTCAAGCTCGATGTCCTCGGTCACGATGACCCGACCATGATCCGCTTCCTCATGGATTATGTGAAAAAGGACCCGATCTCCTTTCCGTTCAAGGACGCACGCGACATCCCGATCAACGACCCCAAGGTCTACAAGATGCTTTCGGGTACCGAAGTGCTGAACTTGAAACCCTCGGACATCGGCAGCGAAGTCGCGAGCTTCGGTATTCCGGAGATGGGCACCTCCTTCGTCCGGAGCATGCTAAGAAGCGCACGACCGAAGACCTTCGCGGACATCGTCAAGATCTCAGGACTCTCCCATGGGACCGATGTCTGGCTCAACAACGCCGAAGAACTCGTGAACGGCACTTCGAAGTTCGGGCACATCCCCTTTGAGAAAGTCATCGGCTGCCGCGATGACATCATGGTCTATCTGATCCAGAACGGACTTGAAAGCGGCCAGGCGTTTGAGATCTCGGAATTCATCCGCAAGGGGAAGGCCGCAGGCCAGCCGGACCAATGGGAACGCTACAAGGAGATCATGCGCAACCACAACATTCCCGAATGGTACATCTGGAGCGCCGGCCAGATCAAATACATGTTCCCAAAAGCGCACGCGACCGCCTACGTCATCATGGCGCTAAGGATCGCCTGGTTCAAGCTTTACAGGCCCATCTATTTCTATTCCGCCTACTTCTCCAAACGGGCCCGTGATTTCGACCTTCGCTCGATGCTCGGGGGCGCCTTCTCCATTGAGAGCCGCCTTGATGAAATCGATGAAAAAGGCAACAAGGCCACCGACACCGAACGCCGGCTCTATACGGTCTTGGAAGTCGCAAGGGAAATGGTCAAACGGGGCTACTACTTTGAAAAGATCGACATCATGCAGTCCGACGCAAGTGACTTCATACTGACAGAGGACAAGCAAGGCCTCAGGCTCCCCTTCGTTGCCCTTGACGGCCTCGGCTACAAGGTCGCGAAATCGATTGTGGACGCCCGGGATGAGAAACTCTTCTCTTCGCGGGAAGACGTCCAGAACAGGACCCTCGTCTCAAACACCCTCTTCAACAAGCTCGACGCCCTTGAAGCGTTCGGCGATCTTCCGGACACCCCGCAAATGTCGTTGTTCTAACGGCTATACAAAATTCATGAAACGCGTTATACTATGAAATAATACATGAAAATAAAATAGGAACGAACGAATGGAGTGATTCAAATGTTTAGATTCAGAAGACTGGGTAGGAACCCATTGATGTCACGTATGCAGAAAAACATAACCGGTGCGCAAAGCCAGGCGTATCAGGCATCCTATGCCGGCGTGGTCATGAAGACGACCCTGCTTTTCGGGCTTCTTGCCCTGAGCGGTGTCTACACCGGCTATCAGCTTATAACCACCGGTCAGATCCAAGGCGGCATCTGGACGCTTCTTGGCGCCATGATCGGAGCGTTCATCTCGGTCATCATCGCTTCTTTGAAACCGAATCTGGCCCCGTTTTTCTCGGTGGTCTATACGCTGCTTGAAGGCGTGGTGCTCGGTTCCATCAGCGCCATCTACACCATTGTGTATGGGGATATGATCGTCCCGACCGCCCTTGTGAGCACCGGTGGTGTCTTCTTGGCGATGCTGCTGCTTTATAAGAGCGGTGCAATCACGGTAGGGCCCATGTTCAGGCGTGTTCTTTTCACCATGTTGCTCGGTATCCTTTTGACCTATCTGTTCATGTTCATCGCCGGTTTCTTCGGATTCTTTGAAACCGCGCTTGGAATGGATATCTATCTGCTGGTCGTCATCCTTTCCGCGGGGGTTGCATCCTTCTTCCTCCTAATCGACTTCGACAACATCAAGCAGCTCGTGGACGCCGGGGCGGACAGGCAGTATGAATGGATCTTGTCCCTGTCCCTCGTGGTGACCGTCGTATGGCTCTATATCGAACTGCTCAAACTTCTTGCAATACTTAGGGAACGCTAAACAAAATTTTGGAGGTAGGCATGAGAAAATGGAATCTCGACCCGCTCTTCCCAGGGTTTGAATCGGAAGAGTTCAAAAGCACCATCGATACCATCAAGTCCCAGATTGAAACTTCGAAAAAGTTCGCTCTTTCCCTCGATGAGAAGACCGACACACTGGAAGTCCTTAAAGCGTATGTCCAACTCGCAAGCGACATCCGCCACAACCTGAGCAAGGCTTACAGCTATGTGAATCTTGTGAACGCGACCAACGCCCAGGATGAGACCGCGAACGCCTGGATGAACACCATGCAGTCGCTCGCAAGCGAACTCACACCGTTCAATACCAAGTTCATCCAATGGATCGCGAACGTGGAGGACCTTGAATCGTACCTCGATCAAGATCCGGTACTTGAAGAGCACCGTTTCCATCTGAGCAAGCTCAAGGAAAACGCCAAATACGTCCTGAGCGAAGAAGAAGAGACCGTCATCTCGAAGATGCAACAGACGGGATCGAACGCCTGGAGTCAGCTTCAAGGACTCCTTACAAGCATCCTCGAAGTCGAATACGAAGGTGAGAAGATCACCCTCCCCGATGTCCGCAACAAGGCCCACAGCCGCGACAAGGATGTCCGGAAGAAGGCGTATGAGGCAGAACTCAAGGCGTATGAAAAGATCGAGCACTCCATCGCCTTCGCCCTAAACAGCATCAAAGGCGAAGTGAACGAACTCACCAAGATGCGCGGATTTGAAAGCCCGCTTCATCAGGCCGTCCACGATTCACGCATGAAAAAAGAGACGCTCGACACCCTGATTGAAACCATGCGGGAGAACCTTCCCATGTTCAGGGCATACCTGAAAAGGAAAGGGAAGCTCCTCGGCCATGAGAACGGCCTCCCCTGGTACGACCTTTTCGCACCACTCGGGAAAAGCGAACGCACCTTCGACGAGGATGAAGCGATGGACTATGTCATCGAGAATTTCAAATCGTTCGGAGACGACCTCGCCAATCTCGCCAAGCGCGCAAAAGAGGAATCCTGGATCGACTTCACCCCAAGAAGCGGAAAAAGAGGAGGCGCATTCTGCGCGAACCTCCACCCGATCAAACAAAGCCGCATCCTGACCAACTTCGAAGGCTCCTTCTCAAACGTCATCACGCTCTCTCACGAACTTGGCCATGCCTACCATGGCGACAGAATCTTTGATGAGACCATCCTGAACGCAAGCTACACCATGCCCGTCGCAGAAACGGCCTCGACCTTGTGTGAGACCATTGTCAAACGCTCTGCGATTGAAGAAAGCGAAGGTCAGGAAAAACTCTTCATTTTAGAACAATCCGTCATGGGCGCGACCCAGGTCATCGTCGACATCCTTTCACGTTTCATCTTTGAAAAGAGCGTGTTCGAGACACGCGACAAGCGTCCCATCAGTGTCCCGCAGCTCAAGAAATTGATGACAGACGCCCAAAAAGAAGCGTATGGCGACGGACTCGACCAGGAGACCCTGCATCCCTACATGTGGGTGAACAAGCCCCACTATTATAGGGGCAGCCTCAGTTTCTACAACTTCCCCTATGCGTTCGGCCTGCTTTTTGCCAAAGGCATCTACGCCTACTTTAAAGATGAAGGCAAGGACGCCGTCCCCAAGATAGACCACCTTCTTAGGAAGACCGGTCAGATGGACGTCGAGGAAGTGGCCGCACTGCTTGACATCGACGTCACCGACAAGGCCTTCTGGCAACGCTCGTTCGATGTCATCAAAGAAGAGATCGACGAGTTCCTCGAGCTTACCGAAGATATGTAACACGTTATTATGCTAATGAAAAAGGCCCATCCAATCACGGATGTGGCCTTTTTTAATTGTTTCTCAAGGTTTCATATACACTTCTACAACCCTTGTATAGAGCCTTAAAGGATAGACACCATCATGACTTTCACCCAAGGTTACACTTGACATTTCAGATGGTTTTTTAATGCGAACGACACCGGCTTGAATCAGGCGCTCAAGATAGTGCTCATACTGGCCTTCGGGCGCCATGATGGATGCGGTTTGAAGATGGTTTTTATGGGGCTTTATTGTCTTAACGATGTGCTTGGATGGCAACATTTTTACCCAGACATTTCGAAACAACAACGATAATTCCAAAGTGTTGTCATCCGACGTCATGACACTGATGCCATCTTGCTTCCAAATGCGCTTTCCTGACGTCTTTTTAACCATCGATTCATAATAGAGCTCTACGGCGTTCTTACTCTTCATGGTAAAGGGGACAGGTGCATAATCTTTTTGTACATGCACTAATACGTTGAAAAAGCGCTCTGCAAAATTGTCTAGAGTTTCTCTGTCTTCCGTATCTACAAAGATACCTTGAGCGGAGGAGCACATCAATTGGTTGGTGGTTATGATGTGTCTGGCAAGGCCTATCATATCCTCTTCTGAAGCATCGGTGCTTGCATATGCGAACGACAGCTTATGACCCCACTCTATGATCTTAGTGTTTGGAGAAGCCATCGTTCTTGCGGCCGTTATCGCCTCATCGCCACCCCAGACAATAAGTGCGTCCGCCAAGTCTGCGAAGATTTTCAGTGTTTCGAATTCTTTTGAGGGGACATCGAAGACATAAATATAGTCTTTAAGTCTGGGTTCGATCCGTATCAACTCAGACAACAGATCAATGGAGACGCCCTTGTCGCCCGATGGCAGTTTCAATAGGTTGATGTTGCCGGAGAGCAGACCCTCTATGACAGAATACGCAGGCAGGACATCAATGTTGCCGGCTGCGATATGAAAGAGCACCCCTAGTGGGTGTATTTGACGTTTCGTGGTGGCAGACAGTTCGGAAGATTCCCTGTAATCATCACCCAGTTCGATGGCCACCTTTTTTTCGAGAGCCTCTCTTTTGAACATGGAGACATACTGTTGGAAATGGTCTTCTGGAATGTCGTATGCGTTCAGTAACGGTTTAATCGTTGAATCGAATTGACCGCCCTCTATTTCCTTGGTAAGCTGCTCGCATGCATCCATGACATGGTGGGGCTTTAGTTTATCATCGCTGGAGAGTGTTTCTTCCAAATCAGTCTTCAATAGACGTAAAAGTCGGGATTGGTCTTTATCATCGTAAGTCAACCCTTTATATAGGATCATGATTTCACCCGCCCTTTCACCAGCGCTTCAGCGCCTTGAGCGCAAGTTATAATGTCTTTGAGTCCGACTCTTCCGAGAACCTCTAGCCAAGGCGCTTGAAGACCGCACTCACACCCTGTATGAAGCACGCCTAAGTCATCGGTCATGACAGAGGTCAACGGGGTAGTCTCGTTTAAGGGTGAAAGCAGGTTGATCAAGCCGGTTTCACCGTGTGGCAAAGGTTCGAATGTTTCAGGGTCCCTAATGAGAACCCTTGAATAAATCGGGATATGCAGATGGTGGTATTTGCAATCCGGAAAGACGACTGGATGTTCTACCGCTCCGAAGAATTCGATAATATGGGTTTCTGGGATGCCAAGCACCGCTTCAACCAAAGCGTAAAATGTCTTTTTATCAACCTGTTCAGACGAGAACTGTTTCCACCCTCCACCTACTGTGACCAATGAACCTTTCGGCATCTTGAGGCTTATGCCTTCATCTTTCATTTCCTTAAGCAAGAAATAGGTGTACGCCGGAAACCCGATGGTCCGGATGGGGAACCTTTGCCGGGAGGCCTTGATAAGGTTTTGTTTCATGAAGTCTAGGTCGACTTTGTACTGACTGGTTTTCCGATCCCACCGGATGGCGTAATAGCGTTTTTTTGCGGGAGCGACACGGGTGAAGCCGTTCGCAGATTTCATATTGACCACATCCGTGTGTTTAGTGGGTTCGTACCCGAAGATGAAATAGTTCACACGTTTTAAAGACCACAGTCGATGGTACTTGAAAAGCCTATGGATCATCCTGAATCCCCTTAACAAATCCATGTAACCCATGCCCACTTCACTCTTGAGGTTTGAAGACGTACCGGAAGAAGTGGCCTTGATGGCCATCTTCCTATAAGGTTTCGAATGCAACGAATGCCTTTTGAAATAGATGGTCGGAATGAAGGGGATGCGCTTGATATCGTCGATGGACTTTACAGTTGATGGGTCGCATTCGAATCGGCTTAGAATTTCATTATAATCATGACAGTTTTGTTGATGGTGTCTTGCATTTTCTCTGATTGCATCTGCGAATAATTGATTGGTGCCTTCCACATCATAGGGGTGCTTGTGTCTGAAAAGCTTTCGCACATATTTTTTATTCACATGGCCCCATCCTTCACTGTTATCATTATAAATAGTATAGCATATTTATATTAGCGATGCCGCTTCATTATGGATGAAACAGTCTCTTGGTAATTATACACGCAGACAGATACTTGAGAAGTTGAACAGGGGCTCTTTGTCAAACCGCTTTTTATGAGAACCTTTATGGGACATGTGAAGTCATTGTTTATCCATTAAACTTAGAGCGGACAAAGTCACATTGTTTATCGCTATGCGATCGACGTTTTATTTATGAAGGAGATGCGATATAATACAATAGTACGCGATGAATCTACACCACCATTTTAGATTGATAATGCCCATATTAATGAGCAATGACTAAACGAGGGATCGAATTGAAGACAAGATTAGAAGAACTTCTAAAAGGCATCGGTATCGGCATCGCCAACATCATTCCCGGTTTCAGCGGCGGGACGATGGCGGTGGTGTTCGGACTTTATGAAAAACTGATTTATGCGTTCAGCCATTTCTTCGAGACACCGGTGAAGATTGTCAAGGAACTCTGGGCGGTTATTTTGGGGGTCGCAGTCGGTATTTTGATTGCGGTTTTTGGCATCACGTTACTGCTTGACCTTTTCCCTGTGCCGACCATCCTATTTTTTGCGGGGCTCATTATCGGATCCATACCGAAAATACAGGAGCGTGCCAACCTTCTTTCCGAAGAAAAAGCCCCGAAGATCGGGCTCTTTGTCGGGATGATGCTCTTGATAGGGCTCACTTTCCTGAAGACCGCTGAGTCAAATCAGATCGAAATCACGACACTCTTTTTCATCGGGCTTTTCTTCATCGGCGCCTTGGGGTCTGCGTCCATGGTGGTCCCCGGCGTTAGTGGCTCACTCATATTTCTCGTATTCGGGTATTATGACTACATCCTGGATCTCGCAAGTACGTTCATCAAAGGGGCGGCCACATTCGATTTCCAAGTTCTCTGGAGCACCATTCTCCCTATCGTGATCCTTGGGACCGGGATTGTGCTCGGCGTCGTGCTCATCGCGAAGCTGATTGAGAAGCTGATCCTCACCCACAAGACGCTGATCTATGGCTTCATCACCGGGTTGATCCTTGCGAGTCCGCTCGCGATGATCATCAACATGCAAAGGGAGTATCCTACACAAGTGAGTGACGCATCATTTCTGATATGGGGTGTTGCGGGCTTGATGGCCGTGCTTGGTTTCATCGGGGCGACCCATTTAGGCAGAATGGAAGAACCGGAAAAGATCGAGACGCTTCAGGAAACCCTTTAGCCAAGAAACTTCTCTTATTGGGTTTGCTTTATACGAGACGCTGACGAATGAAAACATGCCTTTCAAATATGAAAAAGGTGAAGCTTGGAGAGTCTCCAATGCTTCACCTTTTGTTTTGTAATGCCAGGGTTCGACCTATGGCCATGGCTTAATCTTTGGCCATGATGTGTCCCTCTAAAAGATAGTTGCGTTGATAGAAATGATAGTCGGAAAGCCGACCGGGGGAATAAAGCATGGTTTCGTAGTCATACATGGTCTTTAAGGTTTGGTCGAGTCCTTCAATCAATACGCTTTCCTGCGCCTGATCCATGTTCAAAGAGGGGTAGTAGCTTCCGTTGGAATACCGTCTTGTCGAATAATCCTCGACCTTGAACCCGTAATCGGTCTTCAGGAATTTTGACGTGGTGCCTTCATGGATGGCATAGGTTTCATCGTCCGTCATCCGATAATCGACCGTATAGGATGGACCGGGATGCATCGAATCATCCAGGTCCGCCTTGAATCCGCTTAGAAGGTGGAAGTCATCCAGGGCGATGGCCCCGTCGATGAAGTGTGGCTTCGGAGATTCGAAGCTGACCATGCGGGTTGCTTGTTCCTGTTCGACACCTGCCCACTGGTCATCCTCGTTGCGGCTTGAAAGCGTGATCGCATCAAGCTCGTAGTAGGCATCCACCCTGGTCCCGCTGAAACGGCCGTCCTCATAGAAATCCAAAATGAAAAGCGGGTCGTTGAGGGTACGGTATTCGCCACGGCTCAAATAGGTGTCCGGGACGCCCTCCTCGGGTGGATTCGATTTGGTGATGTCGATGTAGTCGGCATGTTCATCTTTGGGATAGACCACGGATTGGAGGACGGTCTCCTCCATGTTCAGGGTCTCCTTGTCCGGAAAATCGATTGTCCCATGGCCCTCTTCATTAAAGGTTTCACTGCCTGATTTGGTGGTGATGGTGACCGTGTTCTCTTCAATTTCGTTTTCGAGCCGTTTATACTCGAGATTCCCAACCGTGGTCCTTCTTCCATCGTAATCGTTGATTTTGTGCTGGGTTTCCTGCAAGAGGACCTCGACGCTTTTTACATGCCGCTTAGCTGCATACGTGATGGTCACCTCGGCGTGCATCACGGCTTCCAGGTGATACGCCTCAACTCCGATGTCTCCGGTTATGAGCGACACGGTCCGCGCGGGACCGCTGAATGTTTCTTCAAGCATGAACGTCAACGTCTCTTGTCCATCGACTTCATCGATGTGAACTTCGGAAGGGTCGCTGCACGCCCCTTCATACTGCGAGGCATAGATGAAGTTCCCATGGTCATCATAATAGGCACACGATTCAAGCGGGGGGACTTCATAAAGTGTGATGTACTGCATTTGCAGGTTACTAAGAAGGACGAGGAATCCTACCAACCCTAAGGAAAAGAACCCAACAAGCGTGAACTTGACCCCCTTTGAAGGGTTGAATTTGTTTAGTAAGGCCTTAAGTACCAAGAAGAGACCCATCGTCAGGACATAACCGCTGAGTCCATAAACCAAGATGTGTCTAAGGTTGAACCAGAAACGATAGACTTGGGGTACCATGGTGTAGAGCACAATGATCAAAAGCAATACTGCAAGAGGCAGTATCCATAGTAGTCTTGTTTTCATTTTTATCCTTTCGTTTGCGTATTGTCTGTTGATGATGAGTGGGGTGAAGAAACGGCATCAACAGCGCATCACGACAAACGATTTTCTGACCTTGATGGCTTTATTATGGAGATGTGCACCCTTTAATCTTAATGGGCGGATGGACACGTGCTGATTCATGGAGAAAACCTTGGAGCAGTGATGCAGCTCGATCAAAAGAAGCACCGGGAAAAGCGAGCACAGAAGGATCATGATGACAGGGATGACCAAGGCGAGAAGAAGCACATAAGGCAAGAAAAGAAACCCGGTGTCCGCACGCATCAGCCCGATGGGCAAGGCGGTGATGCGGGCATACTGAAAAACCATCGCCACAAACAGGAGCGCGAGGAATGCAAAAAGAATCGGGTTCTTTGGGGTTTCAGTGTTCATGGATTATCTCCCCGGTTTCGACTTTACGTTTCATTCAACACCATGCAAGCATTCAGGCGCATCACGGCATGGATGCCCATGGTAGACACTTGTCATAAGAAGATGAACAGGATGACCCCCATCATCAGTGAGAGGGTGTTTGCGAGAATCGCATAGCCCAAAGCGAGCCAGCGGCTTTTTTCCCTGAACAAAATCGGATAGACAATCATTTCGATCAAGAAGACAACGGCTTCCCCGAGGATAAAGACGATGATGCCTCCAAGGGGGCCACCCCAATAATAGAAGACCGAGATGGTGAAGGCGGTCAATATCCCTTGGGTAATTGCATTGGTGATTCCTGCGATATAGTAGGTGCTTTTTCGTCTATAGGTGAGCAAATAGAGGACACCCAGTTCCACGGCCAAGGTGATGAACAACCTGAAAAGGGTCTCAAGCATGATATTCGTTGAGCTCGATGAAGTCGGGCCGCGGTAGTTCTCCACAAGACGGTCGGAAGAGACCGTGACGATGTCGACACCATCCTCTTCAGTCGCATCGTCGAAGGAGATGCCACTTAGGTCATAGTTGAAAGAAGCGCTGAACTGTTCACGTGTGACGGCCTCGCTTACAATGAGCGTCCCCTCGTCATTGAAAAGCACGACCTTGAAGACTTCAGGCGCATTGAAATAAGAGATTGAGAACACGTCATCCCCTTGATTCCGGATGACTAGCGGTGCTCCGTTATAAAGCGTTCCTGAGGCGAACCCTTCATCGTCCTGATAGCCGTTCAAGGTGTCAGGATAGTCCTCTTCAAGGTAGTGGTCATTCTTTTCTATGTTGAAAGATTCCGAATCAAGGGGCTCGATGGTACCAGGGGTTTTTTCAATCAGGACATCGTAGTAATACGGTTCATCGAAACCGTTGATTTCAACTTCCAGAAATGGTTTTGGACCCATGTCCGCCCTGAGTGAAGTGGCTGACACAATGATTGCTAAGGTGAACATTAAGCTCGAAAGTAGTTTCTTCATCTAGAACCTCTTTTCTCATTGCCCATACTAAGAATAGTATACGCCATATTTATAATTAAAGCCAATAGATTTTAAATAAGATGCATGAGGGGTTATTGGCCTGATGGGGCAAAGTGTGAACCATGTCCCGCCGGCATGCATGAACAGGTCCGATCAAGGGGGTTCATGTGACCCTTGATACACCAAGGTCCAAAAACGCATGACCTTGTGTCCCGATCGTTAAAAGGCTTGAAAAAAACCGGTGCGTAAAGTATAATGGCATTAACACGAAGAACGGAACCATGTTCTGAGTCTGAGGCCTTTAAAGAGAGAGACGGATGGTGGGATCGTCTCATGCGCCCTGCTTGGAATTTCAGTCCGTGAGTGGCGTTAATCGCGTCCGTCTCGCTTGCGTTAAAAGCTTCGAGTGCATAGCGAACTAAGGTGGTACCGCGGAAAATTTCGTCCTTAACTTTTAAGGACTTTTTTATTGAAAGAAGGAGTGATTGCCATGGATGTCAAAAAACGCATCCAAGCGCTTGAAGAAGAACTGAGAGAAGCGCTCAAGGAAGTGAGCAACCAAACGGAACTGCAAGATGTGAAATCCCGCTTTCTAGGAAAGAAAGCCGAGATTTCCACCATGATGAAACATATGAAAGACCTCCCAAACGAGGAAAAACCCGCGTTCGGCCAGGCTGTGAACGAGGGGAAACAGGCGTTCTATGCCTTGATTGAAGAAAAACGCGAGGTCCTCAAGGAAAAGGCATTGAACGAACGCCTCAAAAAAGAACGGATCGACGTGACCCTCGACGCACCCGACTATTCGCTTGGGACGACCCATGTCCTCCACCAGATCATCGAGGAGATCGAGGACTTCTTCATCGGCATGGGTTATCTCATCAAGGAAGGACCTGAGATCGAGACCGACGAGATGAACTTCGAGAAGCTGAACCTTCCGAAAGACCATCCCGCCCGCGACATGCAGGATACCTTCTACATCACCGATGAAACGCTCCTAAGGACCCACACCTCCCCTGTCCAGGTGCGCACCATGCTTGAATACGGAGGAGAGAAACCCGTCAAGATCATCTGCCCGGGAACGGTGTACCGCCGTGATGACGATGACGCCACGCACTCCCATCAGTTCACCCAGATCGAAGGCCTCGTCGTCGATAAGGATACGACCATGAGCGACCTCAAGGGGACCTTGCTCGCCCTTTCAAGGAAACTCTTCGGTGCCAACCGTGAAATCCGGCTCAGACCGTCTTATTTCCCGTTCACCGAACCAAGTGTCGAAGTGGACGTCACCTGCGCCGCGTGTGGCGGTGAAGGCTGCAACATCTGCAAGCAGACCGGGTACATCGAGATCCTTGGTGCGGGCATGGTCAACAACCACGTGCTTGAAGCCTCGGGGTATGACCCAAGTCAATATCAAGGCTTCGCCTTCGGACTCGGGATTGAAAGGATCGCGATGCTCAAATACGGCATCGAGGACATTCGCCATTTCTACACGAATGACCTAAGGTTCAACAAGCAGTTCAAATGATGAAGGATACGCTTTGCATCATCATCAACGGAGCCGGAACGACAGGGGCAGAACTTTCAGGTTTGAAACGGCACCTTGATGAAAATGAAACCTACTTTGTCTACTATCCCGACAACCTTCCCGGAGCCTTTGTCGGGGATTATTTCCCGAAATCCACCATAAGGGATTTCAACCGCTTCATCGAAGAGACCATCGACATGATGGGCGGTCCCTTCAAGCATATCTATGTGATCGGCTACAGCCTCGGAGCCGCGACGGCAAGCGTGGTCGCTGCAAGGAGCAAGAAAGTCGACAAGCTCGTGCTCATCGCCCCGATCGTGAAGAACCCGAACTTCCGGAAATTCTTCAAAGGCATCGTGGCCAATCTCACCCACAGCCAAAAACTGACCAAGGTCCAAAGACTTTTCTACAATGAATTCCTAAGACGCTTCCAGTTCGTGCCGAAGACACACATCTGGACCCTGCAACGCTACTTCTGGTACGCGAAGCGCTACATCAGGAAAGTCGACGATACCAAAATCCTGATCATCGAAACCATGAAGGATGAAATCGTCAAGACCAAGTCGATCGACTGGCTTGAAAAGAAATTCTCCACAGACAGAATTGAACGTTACCCGGTAGATTCCTCGCACTTTCTCTTCTTCGACCGCAAGGCCAGAAAAGAAGTCTACTCTAAAATCGATAGCTTTTTGAAGGAGGAACACTGACATGAAGGTCTCACTCTCATGGCTCCATGATTACGTCTCACTCGAAGACATCACAAAAGAAACCCTCGCCAACCGTTTCACGAACCAATCCCAGGAAGTCGAGCAGATCTACAACCTCGTCGATGCGAGCAAGCTCGTGGTGGGGTATGTAAAGCAATGCGAACCCCATCCCAATGCGGACAAGCTCAATGTCTGCATGGTCGATGTCGATGAAGCTTCCCCTCGGCAGATCATCTGTGGCGCCGCCAATGTCGCTGGCGGACAGAAAGTCATCGTCGCGCTCGACGGTGCGGTGCTGCCTGGGGATTTCAAGATTGAGAAGGCGGAACTCCGCGGCGTCGAATCGAACGGCATGATCTGCAGTCTCGACGAACTCGGCATCGACCGGAAATACCATCAGGAAGAAGGCATCCATGTCCTGCCGGAGGATGCGCCTGTAGGTAAGGATGCCATTCGTTATCTTTACTATGACGACGCCGTCGTCGAACTCGATCTGACCCCGAACAGGGGCGACCTCCTGTCCATGCACGGGGTCGCATACGATGTCGGGGCCATGTTCGACCGTGAAGTGACCATCCCGACACCGAAGATCAGCACCAGCAAGAACGAAAACCCGGTATCGATCAAGACGGACACCTCCGCATGCCTAAGCTATTATGGCCGTGTCATCGACAAAGTCACCTTGAAACCGAGCCCCCTATGGATGCAGGCGCGGCTCATCGCTGCGGGCATCCGCCCCATCAACAACATCGTCGACATCACCAACTATGTGATGATCGAGACCGGTCAGCCCCTTCACGCCTTCGACTACGAAGCGATCGGGACCGATGCGATCGTGGTACGCCTCGCAGATGAAGGCGAAACGTTCACGACCCTCGATGGGGAGAAGCGCACCCTCAAGGATGACGACATCCTGATCACCAACGGCGAAGTCCCCATCGCCCTTGGCGGTGTCATGGGCGGCCTGGAAAGTGAAGTCGGTGCGGAAACGACATCCGTCTTCTTGGAATCCGCAGTCTTCGATCCCGCCCACATCCGGCGCACATCGCAACGCCTCGCCCTCAAAAGCGAATCCTCGACCCGTTTTGAGAGAAAAGTGGACCCGCAGAAGACCCGCTATGCGCTCGACCGCGCCAGCGAACTGCTTGTCAAATACGCGGACGCCTCGGTGAGGGAAGGGGTTGCGGGCTTTGACCACCATGACCTCTCGACCCATCGGATCGACCTCCCCCTCGAGACCTTGAACAATGTCCTCGGAAGCGACTATGAGACAGGCGAGGTGGCCGGCATCCTCGACCGCCTCAATCTTGCCCATGACCTGGAAGGGACCACTTTCAAAGTGGAATCCCCTTCAAGAAGGCCCGACCTTGTGACCTATCAGGACCTCGTTGAGGAGATTGGAAGGATCGGTGATTACAACCGGCTTCCAGACACCCTTCCAAGCACGGTGAGCGTCGGCGGACTGAGTCCTTATCAGAAGTTCAAACGGAAAGTCCGCAGGACCCTGAGCGCTCTCAAGTTTGACGAGGTCGTGACCTATAGCCTTCTGCCCGAAGAAGGCCTGGACACATTCACCACCTTCAAAGAAGGCCGTCCTGTCAAGGTCGCCCATCCGATCAGCAAGGACCATGCGGTCCTGTCGCTTTCACCCCTGAACGGGATGCTCGACGTCGCGAAATACAACAGCGCCCGCAAACAGGACGCCATCCATATCTATGAACTCGGGAAACGCTACACCGACCAGGGTGAAAGGGAAATACTCGGTCTCCTTATGAAAGGCACCTATCAGGACCACCGGTGGAAGACCACCCCGAAAACGGATTTCTATACCTTGAAAGGCGTTGTTGAAGCGCTTTTTGAAGCGCTTGACATAAAGGATGCCAGGTACGAGCGTTTCCGGATGGATGCCTATCATCCGCATCAGAGCGCCGAAGTTCACGCCCGCAACGTGAAACTCGGCCATATCGCCAAGATCCATCCGAGCGTGGCCGACGATCTCGATTTGAACGATGTCTACATGGCGGAAGTGGATCTCGAGACCCTCTACGACCTTGTCCCGAAGACTGAAGAGACCATGGAGACAAGCAGCGGATACGAGGCGGTCCTGAAGTACCCCGGCATCGCCCGCGATATCGCGATCGTCATCGAGGAGGCCCTCGATGCGCAGAAGATCAAAAAGACCATCAAGGAGACAGCCGGTCCGCTCCTAAGCGACATTCACGTCTTTGACGTCTACACGGGCGAAGCGATCGGCGAAGGCAAGAAGTCCCTCGCCCTGAGAATGACCTTCGAAGACCCAAGAGGCACCATGGAAGCCAAGACCATCGACGACCTTGTGTCGACGATGCTGGAAACCCTTAAAAACAAATACGGCGCCACCCTGCGTTAATCTACGATGCCCGGCCGCCTAGGCGGCCGGGCATTTTTCTTTGGATAAAAGGCAACCAACATAAAAATGGCCGGGATTTCATCACACAATAAAAACCCTTACATATTTCCCTGAAAAACATTGCCAATTAATAGGCGCTTTGTTAAAATGAAAACGTGTTCAAAACAATACGAAGGAGTTTGATGGTATGAAAATAGGTGTTCCTAAAGAAATCAAAAACAATGAAAATCGAGTTGGAATCACGCCGGCGGGCGTACGCATGCTTACGGAGAGCTCCCATGAGGTCTATATCGAGCGTAACGCCGGGGTGGGTTCAGGCATCCTCGACACGGAATATGTGGCTGCAGGCGCAACCATCGTCGAGACAGCCAAAGAGGCGTGGAGCCAGACCATGGTCATCAAGGTCAAGGAGCCGCTTCAAAGCGAGTACAAGTATTTCAGGGAGGATCTGATCCTCTTCACTTTCCTTCACCTGGCCGCCGAGGAGAAACTGACCGAAGCCCTGGTCAAATCCAAATGCAAGGCCATCGCCTATGAAACCGTACAGGAAGGGCACGTCCTTCCGTTGCTGCGTCCGATGAGCGAAGTGGCCGGAAGACGGGGCACCATTGTCGTCGCGACCCAGCTTGAGAAACACCGCGACGGCCGGGGCATCCTGCTTTCTGGGGTTCCGGGGGTCACCCGCGGACATGTGGTCGTCCTCGGGGGAGGCACCGCCGGAGTCAGCGCCGCCCGCATGGCCATCGGACTCGGGGCCAAGGTCACCATCATCGAGCTTTCCGAGGACCGGATGCGCGAACTCGAGAACATCTTCGGAATCAACACTGTGAACATCCTGAAATCCAACGCCCACAACATAGAAGAGGCGCTCAAGACCGCGGACGGCCTTGTGAGCACCATCCTCATTCCAGGCGCCAAGGCCAACCGGATCGTGACCGAGGACATGGTCAAGAAGATGCCTGAAGGTTCGGTCATCGTCGATGTCTCCATCGACCAGGGCGGATCCATTGAAACAATCGACCGGATCACGACGCACGACGACCCGGTATTCAAAAAACACGGCGTCATCCATTACAGTGTCGCCAACATGCCGGGCGCAGTGCCCCGTACCTCGACATTCGCCCTCACAAACGCGACCATTCCCTACGCCCTTGAGATCGCGAACAAGGGATACAAACAGGCGTGTCTGGACCATGAAGGCCTCAGAAAAGGGATGAATGTCCTGAACGGACACGTGACATACAAGGCCGTTGCCGATGTGTTCGGGTATGAATACAAGGACCCGAAAGCACTGCTTTAATGCATCGAGGCGATATAAGAAGCGATGGTCTGACCATCGCTTTTTGATTAACCGAACGTAAGGCTCTTATCCGCGCGCTCGCTCATCTCAGCAAGTGCGCTCATGGTGCTCCGTTTTATCTTGTTGACCATGTTTTCAATCGGGCGTCCATGCAGCTTCCGAACAAACGGACGTCTGTCCCTTTGGCAAGGATGCCTTTAAACATACGTTCAATGTGAAGGGGTTCACAGAAACAGACAGTCTTTGATGCAGGTCATGTACAAGGAATATA
>JBKHIE010000100.1:0-5089 GCA_046538775.1 Candidatus Izemoplasmataceae bacterium
GGAGTCGGTGATGAATGGAAGAAGCGGGGTCATCCAGATGCCGGTGGTGATGCCTTGGTCACTGAACGCTTTCAATGTCTCAAAACGTTTTGAAGGCAAAGTCACATTCGGTTCGATGATCCTGGCAATGTCATCATACGGGGTGGTCACTGTAAGCTGGACGATGGCCTTGGTCTTATGGTTGATGGCCTTGTAGAGTTCCATATCCCGCAAGATCATCGAGCTTTTAGTGAGGACACTGATGCCCTGAGCGTGGTCATGAATGGCCTTCAGGGCCTTTTTCATGAGTCCGAGGTCCTTTTCAATGTGGACATAAGGGTCGCTCATGCCGCCGGTCCTGAGGATCTTCTTCGTCTTCATGCGGGCAAGTTCGAGGGTCAGGGTCTCGATTGCGTCCTTCTTGATGGCGATGTCTTCAAACGGTCCGACATCATAGCACGTGCTCCTCGAATCGCAGTAGATGCATCCGTGGGTGCATCCTCTTAGGAGGTTGAAGTTCCCGCTCGGCTGGATGATGGATCTGGCCTCGATGGTCCGCATGTCAGCGCCTTTTGCGTCCGAGGCCGAGCTTATGGTCGAGCTTGCGGGCTTTTTTCTCGGCGATGCTTGAAGCTTCTTTAGCGCCTTCATCGAGGATGGCATCGAGTTCGTCGGACCCGATGAGTTCCCGGTAACGTTCCTGTATCGGTTTCAGTTCTGAGACGACGAGTTCCGCAAGGTCGTCCTTGAAGGACTTGTAGGATGTCTCATCCTTGTACCGGTCTTCGATGGTATCCATCGACTCGCCGGTGATCGCGCCCATGATGGTCATGAGGTTCGAGATGCCGGGTTTCTTTTCCTTGTCGAAACGGATGATCCCTTCACTGTCGGTCACGGCGCTTTTTATGCGTTTACGGATGATGCTCTCATCATCGAGCAGGAGGATGCGCGACTTGACGTTCTCATCGGACTTGCTCATCTTGCTGGTGGGTTCACTGAGGCTCATGATCCGGGCCCCGACTTTCGGGATGAGCGGTTTCGGGACGGTGAAGAAGTCTCCGAAACGGTTGTTGACGCGTTCGGCGATGTTCCTGGTGAGCTCGAGGTGCTGTTTCTGGTCTTCGCCTACGGGGACGTACTCCGCATCGTAAAGAAGGATGTCGCCGGCCATCAAGGAGGGGTAGGTGAAAAGGGAAGCGCTCACGCCGCCGGTCTGTTTTTGGGCCTTGTCCTTGAACTGGGTCATCCGTTCAAGCTCACCGATGTAGGTGAAGCACTGGAGGAGGTAGGCCATGTGGGAGTGGGCCCGTACCTCCGATTGGATGAATAGGGACAGGCGTTCCCTTTTTAATCCGCACGCGAGATAGAGGGCCGCGAGTTCCTTGATGGTCTTTCGCAGTTTCAAGCGGTCCCTCGGGATGGTGATCGCGTGGAGGTCGGCGATGAAAAGGAAGAAGTGATGGTCGGTATAGGTCTCCTGGAGTCTGACGAAGTTCTTGATGCTGCCGAGGTAGGTGCCGATGTTCAAGGTGCCTGTGGGCTGGATGCCCGAGACGATGGTTTTTTGTTTCATGGGGGTTGCTCCTTTCAAAGGGAATAGAAAACGCCCTTGATTGAAATCAATCAAGGGCGGAGTGTCCGCGGTGCCACCTTGCTTCCGGATAACCGGCGCTTTATGCCCTTAACGCGGGAAACGGACGGGATTGGCGTCACTCGAAGGGCCAGGGCATGACTTGTGTCCGGCTTTCACCGTCCCGGACTCGCTTCAGGTGTCATGACCGTCCTTCTCAACGTGTTCATGGATTACTTATAGTGTATCAGATTATTCCTTAAGTGCAAGCTCAAGTTCGTCAAGAAGTGTCTTTAGACGTTTGGTGACGGCTCTGAAGGTCTCCTTGTCGGTGAGGTCGAGGCCTGCACGACGGGTCTGGTTCATGGGGAAATCGTCGCCACCGCTCTTGAGGAGGTCCATGTGGTTCTGGATGTTGCTCGGGTCTTCCTTGACCATCTCGTAGAGCTTGAGACTCGCCGCAAAGCTGGTTGCGTATTGATAGACATAGTAGGGTGCGAAGAAGAAGTGGGGGATGTAGGCCCATACGTAGGGTTTGGGCCCTTCCTCCCGGATGTCGATGTCATAGAACTCCTTGTATAGGTCGATCATGATCTGTGACAGGGATTCATAGGTGATCGGTGTTCCTGCCTCTGCCATTTCGTGCGCTTTGAGTTCATAGGCCGCAAACAGGGTCTGACGGTAGAAAGTCGCCGCGATGTCGTCGATCGACTGCTGGAGAAGCTGGATCTTGTCTTCTTTCGTCCCTTTGTTGTTGTTGATGAAGTGATCGAGCAGAAGATGCTCATTGAACGTGGATGCGATCTCCGCTACGAAGATGGTGTAGTTCTGGGTCGGTTCGGGCTGGTGTTCACCGGCGAAGAGCGAATGCATGGAATGCCCGCCTTCATGCGCGACGGTGAAGACGTCGCCGAGGGTCTTGTCGAAGTTCAGCAGGATATAGGGATGTTCATTCAGGGAACTTGATGAATAGGCCCCGGTCTGTTTGCCGTCTTGTTCATAGACATCGACAAACCCTTCTTTAAGGGCATCCTTGGCTTTTTCCTTGAAGTCGTCGTCCAGATGGTCGATGGCGTCGAAGAAGAGCTTCTTGGCTTCTTCATACTCGAATTTCGAACTGCTTTCAGCGAGCGGGATGAAGCGGTCGTAGGTGTGGTGCTTTTCAAGGCCCAGGGCTTCTTTGCGGATCGCGTAGTAACGTTTTAGGAGGTTGGTGCTTTCCTTGGCGGTGTCCACCAGGTTGTGGTAGACGACCGGGTCGATGGCGTTGTGATGCAGCGCGGCTTCGAGGGTGGAATCATAATTCCGGCTTTTCATGGTGGCGACATTGGACTTGAGGACCGTGTTGTAGATTTCGGCATAGGTATGCTTGTGAGCCTCGTAATGATCAAAGACGGCACGGAAGATCTTTTCCCGGTCCTCTGCGGTCTTGGCGTCTGCGATCAACGAACGGAAGTTGCCGTTGGTGACGGCGACGGTGCTGCCATCACTCAGCGTGACTTCCTTGGGGCTGTTGTCCGCGACGGCAAGGGCGCCATGAAGGTTGCTGCCCTGACCGCTTAGTTCGCTGAAGTTGGCAAGCAGGCTTTCCCTTTTCGCATCAAGGATGTGCTGGCTTTGATGGAAAAGCTTCTTAAGGGGGAATTTGAAGTCCTTGAGGGCTTCGTCTTTTTCCAGGAAGGCGTTGACTTTTTCCTCGCCAAGGGTTAGAATTTCAGGGGACTCGAAAGAGGTCGCCTGTTGGTATTCACTCACGACGGCGGACATGGTCTGGACCCGCGCACTGTTTTCAACGTCCTTTTTGTTCAGGTCGCTTTTCAGATGGGCGTACTGATAGAGCTTGTTCAATTTGACTGAGACTTCGCGTTCGAGATCATAGTATTCTTTGAATGCTTCATAGTCACCGAGCCTACCTTTGAAATCAGGAAGAACCCCGATAATTTCCTTGACGCGTTTGAGATCTTTATTCCAGTCATCGAGATTTTCATATAAATGTTTCAAATTCCACTTCATAAATGAGCCTCCATTTGTTATAATATTGTCTCAGTCATTATAGCATATGCCTCAAATGAATGCATGCATTTTCCTGCAAGCATTTACATGAAAAAAAGACTGAAACTTATTCATATTTTTTATAATCTATGTTATAATCGACTTGTAACACTAATTGCTATGAATGTTCCATCCGATATAAATCCGACCCTTGTTCATAAGGAGGTCTTCACTATGATACAAATGTACACCACCCCAAGCTGCTCTTCCTGCCGTAAAGCAAAAAAATGGTTCAAGGAACACCGCATTGAGTTCCGCGAAAAGAACATCTTCAATGTCAAGCTCACCCGGGACGACATCATGAACATGCTTAAGAATACCGAAGGTGGGTTTGAAGACATCATTTCAACACGGTCCAAGGTTTTCCAGGACAACAACCTCGATCTTGAAGAGATGACACTGAATGAACTGACGAATTTCATCATTGAAAATCCGAGCGTCCTAAGACGTCCCATCATCCTTGAGGACAATAAGATGCAAGTCGGATACAATGAAGATGAGATCCGCACGTTCATCCCGAAACGTCTGCGTGAAATCATCATGTGCACTTCCTGTGAGAAACAGGACGAGGACTGCGATTACCTGAGCGCTCTTGAAACCTATTTCAAGGAACTCAGGGAGGAAAAACAGGACGAAAACAGCGGATAAAACGTGAAGCCCGACCATTGTGTCGGGCTTTTTCTTGGTCGTTCAAAAGAGCTGAAAACGTTTTTAAATGGGTCAATCCATTTGTTTTTGCAGCGGGAATTGTTATAATACAAGTGAATGAAAATTAAACCCTTAGGAGGCATTCAAATGTCAGTAAAAGTTGCTATCAATGGATTTGGAAGAATCGGACGGCTCGCATTCCGTCTCATGAATGAAAATGACGATTATGAAATCGTCGCGCTCAATGATCTCACCGATGCGGAAACACTTGCGTATTTACTTAAATACGACACAGCCCAAGGTCGTTACAAGGAAAATTCGATCACGAACACTGAGGACTCCATCGTAGTGGACGGTAAGGAAATCCGTGTCTACGCCGAGAGGGACCCAGAAGACCTGCCTTGGAAAGACCTCGGGGTCGATGTCGTCCTTGAATGTACCGGTATCTTCACCAAGAAGGACACCGCGATGAAACACATCAATGCAGGCGCCAAGAAAGTCATGATCAGCGCACCTGCCAAAGGTGACCTCAAGACCATCGTCTACAACGTCAACCACACCGACCTCGACGGTAGCGAACAAGTCGTCAGTGGCGCTTCATGCACCACGAACTGTCTGGTTCCGGTTGTCAAGGTCCTTGATGACAACTTCGGTGTCAAGAAAGGCTTCATGACCACCGCCCACTCTTACACCAACGACCAGAACACCCTTGATGCACCGCACGCAAAAGGCATCTATGCCCGTCGTGGCCGTGCCGCTGCAGCGAACATCATCCCGACCTCTACAGGCGCCGCAGCCGCGGTAGGAAAAGTGCTTCCACATCTGAACGGTGCCCTTGAT
>JBKHIE010000101.1:0-5035 GCA_046538775.1 Candidatus Izemoplasmataceae bacterium
TCGAATCTCCCCCATGAACTGGTTGAATCCTTCAAATCGACCTTGGAAGAGATCAAGGAAGCGGATTTATTGCTTCACGTCGTCGATTTCTCGCATCCTTACTACCTCGATCAGATCGAGACCACTGAATCGGTATTGAACGAACTCGGCGTATCGGAAATCGACACCTTGTATGTCTTCAACAAGATCGACCTCGTCAACGCCGTCCCGCCGCCATCCTTCTCGCCTTCAGTCAAAGTATCGCTCAAGACCGAAGAGAACATCGACACCCTGGTCGACGTCCTGAATGACAGACTTTTCAAAGATGACCGCATTGTCGTGTTCAAGATTCCTCAGAAAAACGGAGAAGTCGTGCATACGGTCAATGAATTCGGTGAAGTGCTGGACACCTCCTACGAAGAGAGCTCCGTCAGAATCAAGGCCAGGGTCTCAAAAGCCCTCAGGAACCACTTGAAGGATTATTTGGCTTAAAACCGGGAAACGGCTTGATTACGACCTTAATTAAAAACCCCCTCCATTGATTGGAGGGGTGTTTTATTCGATAGTGAGTGTCTTTTTCAAGTCCTCCAACGCTTCGAAAAGCTCGGCTTTCGTCTGCGAAGTGGATAACTTTCTTCGGTACGTAGCCGCATGGGGCACGCCTTTCAAATACCATGCGGCATGGGTGCGCATTTCGAGCAATGCCACCTTTTCCCCTTTTTCATCAATCAGGAGGTCGGTGTGGCGCTTGATCATGGCAATCCTGTCCTCGGACGACACATCGTCTGAGTAGGTGCCGGTCTTGAGATACTCATCCATCTGACGCAGCAGCCAGGGGTTCCCCTGTAGGGCACGGCCCACCATCACCGCGTCCACACCGGTGGTCTTGATCATGTTGAGCGCATCTTCAGGGGTTTTTACGTCGCCATTCCCGATGACCGGAATGTCCAGGGCCTCCTTCACTTGACGGATGATGTCCCAATCGGCATATTTCCGGTACATCTGGACCCGGGTTCTGCCGTGGATCGCAATGGCCTTGGCGCCGGCCGCTTCAAGCTTCTTCGCAAGGGATACCGCGTTGATATGCTGTTTGTCCCATCCGCTTCTGATCTTGACGGTCACCGGTTTGTCCGTGACGTCGACCATGGCCCTGACAAGGGAAACGGCGTGTTCCTCGTTTTGCATGAGGGCGGAACCAGCACCGGTCTTGACGACCTTGGGCACCGGGCATCCCATGTTCAGATCGATCGTATCGACCGCTGTGTGATCACTGACATATTGGGTGGCGAATCGGACCATGTCCACTTTCGCCCCGAAGATCTGCAAGGCTATAGTCTTCTCGTGTTCCCCGATCTTAAGCATGTCGAGGGTCTTTTCATTGCCATAGTAGATGGCGTCGCTTGAGACCATCTCTGTATAGATGAGCGAAGGGCTCATTTCCGCCAGAATCGTACGGAACGCGCCATCGGTGACACCTGCCATGGGCGCCACGACGATTTGGGAATTGTAGGTTTTGTTGCCGATCTTAAGCATGATGATTCCTCCTTGAATACCGTTATTGTGCCATAAAGCCCAATGATTTGCAACGCTTGGGATTTATGGATTTGCGTGCTATAATGGCTTCGGTGATACTATGAGAGATTATATGGCTAAAGCCTATGCATTTGACGGAAAAGTACGGATATATGCTGTGAACAGTACCGAGACCGTATATGAAGCCCAAAAGATTCACGGACTCTGGCCCACCGCGTCCGCCGCCCTTGGCAGGTTGCTCACCGGCAGTGTCATCATGGGCGCGATGTACAACAAGGGCGACGAACTGACCATCCGTGTCCAAGGCGACGGTCCCTTGGAAGGCATGGTCACAACGACCGATGCCCTGGGAAACGTCCGCGGTTATGTGGGCAACCCACAAGTGTTCCTCCAATACCACGAAACCGGGAAGCTCAATGTCGCACAAGCGGTCGGAAACGGCCGGATGAGCGTCACAAAGGATATCCGTGTAAGGGACACGTTCACAAGCGGTGTCGAACTCCAATCCGGAGAGATCGCAGAAGACCTGGCCTATTATTTCACGGCAAGCGAACAGATCCCTTCCGTCGTGGCCCTGGGCGTCAAGGTCAATACCGACAACGCCATCGCCCATGCGGGCGGGTTCATCCTTCAACGGATGCCGGGATGCCCTGAAGAGACCCTGACCAGGATTGAAGAACGCCTCAAGCGGATTCCCAGCATGACTGAGATGCTTGAAGAGGGAATGTCTCCTGAAGCCATCATCGAGACCATCACCGAAGGCGACCATAGGATTTTGCACACGATGCCGGTCCAGTACCGCTGCGATTGCAGCAGGGAGAAATTCGAACGGGGCCTTCTTTCACTGGGACAAGAAGAACTCCAGAAACTCCTGGATGAAGACGGACACATTGAGACCGTCTGCCATTTTTGCAAAACCAAGTATCAGTTCAATGAAAAGAACATCAAAGCCCTGATTCAAGAATTGAAGACCAAATGACGATCGATCACGAGCCCGGCTTGACCCGCCGGATAAGCATTTAAAAAGCGACCGCTCAACCAGATGAGCGGTCGCTTTTCTCTGTTAGAAGGTTTTGAGGTATTGGTCGCGTTCCCATTTTGATACACGGGCTTTGTAGTCGTCCCACTCGGCGAACTTTGCGCTGATGAAACGTTCGTAGATATGAGGGCCAAGGGCGTCTTTGATAAGTTCATCTTTCCTTAGTTCCTTGAGGGCGTCCTTGAGGGACCCGGGAAGATTCTTGATGCCCATCTCTTCACGCGCATCGCGGGTGAGCGCGTATAGGTTCATACGGATGGGTTTTGTCTCATTGAGGTTCTTCTCGATGCCGTCAAGCCCGCTTCTTAGGATCACAGAAAACGCAAGATAGGGGTTGGCTGTCGGGTCGACGCTTCTGATTTCCGTCCGTGTCTTCTTGCCCTTTACGTTAGGGACCCGGATCATGACCGAACGGTTGTTGTCGCTCCAGGAGATGTAAGTCGGGGCTTCAAATCCCGGAATCAGACGTTTGTAGGAGTTGACAATCGGATTGGTGATGGCTGTGAATCCCCGGGCATGGGCCATGATTCCGCCGATCCATTGTCTGGCGGTGTTGCTTAGCCCGTTTTCCCCTTCAGGGTCGTAGAAGACGTTGTTGTCATCCTTGTCGGTCAAGGAACAGTTGGTATGCATCCCCGAACCATTCACCCCTTCGATCGGCTTGGGCATGAACGTCGCATGAAGATTGTGCCGCTTGGCCACATTGCGCACCACCAGCTTGAATGTCTGAAGTTTATCCGCGGCCTCGAGGGCATCGTTGAATTCAAAGTTGATTTCATGTTGTGAAGGTGAGACCTCATGATGCGAAGCTTCCATGGTAAACCCGAGTTTCTGAAGTTCCAGCACGATGTCCCGCCGGCAGTCTTCGCCCGCATCCACAGGTCCCAAATCGAAATACCCTCCACGGTCGTTGAAGCTCAGGGTTACATCGCCTTTATCGTCCTGTTGGAAAAGGAAGAATTCGGGCTCCACGCCCACTTTCATATTCTTGAACCCCATGGATTCCATATAGGCGATGTTCTGTTTCAGACGTACCCTCGAATCCCCGATGAATGGCGTTCCATCCGGCAGGTGCACATCGCAGATCAACCGTGCGACATTGCCGTACTCCGTGTTTTCCCACGGAAGGACCAGCCAAGTGTTATGGTCGGGGTAAAGATACATGTCGGTCTCGTCGATCCGGGAGAACCCATCGACTGAGGACCCATCGAACATGGTCTTGTTATCAAGCGCCTCAGGCAAGCCGTCCACAGGTATTTCAACGTTTTTGATGATGCCATGGATGTCCGTGAAACAAAGCCTCACATATTTGACTTCTTTCGCTTGTGCGTCTTCAAGAATCTCTTTCTTGGTCATGAGCGTCATACCTTCGTCCCCTTTCAGGTTCATACATTAATTATAGGGCAGTCCCGAGGTCCACTTCAAGAAAATTTGCATGTAAGCGTTTGACGATGAAAAAGGCGACGGTCTCCCGTCGCCCATTCATCGATAGAGTGGAAACTCGTTGGTCAGTTCCCGGACTTTGCGTTTGACTTCATCCAAGACCGCTTCATTTTCCGGATTCATCAGTGTATCGTAGATGAGTCTGGCTACTTCACGCATCGATTCTTCATCGAATCCCCTGGTGGTGAGTGCCGGGGTTCCGAGGCGGATGCCGCTGGTGATAAACGGTTTTTCCGTGTCGTTCGGAACGGTGTTCTTGTTGCAGGTGATGTGCACATCTTCAAGGATTTTTTCAGCCTCTTTACCCGTCAGGTTGGTCAGTTGTTTGACTTCGACCAATACAAGGTGATTGTCCGTTCCGCCGCTGATCACGTTGAAACCGAGTCGGGAAAGCTCATCTGCGAGGGCGCTCGCATTGGTGATCACCTGGCTCTGATAGACCTTGAAATCCTTATGAAGGGCTTCTTTGAATGCGGCGGCCTTCGCCGCAATGATGTGCATGAGGGGACCGCCCTGGATTCCGGGGAATACGGTCTTGTTGATCTTCTTGTAGAGTTCCTTGTCGTTGGTGAGGATAAGACCGCCCCTTGGGCCTCTTAATGTCTTGTGCGTGGTGGAAGTGACCACATCGGCGTAATCGCAGGGGTTCATGTGATGCCCGGTCGCGACCAGGCCGGCGATATGGGCCATGTCGACCATGAGATACGCGCCGACCTCATCGGCGATCTCTCTGAAACGCTTGAAATCAATGGCTCTCGGATAAGCGCTCGCCCCGGCCACTATGAGCTTGGGCTTTATTTCCTTGGCCTGTTTCAAAAGGGCGTCATAGTCGATGGTTTCACTCTCCGGGTCCACCCCGTAACTGTGGAAGGTGTAGTCGATGCCGCTGAAATTAAGGGGATGGCCATGGGTCAGGTGCCCGCCATGGTCGAGGCTCATGCCTAGGACGGTATCCCCGTTCTCTAAAAGCGAGCGGTACGCGGCCATGTTCGCGGTCGACCCCGAATGGGCCTGAACGTTCGCATAGTTCACGTTAAAGAG
>JBKHIE010000102.1:0-4995 GCA_046538775.1 Candidatus Izemoplasmataceae bacterium
CATCTTCATTGACACTGACATCTTCAGCGTCCGCATCCGTGGTCGCAGAAAAATCGACTGTGGATTCATCTTGGAGGGAGGAGGACAGAATACGGTGCGATGTATTGGCTTCAGATTCCTCATAGTAGATGGTTTCTTCTCCCTGAACGAGATAAACATGAACTTCACCGTCTGAATTAGGGTTCGTCATGTCGACATATCGATCACCCGAAACATCTTGTGGTTCATCCCAGTCTCCTGTGTACATTATAAGACCGATGGTTGTACTTTCATAAAGGTTTGTCTCAGATAAATCAATGGTCTGTTTGACCCCGTAATCATCTTCCTCATCAAAGACATATTCGTTTCCGCTTTCAGAATCCGGTTCATATGGCCAAAGCCATAATGTATCATACTCGCTATAATCATCATCATAACGAAAGTAGTGAACAATGAGTTCTTCTGCAGTTTCAGCATGCAAATTGACATTCGCTGCTGCAAACATCCCCACTACCATAAGCATAGCAAAAATCACTCTTCTAAATGTGCGCATAAAAAAATTCCTCCTATTATGATTTCATTACCATTATAGCACAAATGTAAACCCTTGTACTGGATTGACAAATAGAAACCAATATTAAAAACGTTTTCATTTCTATGGAATTAAAAAGAGGCTTCAAGCCTCTTTTCGATTAATGGGCGAGGGCATTCAGAAAGTTCCTGAGACGTTCGGGCTGTTTCTTCAGGACCGATTCTGTAGGGCCTTCGATGATCAGCCGGCCTTCATCCATGAACGCAAGTCGATCTGCGACTTGCTGGGCGAAACGCACTTCATGGGTCACAAGCACGATGGTGATGGATCGGTCTGTGAGAAGCTTGATCGCATCCTGGACCTCTTTGACGTTTTCAGGGTCAAGGGCGCTTGTGGGTTCATCGAACAAGAGGATCTCAGGGTCCAAAGCCAGCGCCCGGATGATGGCGATGCGTTGTTTCTCACCACCTGAGAGGTCGCTTACATACCGGTCTTTTTTCGATTCAAGGGAGAACTGCCTAAGAAGCTCGAGCGCTTTGTCTTCCGCTTCTTTTTTCGAGTATCCCTTGGTATGGATAAGCCCAAGCGTGATGTTGTCCATCACGTTGAGGTTCAAGAACAGGTTGAAATTCTGGAAGACAAAGCCGATTCTGGGATGGGTCCTTGAAACGGTGTTGGCCCAGGTGATCGGTTCATCGTCAAGAAGAATCCGTCCTTCATCGATGGTCTCGAGGTTGGCGACCATCCTTAGCAGGCTGGTCTTGCCGCTTCCTGAGGGACCGATGATGGAAAGCACCTCCCCTTTCTTAAGGGAGAGCGTCACATCGTCAAGGGCCTTGTGGTCACCATACGCCTTGGTCACATGCTCGATTCTGAGTGTTTGCATCAGTTGAACACCCCGACTTTCTTCTCGATCTTCTTGAACGTCATCACGAGGATGAATGTGATGGACAGATAGATCAGCGCCGCCAGGAAGAACGGTTCCGCCCTGAGGTCGCGGGCCACGATCTCTCGGGCGTTCCTGAGCATCTCACCGAGCGCGATGGTCGAGACGAGCGCGGTATCCTTAAGCAATGTGATGGTCTCGTTGGCCACGGTCGGAAGCGTGCGCTTGAAGACCTGTGGCACGATGATTTTCCGGATTTGGACCGTTTTTGGGATGTTGAGCACTTTCGCGGCTTCGAACTGACCCTTGTCGATCGAGTCGATCCCGCCCCGGAAGATTTCTGTGAAATAGGCCCCGTAGTTCAGCACGAACGTCATGTATGCGGCCATGGGACGGGAGAGGACAATCCCTAAGAAGGGAAGTCCGTACATGAAAAAGAACAGTTGCAAAAGGAGCGGCGTCCCTCTGAAGAGCCAGGTGTAGGCATCGATCAAAAAGACTATGATCCTGATGCCGTTATGTCTTAGAAACGCCAGAAGGAACCCTAAGGGAATAGACAGGACAAGCGTCACACCCATGATCTTGAGCGTGACGCGTAGCCCTTCAAGCAAGAAAGGCAGGATATCGAGGAAATATGTCATGGAAATCACTTCATGAAGACGTCTTCATCAAACCACTCGCGGGCGATGTCCGCGCCGGTCCCGTCTTCCTTCATCGCTTCCAGGATGGATTCGATTTCCTCTTTCAAGGCTTCATCGCCAAGACGGAAACCGATGCCGTATTCCTCGTCTCCAAGCGAGAAATCAGGGATTGAATAGACGTCGCCTTGCCGGGTGTTCACATAACGCCCCATGACCTCATCGATGACGACGGCGTCGATGCGTTCGCTCTTCAGGTCCTCAAGGGCGAGATCGTAGGTGTCGAACTTCGTGACTTCTTCCAAATCATCGTAGACGTCGCTCTTTTCAAGCGCGCTTTGACCACTGCTTTGCATCTGGACACCGACATTGAGCCCCTCAAGGTCGTCGATCGTTTCAATGGAATTGTCCTGGGTCATCACGATTTGCCGGTTGTTCATATACGGGTCTGAAAAGAGGACCTTTTCAGCCCGTTCATCGGTAATGGTGAAACCGTTCCAAACGATATCGATGTTTTCAGTATCAAGTTCCAGGACCTTGGCGTTCCAGTCGATCGGTTGAAGTTCGAGTTCGACGCCCATCCGGTCTGCGACCTCTTTCGCAAGGTCGACATCGTAGCCGACGATGTCGTCATCATCGTCCGTGAAGCCCATGGGTGCGAATGTCGCGTCCAGTCCCATGACTAGCACGCCTTCTTCTTTTACCTTGTCCAAGGAGTTGTCCTCTGTTGATTCTTCCCCACATGCCGAAAGGGCAAGGGTCAATAATACTGCGGTTGTAAGTGTCAGTATTTTTTTCATAATGCATCACCTCGAGGACCATACTACTACAATACTCTACTGCTGTAAAGTATAAAAGCAGGAAAAGTTCGTGAAAGCTTTTTCACGCGTAAGTATAAAAAATAGGCACTTACTAAGTAAATGCCTACCGTGAAATACATGACGCCATTAATGGTCCTCTGGACTTTCAAGCACCTTCTTGTATCCTCCGGCGCCATAGTTCAAACTCTTGCTGACCCGGCTGATCGTAGTGGCGCTTGCGCGGGTCTGTCTTTCGACTTCGGCATACGTCGCCCCTTCATAAAGCAGTTTGGCGACCTTGAACCGAAGCGACAGTTCGTGGATTTCCTGGATGGTGGCGATGTCCTCGAAGAAATCATAAAGGTCTTCGATGGTCTTTAGCTTAAGCATATGTCTGAATAGTTCATCTGTATCCGGATTCTTGAGTGAATGCGCCATGGTTATCCCCTTTCACTTCTTTGCTCTATTGCTTTATATCATTATACCATATTCATTTTTCATCACAAAACAATATCTGGGTTGATTAAAACCGATAAAGGAGTACAATATATTTACAAAGATATGTGGGAGGGGGACACCATGCTCGATTTGAAGGCTATCTCCAAGATCTATACGAACGGAACGGTCGAGACCAAGGCGCTCGACCGGGTTTCACTTTCCTTTGATTCATACGAGTTTGTCGCGGTGCTCGGGCCTTCTGGCTGTGGCAAGACCACCCTTCTCAATATCATAGGCGGTCTTGACCGGTATACCAGTGGCGACCTTGTCATTAACGGCAAGTCCACAGAAGCGTTCAAGGAATCCGACTGGGACACGTATCGGAACCATAGCATCGGTTTTGTCTTCCAGACTTACAATCTGATCGGACACATCACGATTCTTGAGAATGTCGAACTCGGCATGACCCTCTCGGGTGTCTCCCGTGAGGCACGCAAGTCCAAATCCAAAGAGGTTTTGAGACGCGTAGGGCTGTCCGATCAGTTTCACAAGCACCCTTACCAACTATCGAGCGGCCAAAAACAAAGGGTTGCCATCGCACGCGCCCTTGTCAACGACCCCGACATCATCCTTGCGGATGAACCGACGGGGGCGCTGGATTCCAATACGGGCGAGGAAGTCATGGAGCTCATCCGGGAGATCTCGGACGAAAAACTGGTCATCATGGTCACCCATAACGAGGAGATTGCGCAGCATTACGCCAACCGGATCATTGAACTAAAAGACGGAAGCGTCCTATCGGACACCCGTGAAACATCTGTGAAACATAAGGTGCGCGGGTATACCCCGAAAGATACGTCCATGGCTTTCACCACCGCCCTCAAGCTTTCTTTCAACAACTTGAAATCGAAGTTCACCCGGACACTGATCACGGCGTTTGCGGGCAGTATCGGCATCATCGGCATCGCCTTGGTCCTTGCGATCGGGAACGGGTTCGGACAGGAGATCAACCGTTTGGAAAGGGAGACCCTCTCCACGCTTCCCATCACCATCAGCGAATTCCCGATGGAATTCAGAGGCGGCCCGCCACTGGGCGTCAATGATGACGCCTACAACCCCTCGACCGATTTCGACCCCTTGGGCGAAGGCGACCGCTACGACCATATCAACACCATCGATGAGGATTACATCGATTATGTGAACGCCATCGAGAGCGACCTCATCAACAGCATCCAATACACCTATGGGGTGGACATGCTTTTCATGCGTGATAACGATAGCGGCATCGAGACCTCCCTGGACAAAAACATCCGCTTTCGCCCCCTCTCCAACAGTCCCGCCTACCTTGAAGGGCAGTATTCGCTCGAAGCGGGGCGCTATCCGGAATCGTCCGATGAAGTCGTCATCGTCGTCGATGTGCTGAACCGGATCGATGAGGATATCCTTGAGTTCCTGGGTGTCGATCCCGCTGAAAAGACCATTGCGTTTGAAGCGGTCGTGGGGCTAGACCTCCGTGTCGCAAACAACGATGACATCGATTTCGACTTCAACCAGACATCCATGACCATCGAGAAGAACGTGGATGATGAAAGCTATCAAAACGGGATACCCTTGGAGGTTGTAGGCGTCATCAAGGGGGTCCCCGACGGTCTGGAGACGGAAAACAGCGGGATTTTCTATCAGGACAGCCTTGAAGAGGTGTTCATTGCCGCGAATGAGGGG
>JBKHIE010000103.1:0-4992 GCA_046538775.1 Candidatus Izemoplasmataceae bacterium
CGGCATGAGCGACCCCTATGTCCACATGGAAAAGGACCTCGGCCTCATGAAACAGGCCCTGAAGGCCATCCATGACCATGCCCATGGCATCAGTGTCCTCACCAAAAGCGCGATGATCTTGCGGGACATGGACCTTTACAAGGCCATCCACCAAAGGGCCAAGGCCATCGTCCAGTTCACGGTGACCACCCCGTATGATGCCATTGCCAGGATCATCGAACCGCGAGTGACTTTACCTTCAAAACGTTTTGAGACATTGAAAGCGTTCAGCGACCAGGGCATGACCACCGGCATCTGGATGACCCCTATCCTTCCATTCATCACAGACACCCCCGATGCCGTCCGGCTGATCGTCAAAAAGGCCAAGGCGGCCGGTGTCACCTTCATCCGCGTCTTCGGCATGGGCACCACCATGCGCGAAGGCAGCAGGGACTATTTCTATCAAGCCCTTGATAAACACTATCCCACGCTTAAAGATCGCTACATCAAGACGTATGGGAATAAGTACATCTGCGATTCCCCGCGGTCCGAAGAACTCTGGAAAGCATTCAGGGAATCATGCGAGGCCTACGGAATGCTCTACCGGCATGAAGCCATCGATGCCTTGTTTGAATTAAGAAAGACGACCCAAATGACGCTCTTTTAAAAATGCCGCCCTGAGGGGACGGCATTTTTTAATGGTCAGTCGGCATAGTTCTTGAAATAGTTCTGGATCCAGACGATCGGAGTGCCCTTGTCCCCGCTTCCTGAGACCAGATCGCAAAGGGATCCGATCAGATCGACATACCGTCTCGGCGTGGTCCCCTGGGAGGCCATGCGGCCTTTCAGGGTTCCATCCTTCGTCCGGATTTTCTCCTTCATGGCATCTTCAAGGGCTTCGCCTTGCAACCCGGCAAGTTCGTTGTCGGCGATGTATTTCAGCTTGAGCTCGTTCGGAGCCCCTTCAAGCCCTTCGGTGTATCCGGGGGACACCACGGGGTCTGCCAGCTCCCAGATGCCGCCGATTGGATCCTTGAAGGCGCCATCCCCGTAGATCATGACCTCGGGCGCGATCCCGAAGGCTTCCTTGATGGCGTTCTGTATGGATTTCACGGTCTTGAAGCCGTCCCTTGGGAAGAGCTTCAAGCGCTCTTCGGTGGACTTGTTGCTGCCAAGAAGGCCGTAGGTCGGATTGTAGCCTTTTCCGCTGACGGGTTCGTTGAGCAGGTCATCAAGACTCTTGACGATCTTGACGCCCGCTTTCAGAAGCCGCCTTTTGGTCATGGTCCTGGTATGGATGTCACAGGTGAGCACATGGTCGGTGTGTTCCAGGATGAAAGACGGGTTGTTCGAAAAATGCACATCGACGGTGCAGCCTTCCGCTTCGATGAGGGACTTGTAGAACTCGATGTAATCGACCCCTGTAAAGGGGTGTTTCTGGTAGCCGAAATGGTTCCTGAATGTGGCTTCATCCAGGACATCGCTCCAGGGATTCACACCCTGTTCGAACAGTTTTTCCTCGCTTACGAGACGGTTTCCGACCTCGTCGGAAGGGTAGGAAAGCATCAGGTGGATGTGGTCCATACTGCGGGCGATCCCTTTTAGGATGAGCGAGAAACGGTTACGGCTCAGGATGGGGAAGAGGACCCCGAGCGTCTTGGTTCCGCCGAAGGCGCCTTCCAGGTCCTTGGCGATTTCATCGACGGTGACATAATTGCCTTCGGCGCGGGCGACGACCGCTTCGCTCACGGCGATGACGTCGTCTTCTTTCAATGTGTCGTCCATCGCATCGACGGCGTCGCGCAGGCTGTTTACGACCAAACGGTCGATGGCGTCCCCTTCCTTGATGATGGGGGCTCTCAGTCCGGTGGCTTTTGTACCGATATGGCTTGGCATGGTTTTCCTCCTAGAAATTTTGTTCACGCATGGATATTGGTCATATAAAAACCCTCGAACAACACTCCGGGTCGAATCCCGGAGTCCATTTCAAGGGTTGATGATCATTAGCGAAGGTTCATCTGGCGGATGTGCTCAGTGATGGCTTCCATGGCCCCGATCTCATCCTCGCCCTTGGCTTCGATGACAACCAGGCTTCCGCGTTCGGCGCCTAGGGAAAGAACACCCATGATGGACTTGAGGTCGACGGTGGTATCTTCATAGGTGATGGTGATGTCGCTTTTGAACTGATTGGCCTTTGAGACCAGCGTCGTTGCAGGACGGGCGTGAAGGCCCTCCTGGTTCGAGAGGACGAATTCTTTTCTCATTGGGATTTCTCCTTCATCGTTTCAAGCAATGCCTGATATACTGCCTCATTCTCTTTTTCAAAATAGAACTTGATCTTCTTGCCCACGACATTCACTCCGACCGCTCCGGCTTCCTTGATGGCATCGAGGTTGATATCCCGGGGCCGTTCAACCGTCGCATTGATCTTGTTGCGGGTGAATGTGACGGATTCGAGACCGCCTTCATTCAGGGACTCATAAAGACTTTTCACATCGACAACGGCTTTCGGCTTCTTCTTGAAAGTGATCAGGGTGATGAGCAGTCCGGCGATGATGAGTGCTAGGGCTGAAATGAGGATGTAATGGCTGAGCTCGAGATTGCTAAGGTCCATGATGCATTCACTCCTATCCGGTCGCACATATTTTACCACAGTTCATTTATTTTTGAAACGTTTTAAGGTATAATATGAAAATATGAAAGCGAAAGCGCGGTGTCGTTATGAACTCGTTGATCGAATTGCTTAAATACCTTTTCCTTGGTGCCCTCCAAGGCATCACGGAACCACTGCCCATCTCCTCAAGCGGCCACTTGGTCATCGCACAGGCGTTTATGAACATGCCGAATGTCGACTATCTGCTTGAGGTCTGGCTTAATTTCGCAAGTCTGATCGCGGTCGTGATCCTTTTCAGGAAAAGGATAGGGACCCTGGTCAAAGGGAACATCGACTACCTTTTCAAGCGCGACAAGGCGGCCCGACCCCATTTTGACTACGGCATCGCCATCCTGATCGGCATCATCCCCGCCGGGGTTGCCGGTCTTCTCCTGAATGATTTCCTTTCCGAGTTCTTCCTGAATCTCATGAGCGTCGGCATCGCCCTCTTTGTGACGGGCTCTTTTCTTCTGTTCGTCCAAAGGCAAAGCACGGAGAATGTGGAAACCGACATAGCGTTCAAAGACGCGCTCGTCATCGGGCTTTTTCAAGTCCTCGCACTCGTCCCGGGCATCTCAAGAAGCGGAACAACCGTGGTCGGAGGGCTGCTTCGAAAGCTTGAAGCAACCAAGGTCATCGAGTTCTCCTTCATGCTCTACATCCCGATCAGCATCGCCTCGATGGGCCTTGAAGGCATAAACATCGGGTCGTTCGACCACCCGCCCTCGGGGTTCATCCTGAGTTTCATCGTGAGTGGCGTCTTCACATACTTTGCACTCAAGCTCTTTGTCGACCTCGTTAAAAAAGGCAACCTGAAATATTTTACAGCTTACTGCTTCACAGTAGGCGCATTCTCTATTATCATGTATCTGGTAGGAGCGTGAATCATGAAAACCGTGATTGCCGAAGACAAGAGAACCGTCCTCGACCATTACTGGATCCGTGGTGAAGTCTTCATCATCGAACAGGCGATTGACTGGGAAGAGGAATTCGATGGCAAGGACTACGATGCGACGCTGTTCGTCCTTTATAAGGATGAGGCCCCGATCGGAGCCGCCAGGCTCACCGGCGACCATGTCGGAAGGGTCGCCGTCCTGAAAGACCACCGGCATGAAAAGGCCGGGTCCAGGATCATGCAGGATTTAGAAGAGGAAGCCAGGCGCCAAGGCCTAAAGACCTTGTATCTCGGGGCCCAAAAGCACGTCATCCCCTTTTATGAAGCGCTTGGGTATGAAGCGTATGGCGATTTCTTTCTAGACGCCATGATTGAACATCGCATGATGAAAAAAGAACTATGATCAATTCCTTTGGAGGTAATACCATGGACACAGTCATCGAAGCCATCATCGAGATCCCGATGGGCACCAAGAACAAGTATGAGATCGATAAGAAGCGAAACCGCATCAAGCTCGACCGCGTCCTCTACTCACAGATGACCTACCCCGCGGAATACGGCTACATCGAAAACACCCTGGCCGAGGACAACGACCCCCTGGATATCCTGATCATGGCCAGCACCAAGACCTTCCCGGGATGCATCGTCGATGCCAGGGTCATCGGTTCGCTCGACATGATCGACAACGACGAACCCGACCACAAGATCATCGCGGTCATGGAGGACGACCCCCGGTTTTCCCATATCCATGAGCTGAGCGACATACAGGAGCATACCCTGAGGGAGATCAAGCACTTCTTCGCAACCTACAAGGACCTTCAGCAAAACAAGAAGGTCCTGGTGAAGGACTTTCATGACAAGGCGCATGCCAACAAGCTGATCGCAGACAGCAGGGAACGTTACAAAAAATATTTAAAGGAGCAAAGTTAAAATGGCAACCCATGTGAAAATGGTATTTGACAACCAGACCAATGGAGTCCTAAGCGGATCCCATGGTTCAGCAAAAGTAGGCGGTGAAGACGGAGCGCTTGCCGCATACGACATGGTGCTTGGAGGCTTAGGCGCATGCTTGAACCACACCTTCCAAAGCATTCTTGACAAGAAGAAGATCGGGATTCATGGTGTCAACTATGACATCGAAGGCGTCAAGCGCGACGATGTCCCGGCAACCCTCAAGACCGTCCACATCGAAGTGACCGTGAGCGGTGCGGATGAGGCGAAAGAGAAACAACTAAGGAAATCCTGGGAGCTCGCCACCCGCTACTGCAGCATGCATGTGACGCTTGCCAAGGTCGCAGACATGTCTTCAAGTCTCACCCTGAAATGACATCAGCCCCTTGAATGGGGCTTTTTTTATTGCTTAAATCGCATAAAAAAAAACACTTTCTAAGAAAGTGTCTCGAAATTAAGATGGAGCGGGTGAACGGAATCGAACCGTCATCATCAGCTTGGAAGGCTGAGGTTC
>JBKHIE010000104.1:0-4977 GCA_046538775.1 Candidatus Izemoplasmataceae bacterium
GCGGAATGTCCTTGATCACTTCGTGCTTGATGCGTGTTTGGATCTGTCGTTCAATGCGCTTCATGGCGGCATCGTCGCGATTCGCGAAGACAGCGACAAACTCATCGCCGCCATAGCGGACAATGAGGTCCGATTCATGCGCCACATCCTTTAGGACTTCGCTGGCACGCACGATCATGGCATCCCCCGCGTGATGACCGTATTTGTCATTGATGATCTTCAATGTGTCAAGGTCGCTCATCATGATGGTCGCATTCACTTCGTCGCTCGCATCCAGGGCATCAAGAAAACTTTCGAGGTATGCCCGGTTCTTAAGCCCGGTCATGTGGTCATGAAAACTGAGATAGTAAAGTTTGTCTTGAAGCCGCTGTTCCGTATCGAAGACATCGATCAGATGCATCGCGACCATGCCATGGGCGACCGCCATGCCGGCTAGGATGTATGACGCGTCGATGATTTCCGCATGCGCCGTCCTCTCAGCAAGCAAAGGATAGGCCGCAATCACCAAGGCATGGACAATCAAGATGCCTCCGTAGATGACGAAAGGGTGATGCCCGGTTTTTAAGAACAGGCGCCCGGCATCCAGATAAAGGACGCCGGAGAGGGCGAAAACGCTTATCATCCCTGCGTCCGTCACGTTCCCGAAATAGGATGCCGTCAAAAACAGACCCACCATCACCAAGAACGCATAGTGCCTTGAAGAGGGGTGGGAGGCTGTCACAAACATGAACATCCCGCGCTGTTGCAGGAAGGCGGCGACCAGGACAAAGAGGCCAAACACCCAGACATACCCTGTCGCATCCCATTGAAGCGCCAAGTAGAGCATCAGGTAGGCGATGATGAAAGCCATCCAGGAAAGGGCCCAAACCTGAAGGTAGTCGCGTTTGTGAAAACGGTGCATGATGACCAGCGTGATGAACATCATGATTGCGCCGGCCATATAGTAGGACGTCAGTCTGATAAGCAGGTCAGGATCACGCATAGCTGCACTCCTTGTATTGAATTAGTGATGTTGAAGCCTGTCCATGGTGCGTTTGGTCAACCCAATGAAGAAATGCGCTTGTAAGCGACCTCAGGGTCTTCTTGCAAAGCGTCGGGCATCGGATGCTTGATGCGGATCAATTCAAAGATCGACTTCGAAAGGTCAGTAGCGCAATCATGATGCTCGTCATTGACGATTCTCGTCCTGGAACAATGTGTTTTATCGTCCCGGGAGAAATCGACAACTAAGAATATGATACCATGTCACATGAAAAAGACAAGGGCGAACGCGTTGAAAAAGCCACCCGAAAGTGGCTTATTTGGAACGCTCTTCTTCGTTTTCCTCGTGCTGGGACTTATCGATTGAAAATGACGATTCTTCGAACCTGCGTTCTTCGAAAGTGACGGTCCCAAGCGTTGGAATGGGCATTTCAATGGTGACTTCATCCCTCCCGCCTTCAAGCGACCATTCCTCTTCATGCCGGTTGTCATCGGATGATTGCATCATCACTTTCACATCCGCTTCATAGTCTTCGTAATCCTCATCGGTGTCGAGTGACACATCCAGAAGCGTCATGCCCTGCATCTTGGCGATTGAATGATCGGATGGGAAGAACTGCAACATCTGGTGAAACATGGTCTCGATATCGGGCAGGTCCCCAAGGACTTCGGACGCTTCCATCCTATCATAGCTGTCTTCATTGTCGATTCCGGGTTTGGACTCTGCGCTTTCAAACCAATAGACTGTTTCATCCTCGAGGTAGATGTAATGCATCAGCACGGGGTTACCGGCATCGCTGATGTCCGACACTTCGGCATAGAGCCTGTTGCCATCGGAATCCACTTGAACCATGGTTTCTATATGGACGATCTCCCCGCTTTTTAAGGGGTCCGCCGTCCGGATGGTATTGACCATCCGTTTCCCCTCCCAATCTTCAAACGAAGCCTCGAGGGCCTCAAGGATCTCAGAAAAGGTCTCAAGCGTATCCTCATCGATATCGGCTTTTTCCTCGTCACTTTCCCCCGGTACATCGGTGGTTGAATCCTCGGATGTCTCCCCTTCATCGCATGCCGTAAAACTGGTTAGCATCAGTGCCATCATGACCAACAAGGCTGCATTTTTCATCGTGTCACATCTTTCGAAAGGTTTGGCTTCATTTTAAAAGCCACAAGGGCATGGGTCAACCCTTGTGGCTCATTTCACATGTTTGTGCGTGAATCTCAGACTTCCTGGTTCATCATCGCTTGCTGGCATTCCTTGCAATAGCCGTAAAAGTCGAGCTTGTGCTTCCTGATGTCAAAACCGTAATGCCTCGACACCTTGTTTTCATACGAACCCAGAGGGCAGTCCTCGACGTAGATGACCTTATGGCACGACAGGCAGATAAGACGGTGTCCGTGCTTTTGGTGCGCCAGTTCATAAAGAACCTTTTTGGAGAATTCCACGCTTCCGGCACTGACAATGTTTTTTTCACTGAGCGTCTCTAGGATCCTGTAGACGGTGGACAGTGAGATCTCGGTGTCTTCTTCTTTGGCGCGCATGAAGATGTCCTCGGCGGAAAGGAACGCATCGCTCTCTTCGAGGATCCTGAGTATGAGAAGACGGTGTTTGGTCTTTTTCAGGTTTTTATCGTCCAGCCACTTTTCATGGGTCGTTGCCATATGAATGCCTCCTAAGCATGCCTTAATCTTTGAATTCCATTATACACCGTAGCCATGAAAAACACAAAACCCGAAAGCATCACGATGGTCGACCCCGAGGGAAGGTCGAAGATGAAACTGAAGAAGAGTCCGCTTACGACCAGAAGGACCGAAAGAATGCCCGAGACGACCATCGTCGCCTTGAAGCTTCTTGTAAACTGCATCACGATCACGGGGGGAAAGATGATGAAGGCGCTGATGAGCATCGTCCCGATCGCGCGGATGCCGATCACGATGGTAAGGCCGGTCAATACGGCGAGCAAGGTGTTGAGACGGCTGGTCTTGACACCGCTCACCCGGGCGTATTCCTCTTCGAAGGTCATGCTGAAGAAGTCGTGGTAGAAATACCACATGACCCCGACCACGATAAGGGAGAAGCCGATGGCGAAGACGACATCGATCTGGCGTATCGTGAGGATGCTTCCGAAAAGATAGCTGTAGAGGTCCACGTTGAACCCGCCCCCAAGACTCGCCAGGGCGGTCCCAAGCGCAATCGAGAACGATGCGGTGAGTCCGATCGCCGCATCGCCGGGGAGGTTGGTGGCATGGTTCAGCTTCAGGATGAAGATGGAGACGACGATGACCACGGGCGCCGCAAATAAAAGCGGGGAATTGGATGTGAAAAGCCCGATTGCGATCGCTGCAAAGGCCACATGCGAGAGCCCGTGACCGATCATCGAGAACTTGTTGAGCACGAGGTGGGACCCGATCAGCGCACTGCTCAATGCGACAGCGACGCCGACCACAAGCGCCTTCCACATAAAACCGTAATGAAACGACAGCCTAAGCGTTTCCAGCCAATCCATGGAATCCCTTCCTTTCCTTTTCGTTCTTGAAATCACCGAGGGTTTCGCCGTCATGGCCGATCAGCGTCGTGGGATCGTACGCACGGACATCCCCGTCATAAAGGACGGTGTGGTCCATATGGAGGACCCGGTTGACATAGTCTTTGGCCATCACGAGGTCGTGGGTGATCAGGATGATGGTGACACCGTGAGCCTCTTTCAGATGTTTGAGCATTTCAAGGAACTTCTTGCGCATCCGGACATCGAGGGCGCTGGTCGGTTCATCCAGCACAAGCATGTCCGGATCGCTCACCATGGCCCGCGCCAGCATGACGCGCTGATGCTGGCCGCCGGAGAGGGCGCTGATCGGCTTCTTGCAAGAGCCCCCGACGCCAAGGAAGTCAAGAATATCCTTGATGCGTTCGAGGTCCCTTTCACTCAGGGTCTTCCTTCCCTTTTTCTCCATCAGGAGCCCGGTCGCCACGACCTCTTCGACATTCGCCGGAAACATGCGGTCATGCGAGACAATGTTCTGGGGCACATAGCCGATTTTCAATCCCTCGGCCTTACGCACTTCACCCTTATGGGCGCGCTTGATCCCCATCAATGTCTTGATCAGGGTGCTCTTGCCGCTTCCATTCGGTCCCACGACCGCGAGGAAATCATGCGGACGCACTTCAAAGGTCACACCGCTGAGTGCGGTGAATGAGCCGTAACGGACTTCGACATCCCTGAAAGTGACAAGGGCTTCGCGCTCACTCCTCATCATAATCCAATCCTTCCTTGAAGGTTTCAAGATTCTCGCGCATCATGTCCATGAAAGTGATACCGTCTTCAAAGGCCTCTTTTGAGACATTGCCGGCGCTATGGAGATAGAGGATCTCCGCCCCGGTCTCTTCGCTGATCGCCTCAGCGACGCGCGGGTCGATCAGGGTCTCCGCGAAGAGTGTGTCGACCCCATGGTCGTTCATGGTGTCCACCATGTCGCTGATCGCGCCCGGCGTCGGTTCGCTGTCGGTGGAAAAGCCTTCGTAAGGGGTCACATACTCAAGGTCGTAGCGGCGCACGAAATACCCGAACGCGTTATGACCGCCGTGCATGATCACATCGTGGCTCGAATGTTCGAGGACATGAAGCACGTCTTCATGGTACGTCATCAGTTCCTGGGTGTAGGCGTCCGTGTTTTGCACGATGGCATCATGGTCGTCTTCATCCACGATGTCTTCAAGGGCCGACTCAATCGCATCGACCATCTCGATGGCGTTCAGGGGGTCGTTCCAGATGTGGGGGTCGACATCCCCATGGGCGTCTTCGTCGTCATGGGTGTCTTCGTCGTCATGGCCGTCATGGTCTTCATCATGGTCGTTGTGATGGTCACCATCTTCTTCGTGATGGTCACCGTCTTCTTCGTGATGGTGATGGTCGTGGTCCTTGTCGATCAGTTCGACATGTTCCGAGAGGTCGAGGACCTCGAGGTCGTCGTTCATGGATGAGGACAGGATGGCGGATT
>JBKHIE010000018.1:0-20565 GCA_046538775.1 Candidatus Izemoplasmataceae bacterium
ATGGAAGTGAAGACCGTCTGGCTATCGAGTTCGATCCCAACACAGTGAAATTCAAGACAGAGAATGAAACCATGATCGATGTACAGTATGTCCTTGATGGCGGGTCGTTCTCCCATCCCGGTGCTCCGGAGCGTGAAGGCCACACCTTCAGCGGATGGTCGGAAGATGAGACGACCGAGGTCGATGATGACATGACGGTCTATGCCGAATACTCGAGGAATGCCTATGACCTCACTTTCGATACGGACAGTGACGAAGGGACCTATACCGATACGTACGAATATGGCGATACCATCGATTACCCTTCACTGTCTGAAAACGGCAGGGAGTTCATCGGATGGTATGCCGATGAGGCGTTCACGACGCTTTTTGCCGAAGATGCCATGCCCGCCCAAGATACCACCCTCCATGCCCGGTGGGTCGAGGAGGACACCAGCAGCATAAACATCGCCGACATGGCTGAATCCGTCCGGGGGTCCATGGTCAGTGTCATCAATATAAACGAGGATGAAGGCGGAAGCGGAAGTGGCGTCATCTACAAGGAAAACGATGACGACAGTTATTATGTGTTCACTAACCATCATGTGGTCGAAGGTCATGAAAGTCTTGAAATAGAATACGATTACAACTTCAATCAATATGTTTCGAGGGATTCCAACGTGGAGTTCATAGGTTCTTATGCCGAGGCGGACATTGCGGTCATCCGGTTCACCCCGAATCCTGATCACTCGGTTAAGGCGATTGGTTTTGCGGACAGCTATGCCCTCAGGACCGGTGAGACCGTCTATGCGTACGGCAGTCCGCAAGGGCCGCAATATGCACACAGCATGACGACGGGTATCATCGGGAATCCCTTGAGGATGGAGAGGCTTGATGACACCGATGCGGCATTCATCCAGCACGATGCGGCGATTTCACCAGGAAACAGCGGGGGTGCCTTGCTTGATGCCCATGGGAATGTCATCGGCATGAACACTTTGAAGATTGTCTCTGAAGAGGTCGAAGGCATGGGGTTCGCCCTCCCTTCGAACACCATCCAGCGCATGGTGCGAGACCTTGAGGATGATGGAGAAGTAGAGCGTGCGGTACTCGGTGTCACCATGACATCGGTTGAAAACTGCGATTATGAATACGGAGCCTGCATTGACAGTGTCGATCCCGGCACTCCGGCCGAAACCCTCGGTCTTCAAGGTGGCGACCAGGTCATCGCCTTCAAACGGGCATCGATGGAGGATTTCTACACCATTTACAATGAGAACTACCTTTATCAGGCCATTATGGATACTGAAGTCGGGGAGACCATCACCATTGAGTATGTTCATGATGGAGACATTGAGGAAGAGAGTGTCATCATGGAATGACCATAAAAAAATGTTAGCCCAGGCTAACATTTTTTTGGTTTAGAAACAGGTTCGTGTTTTTCACCGTGCTCGTTGGGTCATGGGTGGTCGGGTCCTCTTTATCGAAAGCCTTAAGGAATCGCAGGACTTCGTTTGTGAGCCTGGTCGGTGTGCTGGCGCCGCTTGTCACGGAGACTTTTTTGAAAGTCTTCAAGCGTTCGATGTCGATATCTTCGACGGATTCGATGAGCGAGGCAGGAATGCCTGATTGCTTTGAGACCTCGACAAGCTTCCTTGAATTGTTGGAATGGGGGTCCCCGACGACAAAGCAGTGATCGGTATCCTTGGGCTGGTTCTTTACTGCGAGCTGTCTTGTCTTGGTCGCGTCGCAGATTTCTTCGATGACCTCGACGGACGGGTAGCGTTTTCGGATGGCCTCGCTGAGCCCGTAGACATCGAAAAGGCTCATCGTGGTCTGGTTGGTGAGGGCGATCCTCGGGTTGTCGATGGCCAGGTTTTCTGCATCCTCTTCGTTTGAGACCACGTGCGCCCTTTGGCCGAAGGAGCGGATCGTCTCACTTTCCGGATGGTCCTTCTTGCCGATGAAGACCACGTCGTAGCCTTCATGGATGTAGGCTTCCACCGTCCGCTGGCTTCTAAGGACATCCCTGCAGGTCGTGTCGATGATGTCGAGCCCCTTCGACTGTGCCTTATCCCTGACGGCATCGCTGACGCCATGGGCGGTGAAGACGACCGTGCCTGAATCGATCCTATCAAGCAGCTTCAGTCTTGAGACGCCTTTTTCATGCAGGGTGGTGACGCCCAGGCGGTCAAGGTCTTCGACGATCTTCTGGTTGTGGACGATCATGCCGAGCACATGGATGGGCTGCTTCACGGTCTTGTCCCGGGCGATTTTTTTCAGTGTGTTGATGGCGCCTACGACGCCGTGACAATACCCTCTCGGTGTTAATGCGGTGACTTCCATGGCACCACGCTCCTCAGTGTGTTATGATGGATATGCGATGAATGGTCATGTATAATAGTGCATAGTCAGAAAGAGTGATCGATATGATGCAGTTTCAAAAGTCCTACTTATATGATGCCCTAAACGGGCTCGATTTTCAAACGTTAAGTCCGATTCAGGAAAAAGTTATTCCAAACGCCCAAAAAGGACGGGATGTGATTGCGGCGAGCGAGACCGGCACCGGCAAGTCGCACGCCTTCTTATTGCCGATCTTTGATGCGCTTGAGGAAGATGTCGACCAGGTCCAATCGGTCATCCTGGTCCCGACAAGGGACCTGGCGACGCAGATCCTCGACATGGCGCGCACTATCGCGTCCTACTGCGATAAGACCCTCGACATCCGTGCATTCACCGGCGGCAAGGACCGCGAGAGGGAGATTCAGCGCCTCAAAAAAAGTCAGCCCCAGATCGTCATCGGCACCCCTGGCAAGGTCCATGACCTCACCGTGAAGGAGAACGTCCTCAAGATCCATACCGCCAAGATGCTCGTCATCGATGAAGCGGACATGGCGCTTGAAATCGGATTCCTCTCAGAGATGGAAGCCCTGGCTTCCATCCTGAAGGATGCCCAGTTCATGGTCTTCAGCGCAACCATCCCGAAAGTGTTGCGCGACTTCCTCAAAAAAAGCATGGATCAACCGTATGAAGTCGACCTCGGCACCAAGGGGCTCACCCGTCTTCCCATCACCCACAAGTTCTTGAAAGTCGAGGAAAAAGACGCGTTCTTGACGCTTGATAGGCTCCTTGACGTCCTGAACCCCTACCTTGCGATCGTCTTTGCGAACACCAAGGGCGAAGTCGACCTCATTGCGAGTCACATGCATCAGAAGAACCTCGAGGTCACCAAACTCCATGGCGACCTCTCCCAAAGGCAACGCAAACAGGTCCTGAGGGATATCGACAAGCTCCGTGTCCAATACATCGTCGCCTCCGACATCGCGGCGAGAGGCATCGACATCGACGGCATCTCGCACGTGATCAACATGGCGTTCCCGAGGGACATGAGCTTTTACATCCACAGGGCCGGTCGCACCGGCCGCATGGGACGAAGCGGCGAGGTCATCACCCTCTACAAGCGAAGCGACAGCGACGCGTTCAATTTCCTCATGAAAGAGAACATCCCGCTTGAATTCGTCGAGATCAAGGACAAGACACTGAAACCGGCGAAGAGCGACACGTCGGTCATGAAGCCGTCTCCCGCAGGTAAGAAACGCCCCAGGGAAAGCAAGGGGCACCACGCACAACCCACATCCAGACAAAAAAGAAAACGGAGGTCGTAACCATGCTTAAAATCGGATCGCACGTATCCATGAGCGGCAAGGCCATGCTGCTTGGAAGCGTTGAAGAGGCGCTTTCCTATGACGCCTCAACGTTCATGGTCTACACCGGAGCCCCCCAGAACACCAAAAGGAAACCCATCGATGCCATGCGCATCGAAGATGCGGTCGCGCGCATGAATGAGGTAGGCATCCGTCCCGAAGACGTTGTCATCCATGCGCCCTACATCATGAATCTCGCGAATCCCGACCCTGAAAAACAGGCGTTCGCGGTCGAATTCTTGACCGAAGAAGTGAAAAGAAGCCACGCCCTTGGTGCGAAAGACATCGTCCTTCATCCCGGCTCCCATGTCAAGACCGGCAGTGAGGCCGCGATTGAACGCATCATCAAGGGGTTGAACAAGGTCTTTGAAAATACTAAGGACTATCCTGTCAGGATCGCCCTTGAGACCATGAGCGGGAAAGGGACCGAGATCGCCCGTTCGTTTGAAGAAATCGCGGCCATCATCGAAGGGGTCGAGAAGGATGAAAGGCTCAGTGTCTGTTTTGATACATGCCACGTCCACGATGCCGGGTATGACATCGTCCACGATTTCGAAGGTGTGATCGACCATTTTGACGCCGTGGTCGGCCTTGATAGGATCAAGGTCGTGCACGTGAACGATTCCAAAAATGAGCGGGGCGCCAACAAGGACCGCCATGCGAACATCGGCACCGGTCACATCGGATTCGATGTCCTGAACAGGATTGTCCATCATAAAGTGTTCGAAGGCCTTCCGAAAATCCTTGAAACCCCTTATGTGACGAAGGATGATGACTCCAAGAAAAGGCTCTATCCACCCTATAAGGAAGAAATCCGGATGTTTCGAACACAGACATTCGATCCCTCCTTCATCGACCGCATCCGAAAAGAAAATGCGTAAACGCTATTCAATATAGCGTATCCTATGGTATAATCATAGTACGAAAGATGCCTCTTCGTTCTGAAGACATCTCCGGCTTCGGCCGGCATGGTGGGCCGGTGAGATGCTTAAGGCATCCACCGGCCTTTCTTTTAGGAGATTTGTATGATTGAGTCCATCCTGAAAAAACACGTCGATGACTTCAAAACGGTATCGGTCAAGGATTACATCGACGCAAGAAGAAGACACTTCCCTCATTCCGATGAGGATTTTTCGTTTTTGGACGGCTACGACACCATCGTGGTCATGTCCTTGTCGTTCCCAAGAGGGCGTCCACCCTACAAGGGGAAAGGCTATGGCATGATCAGCCGCTATGCCCATGGCAAGGATTACCACCTTGTCTACAAGGAAAAGATCGAAGCCATCACCAAGGCCCTTGAAGAAGAAGGATTCAAAGCCCAGGGCAGAAGCGACATCAACCCGATCGATGAACGGTTCGCCGGGTATCTGAGCGGGCTTGGCTTCATCGGCCACAACCAGTTTCTGATCCACCCGCATTACGGCACCCATCATTATCTCGCCACGATCCTGATCGACCGGCCCTTCACCGTGGCTCCATATTTGAAGGATACATGCGGGTCATGCACCAAGTGCATCGACGCCTGTCCGACCGATGCCCTGAGCACTCAGGGGTTCATCGAATCGCGGTGCCTCTCCCATAAGACCCAGGCCAAGGCGGCGTATGATCTGAAGACCTTGTCCGATTTCAAGACCTTTGTCTTCGGGTGTGACATCTGTCAGGATGTCTGCCCCAAAAACAAGGGAATCACCCCCGTCGAGCGTGAAGTCTTCAAAAGCGATGAAGCGGCGCAGCTTCATCTGAAAAGCGTGCTGGAGATGTCGAACAAGGCGTTCATGCGGGCCTATGGGGATTACGCGTTCGCCTGGCGTGGCGGGCTCGTGATCAAGAGGAACGCCATCGCGCTTCTATTCAACCAAGGGCTTTATGACAGCCTCCCCTTGATCAGAAACGCCTATGCGACCTATAAGCACGTGCCGTGGTTTGAAAAGACCGTGCGCCCGATCTTGGAGAAAATGGAGGAAACCGATGAATCACATCGTACTCTTTGAACCGGAAATCCCGCAGAACACCGGAAACATCATGCGCACCGCCGTATCGATGAACATGAAGCTTCACCTTGTCGAACCGCTCGGTTTCTTTCTTGATGACAAGGCGCTTTCAAGAAGCTCGGTCCAATACGAAAAGGGATTCGACTATGAAGTCCACGACAGCATCGAGGCCTTCATGAAAAACAGGAAGGGGCGTTTCGTCTTCCTGTCGCGGTATGGAAAGAAGACCCCGCCGGAAATCGACCTCTCCGACAAGGGCGACGAGCTCTATCTGGTCTTTGGAAGCGAGTCCGAGGGGATCCCGAAACCGATCCTCAAGAACCATATGGATTCGGTCATCCGGATACCGATGCATGAAACCATGCGCAGTCTGAATCTGGCGTCGTCGGTAGCGATTGTGGCGTATGAGGCGCTTCGCCAACAAGGTTTCAAAGGCCTTTCCAAAGAAGAAGTCATCAAAGGCCCGGATTTTCTCTCCCGGCAGTAATTGAACATTCACTGCCGGTTTTTTTATGCTATAATGACGGAGTAAGGATGTGATGCCATTGTCTTTGCACATTGGTGATAGACTCACGATCCATAGTTATAAGCATGATACCCATCTTCACAGAATCTGGACCCGCGCAAGAATCCTTGAATATTCGGAAGAACACATCGTTGTCGCAAACAAACGTACCCGTGTCATCGAGTCGACCGGACGCTTCTGGCATACGAGAGAACCAAGCGTCGTCTGGTTCTTCAAGAACCACTGGTTCAACATCATCGGCATCGTCAGGGACCACGGCATCTATTATTACTGCAACATCGCCTCCCCCTATGTGATCGATGAGGAAGCCCTGAAATACATCGACTACGACCTCGACATCAAAGTCTTCCCCGATTATTCCTACAAGGTGCTCGACCGGAAGGAATACAACCTTCACAAGAAAACGATGGAGTACCCTGAAAAACTAAGGGAGATCCTTGAAGTCGAACTCGATAAGCTCATACACATGGTTGAAAACCGTGTGGGCCCCTTCAAGGAAGGCGAGGTCATGCGACAATACGCGCGTTTCAAGCAAGAAGTGCTCGGTCAGTGAGTCTATGAAAAAAGTCCGCCTCGGGCGGACTTTTCTATAGCTTGATGGTCCCGGCTTCGATCCGGTCTCGCAGAGCCTTCATCTTGGTTTGGATCAGGGACAGGGTTTCCATGAAGGCTTCTTCCCCTTGGCCGCTCGGGTCGTCAAGACCCCAGTCCTCCCTGTGCTTGCAGGGGACATAGGGGCATTCGACGTTGCAGCCCATGGTCACAAGGACATCGATGGTGCTCGGGAGGGCGTCCAGGGTCTTGTTGTACTGGGTCGCTTCCATGTCGTAGTCGTAGACCTTCTTGATGAGGGCGACGGCGTCAGGGTTGATGCGTTTCTTGATGGTGGTCCCGGCGCTATGGGGGGTGAAGAAATCATTGTGGTCAAGTTTCGCGACGGCTTCCGCCATCTGGCTTCGACAGCTGTTGTGTGTGCAGACGAAGGCGATCGTGACACTATTGTTCATCGGGATCATTCCTTTCCATTATCGGAAGTTTGATGGTGAAGGTGGAGCCTTTTCCAAGGGCGCTTTCGAGGGCGATCTCGCCCCCGTGTTTCTTGACGACGTTCTTGATGATGGATAGTCCAAGTCCGCTTCCGCCGGTATCGCGGCTCCGGTCGTCATCGACGCGGAAGAAGCGTTTGAATATGCGTTCCTGGTGTTTCTTCGCGATGCCGATGCCGGTGTCCGTCACATCGATCCGGTAGAAGCCGTCCTGGATGCTTCCCTTGATGTCGATGTAGCCGGAATCGGTGTAGTTGATGGCGTTCTTGATCAGATTGATGATGACCTGGCGCATCTTCGAGGGGTCGAAGGGAAAAACCCTGTCGTCCACATTGAAATTCAGCGAAAGATTCTTCTTGTCGGCTTCAGGTTTTAAAAGGTCGATGCTTTCTTTGACGATCTGATGGACGGACGCATCCTCGATCTTGAGTTCGTAATCGAGCCGGTCCATCTTCGAGATGATGAGCAGGTCGTTCAGGATGACGTCGAGCCTTCCGGCTTCATGCTTGATCATGTCGAGAAACTCTTTTTGCTTGGTATGCGACATTTTCGAATCCCGTGTGAGGATTTCCGAGATGCCCTTGATGGCGCTGAGAGGGGTCCTGAGCTCATGGGACACATCGGCGGTGAACTGTTTTTGGAAATTTTCCGCCGTCTTGAGCTGGGAGACATCATGAATGAGTACAAGAGAGCCGTAATAGGTGCCTTCTTCGAGAATCGGGGAGACCACGATATCGAGGGTGATCTTCGCCTCGTCGAGATGGATCTGTTCGCGGATTCGGCTTTGGGATTCGGTGGCTTTCTTGATGGTATCGTAGAGCGGTTTGTCTTTTTTGAAGATTTCAAAATGGTTCTTGATCGGATCGTCATAGTCGAACCATTGATGGAAGTCGTTGTTCGCAATCTGGATGATGCCCCAGGCATCGAGGAAGAGCACGCCGCTTCCGAGTTCCTCGATCAGGGAATAGAACTGGGTCTTGGCTTCGCTGGTCTTGGCCTCGGATTGGTTGAGCGAGCTGAGCAGGGCCTTTTTCTCGACCTCCCGCTCCTTTTGGAGACGTTCCAAGGAGCGGAAGTACGTCGATGCATGGTAAAGCGCAAGCGCCACGATGACGCCCACATGGATCAGAGGTTCGTCAAAAAGGAAAATAAGGGTCAGGCCTGCGACGTAGATTATGGATAGGGTCGCTGTGAATTTGTAGGCATTCATCGAATCGCCTCCTACGTCCATTCTACCAGTTCTTTTTAAAAGGCGCATCAATTTAGGGTTATAATTTGACCGTGGGAGAGGTAGATGACTTCCTCGCCGATGTTGGTGAGATGATCGCCCGCGCGCTCGAGCTGCTTGATCACAAGCAGCGCCCTTGCGGCTTCGTGGGCGTTCGTCCCCGATTCCTTGGCCGAGATCTGGATGAACTCCACCACATGGCGTTGATAGATCTCATCGACATTGGAGTCCAGGTCGCACACTTTTTCGGCCGCTTCGACGTCCCCTTTCACCACGGCTTCCCGCATGGCATAGAACATGGTCTTGAGGGGTTCGCTGTATTCGAGGAACTGCGGGCGGAAGCTCGAGTTGTCACGGGTGGTCTTGACGACGTACAGGGCGTTGTTGGACGCATAATCGCCAAGCCTTTCAAGGTCGTTCGCAATCTTCAGTGCGGCGATGATGAAACGAAGGTCGCTTGCGACCGGGCACTGTTTCATGATGAGCAGTGTCGCCTGTTCGTTGATTCTTCTTTCCAGGGTGTTGATGGCTGAGTCGTTTTCCATGATGGTCTTTGAAAGCGGGATGTCCATGTGCCTGATTGCTGAAAACATGTCGTCATAGATATCGATGATCGCATCCACCATCTCCATCAGGGTCGCTTTCAGGGTTCGCATGTCTTCATGGAATGCCTTCCGTCTTGTACTGTTCATCCGTATCCTCCTAACCGAACCGGCCTGTGATGTAGGCTTCGGTCCTCTTGTTCTTCGGAACACTGAAGAGTGTATCCGTCTTGTCGAACTCGATGAGCTCACCCATGTAGAAGAAGGCGGTGTAATCGGAGATGCGGGCCGCCTGGTGCATCGAGTGGGTGACGATGACGATGGTGTAATCCTTTTTCAAGTCGGTGAGAAGATCCTCGATTTTCTGTGTGGCTACAGGGTCAAGGGCGCTTGTGGGTTCGTCCATCAGGATGACACTCGGGTCCATCGCGAGGGCCCTTGCGATGCAAAGGCGCTGTTGTTGGCCGCCGGATAGGGACATGGCGGACTTCTCCAGCCGGTCCTTGACTTCGTCGTAGAGGGCCGCCTGTTTGAGCGAGCGCTCCATGATGTTATCAAGGGTTTTCTTGTCTTTGACCCCCTGACGCCTCGGACCGTAGACGACGTTGTCGTAGATGCTCATCGGGAAGGGGTTCGGGTTCTGAAAGACCATGCCGACGGCTTTTCTCAGTTCGATGACGTCGTAGGACTCGTCGTAGATGTCTTGGTCCTGATAGCGGACAGTCCCTTCGACGCTGCAGCTGCGGATGAGGTCGTTCATGCGGTTCAGGGTCCTTAGGAAGGTCGATTTGCCACACCCCGAAGGACCGATCAAGGCGGTGATCGAGCGGTCGTTGAGCGGTATGGACACGTTCTTTATGGCTTCGTTCTCACCGTAGCGGACGGTGAGGTCCTGGATGTCGAATGCGTTTTTCATAGTATCACCTCGTAACGCCTATTTTGTCAAATTTTTTCGCAATCAGTTTGATGATGGTGTTGAGTATGAGCACCACGATCAGGATGATCATGGCGATGGTGCTCGCGAGTTCGACGTTTGCGGGCTCACGGCTCATGAGCGACCAGATGTGGACGGCGAGCGTGGTCGCCCCGTTTGCGGGGTCGACGGAATCCCTGACCGCGGTGCCCATGACGAAGATGAGGGCGGCGGATTCACCGATGATCCTTCCGACCGAGAGGAAGGTCGCGGTAAGGATTCCCGGCAAGGCCACGGGAAGCACGACCCGCCACATCGTCTGGGTGTCGGTCGCCCCGAGTGCGATGGAGGCGTGCCGGAAGCGGTCGGGTACGGCCGCCAAGGTCTCTTCGACGGTCTTGATCAGGACCGGCAGCAAGATGACGGCCATCGTCATGGCTCCGGCGTAGATGTTGGTGCCGTTGGCATTCATGACTTTCACGGTGATCGGGATGAAGACGACCACGGCCATGAGGCCATAGACGATCGAGGGAACGCCGGTCAAGGTGTCGATGAACGACCGGATGGTGCGGGTAAGCCTGTTCGGTGGGGCGAACTCATTGAGATAGATCGCGGTCGTGATGCCGATCGGCAGGGCGAGCAGCAGGGTGAGACCGATCAGATAAAGGGTCGCGACCAGGGAGCCCCGGATGCCTCCGCCGGGATCCTTCAGGACGATGCTGTTGATGGTGTCGCCGCTTTCGAGGCGATCGACCATGCCTTTAGCACCCATGCGTGTGAGTGCCGTCTCGCCTTCTTCAAAGGAGATGCGCGAGACTTGATAGTCGTCGGTAAGCGTGATGTCCAGGTCGCGGTCCTTGTCGTGGAGATTACGGAAGGGCGAATCCTCATCGACGTACGTGAGGTCGATGACAGCGTCCCCTTCCCGGTCCTTGCCGTCTTTGAAAGCGACACCGTAACGTTCTGAAAAGTATTCGCCATCTTCAAGCGACGGCGCTTCAAAACTGGAGATGTCATCACTGATGACCTCAGTGTGATGCTCCTTGGTGTTGTAATCACTCACAAGAAGGTCGAAAGAAAGCAGGGCGCTTCCCCTATAGACGACAAAGGCGATGACCAGCGTGAGAAGGATGAAACTCAAAGAGGCGGCCACATAGGTGATGCCTTGTAGAATCCTGTCTTTGATCAGTCGTTTCTTACGCATGGATGTTCCCCACTTTCTTCTTGATGTGGTTGAGCGTAAAGTTGGTGATCAGGATGACCACGATGAGGATCAGACCGAGAGAGAAGCGGATATCGTAATCAAGCCCGGTGGTCTCTTTCATCCCCTGAAGCATCGCGGTCGTGAGGGTCGCGGTCTTTTGAAAAAGGGAGAACGTGGGGCCTTTGAGCGCGTTCCCCGCGACCAGTGAAACGGCGGTCGCTTCGCCGAGCGCCCGACCGACAGCCAGGATGGCTGCGGCGAAAATGCCCGACTTGGCGCTCAGAAGGACGACATGGAAACGGGTCTGGGTCTTGGTCGTTCCAAGTGCGAGCGAGGCTTCCTTCAAGGATTGGTCGACATTGCGGATGGCGACTTCGCTCACTGCGGTCATGGTCGGGATACTCATGCAGGTAAGGACGATCACCGCAGCGAACGTACTGTTTCCACCCATCGTCTGGATACCGACGACTTTACCAAGGTTATAGATCAAAGGCAAAAAGACCCCGGCGCCGATCAGTCCATAGACGATCGAAGGGATCGAGGCCAGAAGTTCGACGACACTACGGATGAATTCGGCAAGGCGTCTAGGGGCTATTTCAGCGATGAAAAGGGCGGTGAGCACGCCGATTGGAAAAGAGAGGAGAAGGGAGAGAAATGCGACATAAAGCGTGTTGATGACAAGGTAACCCGCCCCATACGCAGCGGAGGCGAAGGTCGGCCCGTCAAGCCAGGTGGTACCGGTGATGAATTTAAAAAAGTCCACGCGTCCGAGTCCGTCATTGTCCGATATGAACGGTTCGATACCGGAGTAGGCGACAAACACCACAATGATGACGATGAATGAAGCGGATAAAAGCGCACTTAGGAGGAAAGTGCGCTTCATCGCTTTGTCGAAAAGCCGGCGGATGGCTTTGTTCGACCGACTGTTCGGAGAGGTATTTTGAGACTTGTTAGTCATCGATGAGGTCGGACCAGGTTTCTACTTCGCCGCTGTAGATCTTCTTGAGGTCGGAAGCGGTGATGTCAGTCATTGGGTTGTCGGGATGGACGACGACGACGATGGCATCGGACGCAAGTTTGCCGTATAGATCTTCGTCGTTGACTTTTTCTTCATCTTTGAACGGACGGGACGCAAAGCCTACATGCACACCATTGGAAGTATCCTTTTCTTCACCCTGGGCACGCTTGAATCCGTCGGAGCTACCGGTATGGTTGTGCTCTGCGACGACATCGCCGCATCTAGAGGAGAAGGAAGTGGAGAGGGCTTCTGCGACAGCGCTGACGGAAGTCGATCCGCCGAACTTGAGTGTGATGTCCGAGTTGTCTTCGTCGCAGATGTCGGGTTTCTGGTCGTCCCATGAACCTTCGTCTTTTGCGGCGACCGCACCTTCATCGTTGATGATGTCAGCACCGTCGGTTGAGAACATGAAGGTCACGAAGGCTTCGGTGAGTTCTTCCTCGCGGTCCGAATCGTATTCGGTACGGAGTATGTAGTTGAACGGACGATTGAGTTGGTAGCTATCATCGGTGACGTTCTCATAGGAAGGTTCGACCCCTTCGAAATCAAGGGCCTTCACATCGTCGTTCAGGCTGGCAAGGGAGATGTAGCCGATGCCGAACTCGTCGGTTGCGACCGACTGCATGACATCATCGTTTCCGGAGCTGATGGTGACACGCTCTCCGAGGATCGAGTCGTCGGTTGTGGCTTCGGAATAATCGATGCCGCTCATGAAGCCGTCCCTGGTACCGCTTGAAGTGTCGCGGTTGTAGGGGTTGATCGATGCGGAAGTGTCGAAACCGTCTTCGTTTGCACTGCCCTCTCCTCCGCAGGCGGCAAGGGCGGTTACTAGTAATAGACTGAGTGCAAGCAGTAGTACTTTTTGTTTCATGTTGGGTGGTACCTCCTTTTATTTTTTTTCCAAGCACAGTTTAAACTCCCAACATAAAATCACAATTGTATTTCTGTTAAGAAACAGTTAATTTTCAATGAGGCATTTCGGATGATTCAAAAAAGACGAACCGGAGTTCGTCTTACATGAGTTGATACCCTATGCCCCTTACGGTCTTGATGCGTTTTTGGAGGATGCCGATCTTTTCTCTCAGGTTGAAGATGTGGACATCGACGACCCGGGTGTCGCCGTCATAGGTATAGCCCCAGAGCGTATTCAAAAGACTGTCCCGGGATAGGACCTTGCCCTGGTTTTCGATGAAGTGATGAAGCAGGTCGAATTCCTTCAAGGTCAGGTTGACCGGCTTGCCTTCGACACGGACTTCATAGCGGTCAAGGTCCATCTCGATGGTCTCGTAGGTGATCATGCCGGCACTCCGGTTCCGTTTCTGGCGTTTGAGGACGGCCTTGACCCGTGCGGTCAGCTCCCTTGGCGAGAAGGGTTTGGTGATGTAGTCGTCCGCACCGGCATCGAAACCCTTGATGGTGTTGTATTCATCATCCATGGCGGTAAGCATCATGATGTAAGGCTTGTTCGGTGACTGGTTCAGTTTCTCCGCGATCTCAAAGCCGCTCATGAGCGGCAGCATGAGGTCAAGGATGATGATGTCGTAGTGTTCGCTGGTGGCCTTTTCCAGGCCCTCCTGTCCGTCTTTGGCAAGATGGACGGTATAACCGAGCTGCTTGAGGTCGTACTCGATCATCTTTTGAATGCTCAGTTCATCCTCTACGACAAGGATCTTGGGCATGGTCCTCACATCCTTAATTAGGTTGGTTACACCTGTATTCTATCATAGTGAAAAAGTATATGACAGCGTATTTTCTTCACCATGTGTAATCTTAACATGTTCTTGGCAAAACACAATCGATGATTGAATGGAATGGGCCTTCAATCTATACTAGAGATGGAAAGAGGTGGACGCATGAGCACACTATTGAATCTGGACAAAGAAACGTTATGGAAGAAGTTCCCCATTGTATTAAGACCGTACAACCCTGAATGGAAGACCTGGTATGAAGAAGAGAAGAAGACCATTCTGAAGCATTTGAACACTGAGCATGTCAAAAGGATCAACCATATCGGGTCCACGGCGATCAAGGGCATGTTGGCGAAACCGACCGTGGACATATTGCTTGAAATAGACACCCCCGCAAGCATGAAGCCGGTTGCCAAGAAACTCCTGGAACTAGGCTATCTGACAGAGGGCAACGCGGATAACCCGCCAGAAACGATGATGTTCATGAAAGGGTATTTGGAAAACGGGTATGCGAGCAGGGTCTTTCATCTGCACCTGAGGGGCCATGGCGATTGGGATGAACTTTATTTCAGGGATTATCTTTTGGACCATGAAGCGGTCCGTGAAGCCTACATCGCACTCAAGAAGGCGCTTTTCAATGAACATGAATACCATCGTGACCATTACACCAAAGGCAAGGATGCCTTCATAGGAAACCATACAACGCGGGCCCGCGAACGCTATGGTCTTCGTTATGCCCCGACTAAAAAATGAAGTCAACATTTTGCAGTTTGACCGTCCATCCTATATAATGACGCTACCGCACATTGAATCCATCGCCTTCATGAGTGATTTCTTTAAACGGCTCATGTAGGGTTTGTATCTGGAGGCCCATCATGAAATTCTTTACGACCATCAAATCCCTGACCCTTTTTGAAATCGCCCTTTGGGCTGCCTCGGTCACGCTTATTACCGGCGGCTTTTTAATCTCGGGCCGCAATGGATTGACCCTTATTGCGGCGCTTCTTGGTGTTAGCTCCTTGATTTTCATTGCCAAGGGGCAGCCTCTTGGGCAGCTCTTGATGGTCTTCTTCGCCCTTTTTTACGCGTATGTATCCTATACATACGACTATTACGGCGAGATGATCACGTACCTCGGCAAGGTGCTTCCCGTCTCCTTGTTCGTGCTCATCACATGGTTGAGGCACCCCTTTAAAGAGGGGGACCCCGAAATCGAAGTCTCGGAGCTCTCACTAAAGAACATCCTCCGCGTATTCGTACTGGCCCCCATTGTGACCTATGTCTTTTACTTGATCTTAAACGCTTTTGACACCCCGAATCTGATGGTGAGCACCCTCTCCATCACCACCAGTTTTGTGGCTGCGGCGTTCATGTTTCTAAGATCGCGCTATTATGCCGTCTTTTTCGGTCTCAACGACATTGTGCTGATTGTTCTTTGGGTCCTCGCCGCGATGGATGACATCGCCTACCTTCCGATGGTGATGCTTTTCGTGAGCTTCTTTGCGAATGATACCTACGCCTTCATCAACTGGAACCGCATCAAATCAAGACAGACCCTCCTGAGGGAGAGCGTGTACACCTTTGAAGACCTGGATTAAGGATGAACGTACGCGGATTCAACGATATATGAAATAACGGATGGTGAAGCCGCCCTTTATCTGATAAAATGGACATGAGAACCCACCATTTTAGAAAAGGGATGGAACCATGGACATCGTTCGTATGAAGACCTATGACACAGAGGCTTTGAAAAAACTCTACCGGGCCAACCACTGGGATGCGTACCTCAAGGACATGGAGGCTTTCAAACGGATGTTTGAAAACTCAAGCGCAGTCTACGGAGCGTATGAAGAGGGTGCGCTCATCGGTCTTGTACGCGTCATGAGCGATGACGCGCACATCCTTTACATCCAGGATGTCCTCGTGGACCCGGGGCATCTCAGGAAGGGTGTGGGGGCCCATCTCATGGACGTGGTGCTCAAGCGTTTCGAACACGTCCGTCAGAAAATCCTCATGACGGACAAGGATGCGCATGGCGCCCATGCGCTTTACCGTCGTTTCGGTTTCAAGGAAGTCAGTGAAAAGGGCCTTACGTCATTCGTAAGGTTCGATTAGGAGGGGCACTATGAAACGCAAGACTTTTTATATCATGATCGGCATCGGACTCTTCATCGTCTTTTTATTCATCCTTGCTAGCCATGTGGCGAATGTCGGGGACCGCCTCCAAAGCGTCCACGTGTATGCGGAATACGGCTTCTACATCGTCGCGCTGCTCTTATTCTTTGTGTTGGTTTTGAATCCGCTTCGCATCATCCTCTTCGCCCCGACCTTCCAGATCGAGGCGTTGGGCGACAAGGAGGCGAACCGCCGGGTTTATAAACGCTCGGCCAGGACCATCCTCAAAAGCAAGCACATCACCGATGCTGAACGCAATCGGCTCAAGATGGCCCTTCACCATGAAGAGGACTTGGAAGAGGCCCTCAGGGGCGTCTTTGACGGCTCCATCAAGGAGGATGTCGATAAAATCATCAAACAGTATGCGAAGACGGCGCTCGTGACGACCGCCATCAGTCAGAACGGGAACCTCGACATGCTGGCGGTGATCTTCACCAACTTCCGCATGATCAAGGCGATTGTCGAAAGAAGTGGCTTCCGTCCTGGTTACGTGCGTCTGGCCAAGCTCTCGATCAATGTCGCCGTCATCGCGATGGTCGCTGAAGGGCTTGAAGATGTCGACATCAATGAAGCCTTGCCCTCACGCCTCGGCGAGACGGTCAAGGACATCCCTTTTGTCCGTTCGATGACCAATTCGGTCTTCCAAGGGATCTCAAACGGGATGCTGACGGCCCGGATCGGGATTGTGACACGTCGGTATCTCTTCCAGGAGAACCAGCTCAAGAACCCTAAAGAGTTAAGACTGGCTGCGTTCAAGGAATCCTTTAGGCTCATGCCTTCAATTGTCAGCGAAGGGCTCGCCTCATTCCCGAAAAACGTCATGAGCTTCATGACGAAACCATTCACCTGGAAACCGTTCTCCAAGAAAGGGGCCGAAGCCGAATGAATGAGAAGATGCTGATCCTTTATGCGCGTCTCGTGCTTCTGCGCGGGCTCGCACTGAAAGAACACGAAGAACTCGTCATCAACGCCCCGATCACGGCCGCAAGTTTTGTCCGTATCCTGACCCGCGAAGCGTACCGGACGTTTAAAAGCGGGACGGTCCATGTCAACTACACCGACCCCTATCTTTCCAAGATGGCCTATCAGTACGCCCATGAGGACGTGCTTTCCGATGTGCCCGAACACCTTTTATACAGGCTCAAGGAACTCACCGACCGCAAGGCCGCCTTTTTAACCCTATCGAGCAGCTTTCCCGACCTCATGAAAGGCATCGACCAGGCCAGGGTCCAAAAGGCGAACAAGGCGATGGCACCGAAGACCCGCCCCTTCCAGGAGAAGATCATCCGGACGCTCAAATGGAGCGTCGCACCCTTTCCGAATTACGAATGGGCGAAAAAGGTCTATCCGGACATGGAGACCTCCGACGCCCTCATGCAGCTGCATGAGGACATCGTGAACATCATGCGGCTGAACGAGGAGAACCCGATCAAGGTCTGGACCGACCACTTGAACCGCCTTGAGAAAAAACGGCAGGCGCTCAACGCCTACGGTTTTAGGAAACTCATCTACAAGGGCGGAGGGACCGACCTCGAGGTGGAGCTTCCTAAGACCCACCGCTGGGTCTCGGGCGCACAGAAAAGAGGCAACGACGTCTTTGTCCCGAACATGCCCGCTGAAGAGATCTTCACCGCCCCGAAGAAAGACGGTGTCAACGGCACCCTCGTCATCACCAAACCCATGAGCGTGCGGGGCATCACCATCGACCCTTTCACCCTCACCTTCAAGGACGGCAAGGTCGACCAGGTCGAATCGTCCGACCAGGCGGTCCTGGAAAAGATCTTCAGTGTCGATGACGGCGCAAAACACCTGGGCGAGGTCGCCCTCGTCGAGGAGAACTCCCCGGTTGCGAAACGGGGGACGCTTTACTACCACACCCTTCTCGATGAGAATTCAAGCTGTCATTTCGCGTTTGGCAACGCCTATCTCAGGGCCGTCAAGAACGAATCGAAAGAACAGGACGTCAATAAGGTCGTGCAAGCCCACGGCATCAACCGGAGCCATGTCCACATCGATTTCATGGTGGGCTCCAAGAAACTCGAGATCACCGGGGTCAAGGAGGACGGTGAAGAAGTGCCGATCATGCGAAACGGCACGTTCACCGAGACCTTCACCGACCTTTGACCGGCATAGAAAAATGGTCCGCTTCCCGGGTTCGCTACAGGGAAACGGACCATTTTATTAGGTCCTATTCTGCGTTCACATACGCATAAAGCAGTTCGATGGTCGCCTTGATGGCTTCATAGTGGGTGCGTTCCATGCCGTGGGACGCATGGACACCCGGGCCGATCAACGCGCCCTTGAAGTCGTTTCCACCGCTTCTGGCGGCTGAGACGTCGCTTCCATACATGGGGTAGATGTCGACGGCATGGTTGATGCCGTTGCTTATTGCGAGCGATTTGAAGGTGCTTACGAGGTCATAATCGTAAGGCCCCGAGGAATCCTTCGCGCAGATTGAGACGTCTTCTTCACTGCAGGAGAGGTCTTCGCCGATGCAGCCCATGTCGACGGCGATGAGTTCATCGAGTTCGGGGATGAAGGCGGCCCCGTGGCCGACCTCTTCGTAGGTCGAGATGATGAGTTTCAGATGGGCGGCGGGCTTTTTGCCTTCTTGCTTCAACGCCTTGATGAGCCCGAAGACGCTTGCGACATTGATCTTGTCGTCAAGGAAGCGGGATTTGACGAATCCGCTTCTTGTGATGGTGGTCTTCGGGTCGAAGACGATGTAGTCGCCGACTTCGATGCCGAGGTCGAGGACATCGTCCTTGGAATAAACGCGCTCATCGATCCTTACATGCATGGTCTCGGGGGAGCGTTTCTTGTCCTTGGCTTCCTTATGGACGTGGATGGCGGTGGCGTCTGAGAGGAAGGTGCCGCTGTAGCGCCTGCCGTCCCTGGTGATGATGGTGCAGTATTCCCCATCAAGCGTCGGCCAGGTGGGCCCGCCGATCGAAGTGAAACGGAGATCCCCCTTGTCGGTGATGCTTCGGACCATGGCGCCGAGCGTGTCGACATGGACGGCGAGTCCTATGGTCTTTTCACCGGTCCCCTCGACGTCGATGATCACGTTGCCTTTCTTCGTGGTCTCATAACTGAGACCGAAGGCGTCGGCCTCTTTTTTGATCCGCTTCACGACCTCCTTGGTATAGCCGCTCGGGCTAGGGATCTCTAGGATTTCCCTGGCAAGGTCCAGGACGTAGTTCTTATCGATGTTCATACGATCACCTTTTCTTATTGGATGCGTGCTTTAAGATGAGTTTAGCACAATGAGCGGGTGCTTGCAACGGAAGAAGTAGGCATAAAAAAAGGGCTGAGCCCTTTTTTTAAGAGGATGGTGCCGAAAACAGGACTCGAACCTGCGACCTGCTGATTACGAGACAGCTGCTCTGCCAACTGAGCTATTTCGGCCAATCCATATATATTTTAGCATATGCTTGGGATTTTGCATCCATGATACGTTAAATTAGGAGAAAATGGTTTCAACGTCCCCAAACATCGAAAAACTCCCCTTTGCGTGTTATAATAATGATGGTGATGCTTATGCATGTAGTCTACGGAGGCGCGTTCAACCCGCCGACCAAAGCCCATCTCGATGTCTTTTATTTTCTCGACCATGAAATACGGGTCGATGCCTTCACCTACCTTCCCGTCGGGAAGGCGTATGGGAAGGATGACCTGGAAGCGGATCACGACCGGCTCACGATGCTAAGACGCATGACCGGTCATCTTGAGCGTGTCGAGGTCTCGACGCTTGAGATGGATGATGAAACCTATAAGGGGACCTATGCATCGCTCAAGCGGCTTCAGAGGGACCATGAACCGATGGCTTTCGTGATCGGGGCGGACCACCTGTCCACCCTGCATGAATGGAAACAGGCGGACAAGCTGCTGAGTGCGTTCTCCTGCCTTGTCTTGAACCGCGAGGCGACATCGCTCGATGCTATCATCGAGAACGATGCGTTTTTAAAAAGACATAAGGATAACCTACACATTTTTCATAACTTCAAAGTCGACATATCCAGCAGTGATTTCAGACGCACCAAGGATCCCTCGTTGCTGGTCCCCTCGGTCTATGAATACATCAAGGCCCACGGACTTTATGGAATCCATGAGAAAGGATGATTGCATGTATCATAACCAGTTCATCAAAGTCGCGAGTGTGACACCGAAACTCAAAGTCGCCAACCCCGAATACAACGTAAGGGAGATGCTCAGGCTTCTAAAAGACGTCCGTTCCAGCATCACGGTCTTCCCCGAACTTGGGGTGACCGCCTATACCTGCAACGACCTCTTTTTCCAAAACAGCCTTTTAAACGATACCAAAAAAGCGATCAGGCATCTGCTTGAAAACAACCCTTACGACGGCATCCTCGTCTTCGGTGCGCCCTTTCAGATCGACGGCATCCTTTACAACAGTGCGTATGTCGCAAAAGGGAAGGAACTTCTCGGCATCGTCCCGAAGTTCTACCTTCCAAACACCCAGGAATTCTATGAAAAACGCTGGTTCACAAGCGCCTTCGACATCGTCAAGACGACGAAGATGGTCCGCTT
>JBKHIE010000105.1:0-4850 GCA_046538775.1 Candidatus Izemoplasmataceae bacterium
ACCATCTCAAAAAGCGCGTAATACGTCATGGCATCGATCACGGGCAGTGCCCTTGGGACGATGCTCGGGTCGTGCCGCTTTCCGGATTCGACGGTGATTGCGGTCATGGTATCCATGTTGACTGTCTTTTGGGGTTTCCCGATTGAGGAGGTCGGTTTGACCACGGTCTTGAAGACAACCGGTTGCCCGGTAGTGATGCCGCCGAGCGTACCGCCCATGTCGTTCTTCTCGAAGACGACTTTGCCGTCCTTGAGAGTGAGGGGGTCGTTGCTTTCGCTGCCATGCATCCCCGCAAAGTCAAATCCGCGGCCGAATGCCACCCCTTTTACAGCGGGGATGCTGTTGAGGAGATGGGAGAGGATGCTTGGAAAAGAATCGAAGAAAGGCTCGCCATAGCCTGCCGCCTCATGGTAAAGCACGGTCTCTATGATTCCCCCGACGCTGTCCTTGTCTTCTTTGGCGTTCATGATGGTCTTTTTAAACCGGGCCTCGTCATCAGGGTTTAAAACCGGGAAATCGCTTGATAAAAGCCTTTTTATCGTGTCTTCATCAAGGGTGTAGTCGTAGTATGACCGTCCTTTTTGGTCATGGATCTGATGGATGTGTGAGACACTGCGAACGTTTTTGGTGCTCAGGAACTGGCGGCTGATCTCCCCCAGAATCACAATGGGAGCGGTCAGTCTTCCAGAAGAATGGCCGCCACCGCGTTGATCATAGGCGCCATCCGTCTTGACATACGATGAATAGTCCGCATGACCCGGTCGGATCCGACCGGATTCATAAGGCGCGCTTTTGACATCGCTGTTCGGGATGAAAAAGGTCAGAGGTGAGCCGGTGGTGCGGTTTTCCTTGATTCCGCTCAGTATGTTGAACGCGTCTTTTTCTCTGCGTTCTGTGGAGTAGGCGTGTTTTGAACGTCTCCGGTCCAGGGCTTTTTCTATGCTTTCCATGTCCAGTTTGAAGCCGGCGGGGACATTATGGACGGTGATGCCGATGCCTTGCCCGTGACTTTCGCCGAAAAGACTGACGGGAATAGCCGTTCCGAATGTACTCATTCTAGCATCCCCTTTCTAAGGATAGCGTTGAAATCATTGAAGCTAAAGCGCGTCATAAAGCCGTTACCCACTTTTTCAACACAGGGTATGGCCAGGGTTTCACCGGTCACTTTCTTGTCTTCCCTGATGCGTTCGGAAAGCCGGTCGACGTCGAATTGTGGAACTCGGTTGAGTTCGTATTTATCAAGGAGTGAATGCAGTGTCTTTTCATAAGGTTTGCCTTTTGCCATCATGCGCATGCCCATGGCGACGCATTCCCCATGAAGGTGGCGGTACTCGCTGAGGGATTCAATGGCGTGACCGATGGTGTGGCCGTAGTTTAAAAGGCCTCGTTTGCCCTGGTCGAGCGGATCCTCTTCGACAATGGTCTTCTTGACTTGTACGGAAGCCTTGATGATATAGTTCAGATCCATCCCATCATCCGTTTTAACCAGATAGTCGAAAAGGGCCTTGTCACCGATCAGGGCGGTTTTGATCACTTCGGCCATGCCGTTGTTAAAATGCCTTTTGGGAAGCGTGCGCAACACCGTGGGATCGATGATGACTTGATCTGGCGTGTGGAAGGTTCCGACACTGTTTTTGGCAAACGGGGTGTTGATGGCGACCTTTCCACCGACGGATGCGTCCACCATGGAAAGCAGCGTGGTGGGGATGATGGTGAACGCCAGACCCCGTTTGTATGTCGCCGCCACGAAACCGGCCAAATCACTGACCATGCCCCCACCCAGTGCGACCACCCGGTCGGAACGTTCGACATGGTTCTTCTGCATCTGAAGGAGGATGTCCCGATAGGCATCGAACGATTTGGAGGCTTCCCCCTTTGGGACTTTGATGGTCAGACGGGGTTTCAGTTGTGAGACTGTCAGATCGACCCATTTCCCTGGAATGCCGTCGTCTGTGATCAATACGGCGGGTTTCTTGAAATCCATCACTTTATCAAGGGTGGTGATCAATCCCTCTTCGATATGGACGGGATAGGCATGATGGTATCCCTTGACATCAAGTCTCAATGTCGTGTTCCTCGCGCTTGATCTTGGCGCCCAGGCTTTCGAGGTCTTCAAAGAAATCAGGGTAGGATTTTTGGACATAATGGGCATTCAGAATCTTTGTCGGACGTTTAGCCCATGTGGCAGCCATGGCGCTCATCATGATGATGCGATGATCCTGATGGCCGTCAAGCACCAGGGACTCAGACGTTTTTTCAGTCCCACGTGTAATGATGCAATCACCGTCTTGAAAAATGTTCACACCGAAAGCGGAAAGGTTCTGGATGATGCTTTCGATCCGGTTGGATTCCTTATAGGCCAGACGTTTGACGTCGCCAATGACGCATTCTTCTTTACTTAAGCTTCCAAGCAAAGCCAGTGCCGGGGCCAGGTCGGGAGAATCCTGGATGGATGTCTCAAAGCCTGAAATGGTCGATTGTGTCGTGGTCACACGGTGATCCTTGAAGGCGATATTCCCACCGCTTTTTTCAATGATCGGAATCATGGTCTTGTCGCCTTGCAGGCTCTTCTTATCAAGCGGTGTGACAGTGATACGTTTATGATGGAGGCCCGCGACCATATAGAGGCTTGCCTGGGAGAAGTCGCCCTCGATCGTGATGTCGCGGGCCTTGAATTTCTGGTTTCCAGGAATTTTATAACCGCCTTCGACAGCTTCCACTTTCACTCCGAAATGCTCGAGCACCTGGATGGTCATGTCGATGTAAGGTTGGGAGGAGGGGTTTACGATCTTCAGAAACGAATCCCCATCAAGCAGCGGCAAGGCAAAAAGCATCCCGCTTGTAAACTGGGAACTGTATTGGCCGTCAATGGTGTGGGTTCCGGGCTCCAGGCTCGCATCGACATTGAGATTCCCCTTGCTATCGTGCGAGAGCCCGCCGGGGAAAATATCCATGTAGGGGTCTAAAGGGCGTTTGGATAATCCCTCGCTGAGGATGAAACGCGTTTCTTGCTCGAAAAGTGCCATGACAGGAATGAGTAGCCTGAGGGTCGATGCCGAATCGGTGACATCCGCTGAGGATTTTTCGGTATCGGGTTTGTCGATGCCACTCACCGTAATCGATTTTCCGGATTTTCTAAATGAAGCGCCAAGCGTCTTCAAGGTCCGGATTGTCGCCCCGATGTCCTTGTTGGTCCTAAACGGAGTGATCGTGGTGTCTCCCTTGGAAAGCGCTGCGGCGATCAATGCCCGATGAAGCATGCTTTTTGAAGGTGGAACAGTGACTTCCCCTTGTAGGTCAGAGGGATAGACGGTCACATCGTAAGCCATAATAGTGACTCCTTTATCAATGAATGTTATCAACATTATACACCATCATCTTTCTTTGCGCTATCCATAGAGCAGACTTCTAGCAATCCCTATTATGAAAGCGTTTGAAATATGGCTTTTAATGTGTGATAATGATAAGAGATATGGAAAAATAACGAATGGAGGGTTTCAATTGGAAAATCAGGATTTAATGATTGCACAACAGGCAAAAATGGAAGACATCGGCAAAATTGCCGAGCGACTCGGATTATCTGAAACAGACATCGAACGCTACGGCAACTACAAGGCAAAGATCAAACTCGAGGTCTCACAACGTCTGGGCAAAGGCAAGGACGGGAAAGTCATCCTGGTCACAGCGACCAACCCTACACCCGCCGGTGAAGGGAAATCCACCACCACGGTCGGATTGGGCCAAGCCTTCAACAAAATGGGCAAGGATGCCATCATCGCCCTTCGTGAACCGTCGTTCGGTCCCGTCATGGGTGTCAAGGGTGGCGCCGCAGGCGGGGGGAAAGCCCAAGTGGTGCCCATGGAGGATATCAATCTTCATTTCACCGGTGACATCCATGCCATCACCACCGCGACCAATGCGGTCAGCGCGATGATCGACAATCATCTGCACCAAGGCAACGCATTGAATATCGACCCGAGACGAATCACCTGGAAACGTGCGCTCGATATGAACGACCGTGCCCTTAGGAATGTCATCGTCGGGCTTGGCGGCACCGGAAACTCCATCCCGAGAGAAGACGGGTTCAACATCACCGTCGCCTCGGAAATCATGGCGGTCCTCTGTCTTGCGAGTGACCTCCATGACCTTAAGGAACGCGTGAAACGGATTGTGATCGGAGAAACCTACGACCGCAAAGTGGTTACACTGGGTGATCTCGGTGCTGCAGGCGCAGTAACGCTTATTCTGCGCGATGCGATCAAACCGAATCTGGTCCAGACCCTTGAAAACACCCCCGCTTTGGTCCATGGCGGACCGTTTGCGAATATCGCGCATGGCACCAACAGTGTCATTGCGACCAATATGGCCCGCAAGCTCTCGGATTACGTCATCACCGAAGCAGGCTTCGGTGCGGACTTAGGGGCCGAGAAATTCTTGAACATCAAGAGCAAGACTGCAGGGTTCGACCCAAGCGCGGTCGTCATCGTCACCACCGTAAGGGCGCTCAAGATGCATGGTGGCGTGAAGAAGGACGCACTCAAAGAAGAAAACACCGAGGCTCTTAAAAAGGGCATCGAGAATCTTGAGAAACACATTGAATCCATCCAGGAGTTCAACCTTCCTTACGTGGTCGCAGTCAATCATTTCGTCCATGACACCGACAAGGAGATCAGCACCCTGACCGGATGGCTCAGCGACAACCACCACCCCCATGCGATCTCCAAGGTCTGGGAACAAGGAGGCGAAGGCGGCGTCGCCTTGGCTGAAGAGGTGCTCAAGCAAGTCGAAAGCAACACCATGACCTTCAAACGTCTTTACGACTATGACATGCCCATCAAAGACAAGATCCG
>JBKHIE010000106.1:0-4838 GCA_046538775.1 Candidatus Izemoplasmataceae bacterium
GAAATGACGGTCGAACACTTCGTCGATCAGGGTCTCCTTTTTCAGGGCAAAGGAAGCCTCATCACCGATGGAAAGGCGCTTGCTGATGCCTTTTAGATACCCGTATTTCTTGAGCAGGAAAAACGCATAACTGTCAAACGTACGGATGTGCGCACTGTCGAGGCCCTCAAGCGCCGATTTTAATGATGGGGTCGCCTCGATGTTTTCAAGGAGGGCTTTACGGATTCGCATCTTCATCTCGGCCGCAGCCGCATTGGTGAAGGTGAGGATGATCAGGGAATGGACGGGGATGCCCTCTTTCAGTTTCCGGATGACGCGTTCGGTCAGGACGGCCGTCTTACCACTGCCGGCGCCGGCGCTTACAAGGATGTTCTCGCCTTCGTGGTCAATGGCTTCCTGCTGCTTCTTCGTATAGGTGAACGCCATCTCAATCCTCCTCCTTGAGCGATTCAAAGACTTCATGGAAATCCTTCTTTATATCCAGCGTCTTAAAATCCTCCGGTCGTTTATAGCAGATGTCCGCAAAGGGGCAATAACTGCAGCTGATCGGTTTCCGTTTCGCATCCTGTTTCGGGTTGATCGGGAATTCGCCTTTTGAGATGCCTTTAAGCATGGATTCGAGACGCTCCTGCATTGTTTTAAGCAAGGCATCGATCTCGCTTTCCTTGAAACGTTTCACCGTTTTTTGGAACGTCCCCTTCTGGGTGATGTTGAGCCCATGGATCATGGGGCTTTCATCATAATGCCTGTCTATGGCTTCAAGTGCATCGAGGTCATCGATGACATAGCCCTTCAGTTTCAAGGCCTCTTCATACTGGTCTTCCTTGGACTTGTGAAGGACGCGTTTCGGGGTTTTGGGGTAGACGGTCTGTTCAAAGAAACCCACAGGCTCCGTGCCTTCGACGTTGGCCATGTATAAAAGCACATAGAAAAGAAGCTGGGCCTTCATGCCATAGGGGGCAAGCGTAAGGTCGAGCGTGGTGTTTCCGGTCTTGTAGTCGATCAGGAAGAATTTGTCTCCACGGCGCATGACCTTGTCAATCTTCCCCTTGAAGGTGACATGGCGTCCGAAATCGAAGGCCATGGCCACTTTGGCTTCGCTTTCTTCATGGACATAGTGTGTGGACGCATGCTGGGCCCTTATGACCTTGTGGGCCCTGCGGATGAAAGGGTAGGCGTTCTTAAAGAACGCAATCTCCCTTTCACTGTAATCCTTGTCGCTTCGCTTGAGTGTCCTTTCAAGGGCCACTTCAAGTGCGCGATCACTCACGGTTTCTTCTTGCAGGGTATGTTCAAGGACATCATGGAAGAACGTCCCGAGGTCCATGTTGAAAGGATCGTCGACCGGGTCGATATCGAGCAGATCCTCGAGCAGGAAACGGAAGGCACATTCCGCGTACCGGTCGATCTGTGTCGTCGATACGCTAAACGTGTCCCCGAGCAACCTTCCCACCGTTTCTTCTTGCAGGCCGGTAAAGGTCGGGTCGTGTGAGATGATGCGGTCTTTGAACATGGGGTAAAGCGTTCTTAGTTCAGCGGACTTCGTGTCATGGAAGCGATAGTCGTCGTACGCCATCTTGGCATGGAGAAGATCCAACGATTCACTGTAGGGTTGCTTTTCAGTCTCGAGAGGTTCGACATCCAAAAAGCCATGCCGGGTCTTCAGGGTCTCAAGCAGTGTCGCACGATGGTAGGTCTCACGGATGGATTCCTTGCTTTCATAGATGTGAACATCCTTGAACCGTGAAAGGGCATAAAGGGTTGCGGCCTTTCTGGATTGGTTGATGGTCTTTGCGGTGGGGTATCCGATGAGGGCTTTCTCTTCTTCATTCAGATAGTCGTCCGCTTCCTTGTAGGAAGGCGCATACCCTTCATGCATGCCCACGACAAAGACATGCTCGTACTGGGCGTACCCTCCATCCGTAATCCTCCTGAGATCGACTGCATTCTGATAGCGGGGCATGCGATGGACGCTTCGTTTAAGCGCATGGATGATATGGTCCCATAGGTCACGGACGGTTCCTTCTAACCTGACAAGCGGATTGATGGCCCGTGTGATCTCACTGACAAGCTTGGCTTCGCTTTCGTCCTTGGAATCTTTCGAACACGTTTCAAGCACACTTGAAAATGCATCATAAGGCGCTTCATCCTTATGGTTTTTTAAAGAACCCAAGAAATTCTGAGTCCGTTCATACGCATAAAGCGGGTTCTGCCGGTCCAGGTTGTAAGGGATCCCAAGCATGGGGAATACGGAGCGGATGATCGGTTCATACGCGCCATGGGCATTGAGGAGGGCCATGGATTCAAACGGTGTCCCTTCTTCATGAAGGTGAAGCATCCTTAGGGCGATGTCGGTGACCGCATCCTCAAGGGTCGGGACCACGGTCCGTTTCAAAGGATTCCTTTCAGGCTCTTCGTAGTCGTGAATCACCGAGTAATTGGATTCAAGTATCCTCATGGCATCCTTTATAAAGGGATCGAACACCGGCTGTTTCAAGATGATCTCTTGCCCCTTGAACCAACTGTCAAGATGCTTCTCCTCTTTTAAGGCGCAACGCTCTTTGAGCCTCTTTTTAAGTGCTTGGAGTTCGTTTAACCGCGAGGATGCATAGTTTTCATCTTCATCCACATAATAAAGAAAATCCAAGAACATCTCCGCCACATCGGGTGTGGTTTCAAAGCACTTGGACGTTTCATGAAGGGCATGCGGCTCATAGCTGAAGAAGACCTTTTGAAAAAGGTCTTTTTCACGCATGAAACGGATGGGCCTTATTGCATGGGCCTTCCGCATTTCTACAAGCATGCGCATGCGGTCGTCGTAACCGGTGATCACGACTGCGGGTTTTGCCTTATCCTCAAATGCATTCATACAATCCACCTATTCCTCAAGCATTGGTTGTGCGCGATGATCCAGAGCGGTCGTTTCCGCTTTCACTTTTTCATAGAAAAGGGCGCGTGTCTGTTGGACATACGGTTCGACATAGAGGATGGTCAGGATGCCCAGGGTCAAAGCTCCGAGGATGTACCATCCGATAAAGGAAAGGTAGATGACAAAAAGCTCTTTTTTATACCCGTCCATCATCTGCCGGCTGATGTCGATCGCTTTTTCCTTTTTAGGGTCAAAGTCCTCTTCTGCCATGATGTAGGGAACGAGCGCGTACGACATACTCTTGACCACCACGGGTACAATCAAAAGCAGGAACCAAAGAAACAGGAAGAGGTTCTTGAGGAAAAGCGTCAGTACTTTCTCGGCGTAATCGGTCTTGAAGGTCTCAAGAAGCGAATCGATGTTGCCTTTCTTGCCTCTTGCGATGTCCAAGAAGACACGGCTTCGTCCGATATAGATCGGAAGGATCAGGATAGCTCCTGCCAAAGGGATGACGGACCCTGCACCGATGGAGATGACCAATGTCAGAAACACCGTCAATAGTGTGACATCGTACTGATTCCTAAAAAGTTTCTTAGCCTGTGCTTTCAAGCTTTTTCGTGTCATAGTTCGCCTCTTTCTTTCATGGTCTGTGACCTGAGTTGACCGCAGGCCGCATCAATGTCGCCACCTTTTTCACGCCTCAAAGTCACTTGGATTCCCCGCTTTTTTAGCCGGTCGTAAAACGCTCTTTGAGCGGATGGCGCACTGCTTTTGAAATCGAATTCACTGACTGGGTTGTAGGGAATCAGATTGACATAACAATTGAGCCCCCGCAAGAGGTCACTGAGCGCGTCCGCGTGTTCAATCGAATCGTTCACTCCGCCTATGAGCAGGTATTCGAACGTGATCCTCCGGTTGGTCATCCTGACATAGTCATGCGCGCTTTTCATCAATGACTTGAGGGGGTATTTCCGGTTGATGGGCATGAGTCTGTCCCGGGTCTCATCGTCCGCCGCATGCAGGCTGATCGCCAGATTGACCTGGTTGAACGCTTCCGCGAAGCGTTCGATCATGGGTACGACGCCGGCTGTGGAGACGGTGATATGGCGGGCACCGATCTCAAGGGCCTTCGGATGGTTGATGACCCGGATGAAATCCATCGTGTTATCGTAATTGTCGAAGGGTTCCCCGGTCCCCATCACCACCACGTGGGAGATGCGGACGGATTCGAGGGCCTGGACCTCCTGGATCTGAGCCACCATCTCGCCCGTTTCAAGGTCCCGGGTCTTCTTCTTGAGCCCCGATGCACAAAAGGTGCATCCCATGTTGCAACCGACCTGTGTCGTCACACAGAGGCTCAGTCCATAATCGTGTTCCATCAGGACGCTTTCGACAAGCAATCCGTCTTCGAGTTCAAACAGGAACTTCTTCGTGCCATCACTCGCGACCTGTCTCTTTGAAAGCGCAAGTCCTTTGAATACGAAGTTCGAAACCATGTGCTCACGAAGCGCTTTTGCGATATTGCTCATGGCATGGAAATCAAATGTATCCTTCTTATAGACCCATTCAAAGAGTTGCGTGGCCGCGAACGGTTTGAATCCGTGGTCTTTAAGGTATGTCTTCAGTTGTTCATGTGTCATATCGTAGAAATTCATCATTATTATCACCGTGCATCCATTATACCATAGAGCATAATACCCGTGCATGGTTGAATATAAAAAGCTGCATGCATGACATCCATGCTTCTCACTGTTGGAATAGATATCGATAAAAAAAAGAGGCGCATTCCATGAATTATCTATTCATTATCAACGATGCACCGTATGGCAACGAGAAATCCTACAACGCATGAAAACTTGCCCAGCCCCTTCATCGGGTCTTCTGGAACCAGTAAACGTGGCTATGAAAAATCAATATATTCCTTGTACATGACCTGCATCAAAGACTGTCTGTTTCTGTGAACCCCTTC
>JBKHIE010000107.1:0-4741 GCA_046538775.1 Candidatus Izemoplasmataceae bacterium
ATCCGCACTGCGCTTATAAGGCGGGACTATTTTCTTTTTCCTCTTGAAGATGTTTTTGAAAAACATGATGAATCCCCCTCTGATATGGATGGAAAGGTGGCTATTTCGCAGGCTTCAAAGTGTCGTCTTGTTCTTCCGATTCGCCTTTTTCAATGGAATCGAGTTCTTGTTCGACAAGGTCGAACTCAATGTCTTTGTCAAACAGTTTCTTGGAATAGATCTTGCTTGTCTCTTCACCGACAACCGCAATGATGAGTTGTGCGATGTGCTTGCTCATGAAATCGACGCTGCGGTTGATGACAAGTTTTCTGAACCAGTAGGCCGGATTGAATACGTTCATGACACCGAGTGTCGCCTTAAGGGCGCCTCTGACTTTTTTGTTCTTGGCAAACCGCACAACCTTGGTGTTTTCAATCTGTTTTTTCTTTTCAAACAGCTGGACGACACGGGTGATACGGACGTTGCGTGTGTTTTTAAGCAAAGGCGTGTTCAGGATATTGTCGACACGGTCTGTGATGTAGTGGTTCAATGCGATGAATTCATTGACGCTGAGTTCGAGCGTTGGATGCGGCGATTGGGGGAAATGGTACCGGGATATGTCCTCAATCAGTTCGAACGACAGATCGAAGATCGACCTGGCGTAATTCTTACCGTCTTTTTTATAGGTTTTCTTGAATTTATGCTGTTTATCGATAATCAACTGCTTCAAGGCTTCCTGATCGACTTCTTCACTCGGCTTGTGCACGACATCGAGTTGCATGTTCTTGCCTCGGACGATGAAGTAAACATAAATAAGGCTGAAAATCATAAAGCCGGAAGCCAGTCCGAGGAGGAAGTTTATGAGACCTCCAAATGTTAATTCGGGCATGTCATCACCTCTTAATGTATTATATCATAAAGGGACCCCGTTGTCGCATGGTTTTGAGTCACTTGGACCCCTTTGGATCGAAGCGTGCATCAAAGTTTTCAATTGCAAGAAATCAGGTTTTATGCGATAATGCTATAAGGTGATATTATGAAAAGACATTTGATTGCGCTCGACCTGGATGGCACCCTGCTTTATGACTGGTCGACGCTGGATGAAAAGACGAAAGACTATCTTCTTCACATAAAATCCCTAGGCCATGAACTGGTGATTGCGACCGGGAGACCCCATCGGAGCAGCATCCGTTATTATGAGGCCTTGGAACTGGACACACCGCTCATCAATTACAACGGCGGTCTCATCACCTGGGATTCAAACCCTGATTTCGAAGAGGTGAGCATCCTTTTGGACCGGGATAATGTCGTGGACATCTTCACTCAGAATGAGGCCAACATCGAAAACGCCTTCTGTGAAATCAAGGATGACATCTTCCTGCTTGAAGAAAGCGAAGACATCGTCGACCTCCTACACTTCTTCGGGGCCGCCAAGCTCCATGTCGGCGCCTTTAGGGATACGCTCCCCTCAGACACCAACGGATGCATCATTGTCGCAAAGGAAGGACGGGGCCAGGCGGTCGAGGACTATGTCAAAGCCCACTACGAAGGTGAGATCATGACCCGGAACTGGGGCGATGAGCACACCTCCATCATCGAGCTTTTCACGCCGCACACAAACAAAGGCAAGGCCCTTGCCCACGTCGCAAAGACCCTAGGCATCCCACAAGAACGCACCATCGCGTTCGGCGATGGCAACAATGACCTTGAGATGCTTCAATATGCGAACATCGGCGTCGCGATGAAAAACGCCCATCCCGAGTTGAAAAAAGTCGCAGATGTCGTGAGTCCCTTCACCAACAAGGAACACGCCATCGTTAAATTCCTTAAGAATACCATTCCAAACGAAAAGGTGGATCAGGATTAAAACCTGAATCCACCTTTTCCTTTTCCTTTGCCCTTGCCCTTCTTGGCATTCTTGGCCTGTTTGGGCTGAAGGCTCCCAAGTGGATTGTTCGGATCCACTTTGGAGGGATCCATGGACCCCATCCGTTTCATTGCCTGTTTTTGCTGTTTAAGCGTGTCGATGAGCCGGTTGACCTCGGCGACCGTGCGGCCCGAACCGTTCGCGATCCGTTTGCGGCGGCGGCTCTCTTTTTCCAGGAGGTCCGGTTTCTTGCGTTCTTTTTTTGTCATGGAGTTGATGATGGTCTCGATCCTTGAAAGCTGTGATTCATCGATGTTTGCGTTCTTGAACATCTTGTTCGCGCCGGGAATCATCTTGAGCAGACCCTTGAGCGACCCCATGCGTTTGATCATCTTGAGCTGCTTCAGGTAGTCGTTATAGTTGAACGAGCCTGAGGTCATTTTCTCCATCATGCTCATCATGTCGTCTTCGTCGACGTTTTCCTGGACCTTGTCGACCAGGGTGAGGACATCGCCCATGCCGAGAATCCGGCCCGCCATCCGTTCTGGATGGAAGACTTCGAGGGCATCGAGTTTCTCACCGACCCCCATGAACTTGATCGGGACCCCGCTCACACTTCTTAAGGACAGGGCGGCACCCCCGCGGGTATCGCTGTCGAGTTTCGTGATGATGCCTCCGGTGATGTCCAACGACTTATGGAAGTGCTCGGCGACGCTGACCGCATCCTGTCCGGTCATGGCATCGAGGACCAGGAGGCTCTCATCGGGTTCGATGGTCTTTTTGACCGCCTGGATCTCTTCCATCATCGTCTCATCGATGTGAAGCCGTCCGGCGGTATCGAATACGACCGCGTCAAAGGCATGCTCTTTGGCATAATCCAAGGCTTCGGACGCGATGTCGACGGGGTTTCGTTCGATGCCCTTTTCAAAGACTTCAACGCCAAGCTGCCCACCGATGGTCACAAGCTGGTCGACGGCCGCGGGACGGTAGACATCAAGCGCCACAAGCAGCACCTTGCGGTCGCCCTCTTTCATGATGTATCTGGCAAGCTTTCCGGCGGTGGTGGTCTTACCGCTTCCTTGAAGCCCCACCAGCATGATGGTGTTCATTCTGTTCTTGTCGAGGGTGAAGGGGCTCGTCTTTCCGCCCAGAAGCTCGGTCAGTTCGTCCCGGACGACCTTCACGACTTGTTGGGAGGGGTTTAAGCCCTTGAGGATCTTGTCCCCTTTGGCTTTTTCCTTCACTTCATTGGTGAAGGATTTCACCACTTTGAAGTTGACATCCGCCTCGAGGAGACTGAGACGGACCTCGCGCATCATTTCATCAATGTCTTTTTCTGTCAGACGGGCCTTGCCGCGGATGCGCCTAAGCGCCATCTGCATTCTATCGGATAACTGCTCAAATGCCATGCTTATTCCACCTTTTTAAGTTGCTCGAGCAATGCGAGTTGGGCCTCGTCGTCCGTAGACGCTTCCAATTGCTCGATGATTGCGCTGCGGGTCTCAGCGAGTGTTAGCAACCCGAGTTTCTTCTCATAATCCTCTAGTTTCTCAACGGTCCGTTTCAATTGGTCATGAACGGCGTTCCGGCTCACACCGAGAATCTCCGCAATTTCGTGCAAAGAATAATTCTCTTCATAATAATAGTGAACCATCTCCCTTTGATGGTCTGTAAGGAGCGGCTCATAGTAGGAGAAAAGCCGATTCACATGCAAATGCTTTTCGAGGGTGTCCATCAGACCACATCCGAGAATAAGCCGTAGATGTATTCTTCAATATCGAAGTATTCAAGATCGTCAAGCCCTTCGCCAAGGCCGATCATCTTGATCGGGACACCGGTGTTCTCATAGACGGCAAGCGCGATGCCGCCCTTGGCGGTGCCATCAAGCTTGGTGAGGACGACGCCTGTGAGGGTCGTGACTTCGTTGAATGTCTTGGCCTGGGATACCCCGTTCTGACCGGTGGTCGCATCGAGGACGAGCAGGGTCTCATGCGGCGCACCGGGAATCTCCCGTCCGAGGACCCGGTGGATCTTCGAGAGTTCGTTCATGAGGTTTTGCTTGTTTTGGAGCCTTCCGGCCGTATCGCATAAGAGCACATCGACCGATGCCGCCTTGGCTTTTTGGATCGCATCGAACATGACGCTTGAGGGGTCGCTCCCCGCCGGTTTTTCAAAGAAATCGCACCCGACACGCTCACTCCATACCCGCAGCTGTTCAATGGCGCCCGCACGGAACGTATCCCCTGCGACCATCATCACCTTCTTGCCTTCTTGTTGGAGCTGGTGGGCCACTTTGGCGATGGTCGTTGTCTTGCCGACCCCGTTGACTCCGACAAAAAGCACGACGGATAAGGCATGCTCGACATCCAGGTTCGTGTCGATCACCGTATCCTTCGTGTAACGTTTGAACATCTCTTCCACGATGATTTCACGCAAGTCTTCGGCACTGTCGAGTCTGGAAAGGTCGATGGAATCCCGCAGGTAGCCGACAAATTCGATCACGGTATCGACGCCCATGTCGGCCATGATGAAAATCTCCTCGATTTCATCGAACACCGAGTCATCAAGCGGGGCGTCCTTAAGCACATCGTTCAGACGGTTGAATACGCCCTGCCGGGTTTTTTCCATTCCGATTCTATACTTCTGTGAGGTTCTTTTCTTCTCTTTCGATTGAAAAAGGTTTTTAAAAAAGCCCATGGTTTAACACCTTCTTATCATAAATCAAAGGTATTATAACACATCGGCCCATGGTTCAAAATATAAACCCCCTATAAAAAGGGAAAATCCGCCTCGCGGCGGATTAAGGAAGGGGATGTGTGAATAAATGAATATTCACCATGCTATGTAAGGGATAAGTGCAACCTCTCGATTGCAATTACATAATAGCACAGGGGT
>JBKHIE010000019.1:0-19789 GCA_046538775.1 Candidatus Izemoplasmataceae bacterium
TGAAGATGGTGATCACCAAGGTGACTTGCATCTCACCGGTCGCTTCGCTTCGCCTAACGACAAGATAGCGGAGCATCCCCCGCATCTTCTTCGGGTCAAAGGCGTAGATATCGTATTTGTCACAGATCTTGAGGACTTCCTGATTGACCCGGTTGATCCGTTCATCCTGGACCGGACAATCAAGCACGTCGACAAGCTTGTTGCTGCGGCGACGGTAAAGCCCGGTGGTCAATCCGTCAGGGGTGTTACGCACTGGCATCTGCGCCTTTTGACGGTAGCGTTTCGGCCGGATGATCGGATTGAACGGCAGAAAGTCCACCGCACCGAGGTCCAACCGGGTATACCGCTCGAACGACTGTCTGAGCAGGTCCTCTTTCAACCGTTGCTGTTCCTCGTACGCCACATGCTGAAGCTGGCATCCGCCGCAAAGGTCGTAATGCTTGCAGAAGGGGCGGGTCCGGTAATACGCTTTTTTCTTGATTCGGACGATGTCGCCGACCGCATGCCGCTCTTTGATGTCGGTGATGCGGATCACGACTTCTTCAGGGGGGATCGCACCATCGACGAAGACCGCCTGTCTCTTGTAATAGCCGATGCCCTCCCCGTTGATGCCGATGTTCTTGATGGTAATCAGCACTTCCTGGTTCACTTTCAATGGGCTTTCCATAACGACGCACCTCACACATAGTTTTTTCTACTACAATCACCTATTTCAAGGTGTTAATTCCACTCTTATGCGGACCGGGTTGTGGTCACTGTATCTGAAGTCATAATCGATGGTCTCAACCCAGTCGACAGAAATGTTCTCACTGACGACGAATCCATCGATGATATAGTATTGCGTAAGCGGGTCTTCCGGGTCGTAAGGCATATTGAGAAGACGGCTGGTGGGAGCGCTGATGTCGACGGCGAAGCGGTAGCCTTCATGAAGGGCATCCCCGTCCATAAGCGGGGCTATGAACGAATCCTCATCCACCACCGGATAAACGCCTTCGGCTTCCGGGAAAGTCTGGTTGAAATCGCCACCGGCGATCACATAGTTTCCCGCATCCTTTTCATTTTCAAGGATTTCATTGAAGAACGCCATTTCCTGTTCGCGCAGGCTGCCATCATCGTAGGCGCTCATATGGAGATTGATTAGCACCAGTTCCTTATCCGTGCCTTCCAGGGGTAACCGGTTCACCATCATCGCCCGTTTCAGGTTCGCCGTACGAAGCGGCCAGGAGAATTCACCTGGGAACTGATAGCGCGTCGCTTCATCCATTTCAAACGCGGAAAGCGTCTGGATGCCGCTTTCGACGCGACCGAGGTGATCCGTCAACGAGACCGGAAACGGCACAAAGACAACCTTGAAGTTGTAGGCAAAACTGCTCATGAATCCGTCTTCGCCAAGCGTTTCATGCATCAGGCTGACCTGGTCGATGGCATAGCTTCTGCGTGAAGGCTCATCGACTTCCTGAAGGAAATAGACGTCGCTTTCGTTGTTTTCCATCAATGCAAGCGACCCGCCAAGATAATCAAGGACATCGGCTTTGGAGTCGGGTCTTCCCTTCTCGCCCCCATCCATCACAAAGTCCTCTTCACGCCCAAGCCCTCCATAACCGATGTTATAGGTCATGAGCGTAAGGGTGTCGCCTACAGCCAGGGTCTTTTGCGTGGCGCCTTCCACCGATAGGGTTATCGCTTCTTCAGGTCTGTATTCGGTGACAGTCAAGATAAGAAGAAGCAAGGCAAACGCAGTCATCACAATCGATAGCAATATGAGCACCGGTCGCACAATCCTTTTTTTCATGATTTTCTCCTGTGTATTTGGATACATTCAGTGTACCATATTTGTATAATTTCATGAACTATTACCATGATTACTGCGAGAATCTTCTCCGTTTATTAAAACGGACTATATACAAGATAAGACTGGTCAATGAAATCAAAATCAACCCGTGTAAGATCAAATGGTAGAGGTCCGGAATATACACCGTTTTGGATGAAACCAGCTTGATTGTCTCGGAAAAGTACTCGATTTTCCCTTGTGCAGGTCCTATAAATGTATAAAACCAATGGGATCCCCATTGTGTTAAAAACCACATCGATAACCATCCCCATAGAAGGTGCTTTCCAAGCTTTTCTTTCACCACAAAAATAATGAAGATCCCCGTGTATAGCAAGAAAAAAAGACCATCTTCACGATAAGCGCGTGTGACAAGGAGATGCCCGTTGATCCTCAATCCGACCATATCAAGAAAAAACCATGAAAGCAAAGCAAGATTGGTCCCATAAACCAATTTCTTACTCATAGATTTCCCCATCCAGTACCAACGAAAGCGCACCATCGGTGCATCGACTGTTTAAATAAATTAAACCATAAGATATAAAATAACCCATTACTCATCGGTCTCCATCTTCATCTCTTGTTCATACAATGCCTTCTGATTCTCCCAGTACAACTTGTCCTCTTCTGTAATCTTGCGGATGACCTTGCATGGATTCCCCGCCGCAATCACCCCATCCGGGATGTCCTTGGTCACTACAGCCCCGGATCCAATGACAACATTATCGCCAATCGTGACGCCCGGATTGACGGTGACGTTGCCCCCGATCCAGACATTGTTGCCGATCACGATCGGGAGTCCGTATTCCAACCTGGCATTCCTGACATCCTTGTCGATGGGATGGGAAGCGGTCAGAAGCGAGACCCTCGGTCCAAACATGACGCGGTCTCCGATCTCGATACGGTTGACATCGAGGAAGATGCAGTCATAATTGGCGTAAAAATCATCCCCGATTGCGACATTCATGCCGTAATCGCAATGAAAGGGCGGGGTGATGAACCCGCGTGCCCCAAAAGAGTCAAACAAATCATGGATGATCGCTAGGCGTTTTTCCTTCTCTTCGAATTTTGTCGTGTTAAAGGCATCCAGAAGTTGTTTTGATTTTCTGTGGGCTTCGTACAAGCTTTTTCCTTCGACCTTGTACAGTTTCCCAGAGACCATCCTGTCTTTTTGATCCATAGTATCCACTCCTTATAATAACACCCGGCCCCTTGAAGGGCCGGGATGCAATCTTCATTATGCTTGGGCAAGACGCCCCCGTTTGAACAGGCCGAAGACGGTGTCCATATAAGGTGTTCACTCAGTGATGAGGGAATCGGACCAGCCCGCTCACTTAAGTCTCAGCCTTTTCTGTTCCGCTATATCAGCGGCACTCGCATAGGGATGCGGGTATCTTCCATTATCAGCCGTATGGGACCGGCCGTTATACCATTTCGATCCTACCTGTATCGACTCAACAGGACAGAAGTTCACGCATGCATAACAACCATAACACGTCTTGTTGTAATCGAATACGGGCCGGCCCTCGATGATGCCAATGCGATCGGCCGGGCATATTTTTTCGCATGTTGCACAGCCGTTGCATTTTGAGTCGGCATACAATGCACCTTTCAATACTTTAGAAGGGTGCTTTTCGGCAAGGTGGAAGATGAGTGGCCGCAATGCTTTATCTATCCATGGAGGGAACGGGGCGGGTCGCCCATCTTTTTCATGATGGATCCCTTTGTTGAGGATTGTTTCCCTGATATGAGCGAGTTTTTCCTGTACCTTTTGTTCACACCGCTTGAATTCTTCTTTGCCGGGTACTCTGTAGCCCTTGGTCACCATGGCATGGTTGTCAGGCATGATCAGATTATAATGCGCACTAAGCCTGCAGCCCCTATTTCTGACGATTCTATCGATGTCTTTAAAAGCAAGGCTTTTGGAATAAGCACTGTTGCATATGGCGAACAGGTATTCATCGCCCTCTAGATGGAGTTTCTTCAAGAACTGTTTCATCGGAATGGGCAGGTGGCCGGCATGATTCGGAAAACAAAACCCAACGGTTTTGCTTTCGGGGTATACGCAGCCATCCACATTCAATAGCGATGCTACAGGGATCAGTCTCATGCCAGGGATGCGCTCTTTCAATTGAGCCGCTATGTACAATGTATTGCCCGTGCCAGAAAAATAATACAAATCCACACTCGCCATTGTGCATTCCTCTTTTCAAACGTCGTGGTTCAAATCGATGAAATGGCCATTTCCGCACCTTCGCTCATGATCATGCAAACAGGGCTGTTATCCTTGAGAAACACAACGGGGGCGTCGATCCAGAATCGCTCATGCATGGTGATTTTTGCACGCTATCCCCTTGCTTTTGTCATCAATGTTACTGTCTCCACATGCGAAGTCTGCGGGAACATGTCGAAAGGTGTCACCGATTCAATCCGGTAGCCTCCCGAGACAAAAAGGTTCAAATCCCTCGCAAGTGTTGAGACATTGCAGGAGACATAGACCATCCTGGGTATGCCCTTAGCAATGACCGCATCGATGAAAGGCCGTTTGAGACCTTTTCTTGGCGGGTCGACAAAAAGGACATCGATGGGTTCGTCTTGGAAGGCCGGAATCATCTCTTCGACTTTTCCGGTATGGAATTCGGCGTTGTCCACTGAATTTCTCTTTGCGTTCGCCCGGGCATCCTCAATGGCCTGGGCGACACTCTCAATCCCGATGACACGCTTGACTTTAGAAGCTGCGGACAGGCCGATCGTTCCGATGCCACAGTACGCATCGAGAACGGTGTCGGTCGTTTTTAAGTCGGCGATTTCAAGGGCTTTCTGATAAAGCTTTTCCGTCTGTTCGGGGTTGATCTGATAAAAAGAGCGGTGCGAGATCTTATAATGCATTCCGAGCAAGGTGTCATAAATGGCGTCTTCGCCGTAAAGCACCTTGCTTTTTTGGGCAAGCATCACGTTGGTCTTCTTGTCGTTGATGTTCTGCACGACCGAGTGGACGCACGGAAAACGCTCAACCACCGCATTGACGATGGTGTCGGCGTAGGGGAAGGCTTCGCCATTCGTGATGAACGTCAATGAAAGCTGTGCATTGTCCTTGCTGCGTCTAAGCATGATTCCGCGGATCAGCCCCATATGGCGTTCTTCATCATAAATCGGGACGTCCAGCGTCTCGAACATGCGCTTTAAGAACCGGGAGATATCGCTGAAGACCTTGGGCCATACATGGCATTTACGAATGTCGACGATGGTATGGGTCCTTGGTTTGAACATGCCGGCGATGACCTTGCCCCGCTCCGTCCCAAACGGAATGATCGCCTTGTTGCGGTAATAGAACGGGTTGTTCATACCGACGGTATCATCGACCTCGGTCTCGATATGGCCGAGTTTCCGAAGGGTTTCTTTGACGCGGTGCTTTTTGAAACCGAGTTGCATCTCATAGTTCATGTGCATCATGTTGCAACCGCCGCATTCAAAGAAGTGATCGCAGATGGGCCGTTTTCTGAATGGGGATTCCTCCCGTATTTCAATCAGGCGCCCATAACCGAAACTCTTATTGGTCTTGGTGACTTTAATCAGGGCTTTCTCGCCCTTCAGAGCATCCTTGACGAAAACAGGGTAGCCTTCAATCTTGCATACCCCCATCGCATCGTGGGTCAGATCCGTAAATGTCACTTCATGGTAGCTATTTTTCTCAACCACACTCTCACCTTCGCTTCACACGTTTTGGCTCTATAGACTGTATTTCCTGGCAAGACCGCCACAGCTGGTCTCGCGATAATTTGCAGGCATGTCCTTGCCGGTCTCGAACATCGTCTCGACCACCAGGTCAAACGAAATCTTTCTTGAATCGCTTAGGAAATAAGCGAGTCCGCAGGCATCGATCGCCCTTAGTGCGGCGACTGCGTTTCGTTCAATGCAGGGGATTTGCACATAACCGCCGATCGGATCGCATGTCAGGCCCAGGTGATGCTCAAGGGCGATTTCGGAAGCGTATTCGATCTGGTCGAGTGAAAGCTTGAACAGCTCGGCATGGGCACTTGCGGCCATGCTGCATGCACTCCCGACTTCCGCTTGGCACCCGGCTTCAGCGCCGCTGATCGAGGCGTTGTGCTTGATGACGTTGCCGATGACCCCGGCAGTGGCCAAGGCTCTCAGGACCGCCATCTCAGAGAATCCATGGCGTTCTTTCATGTATTTAAGTACAGAAGGCACGGTGCCACTCGCTCCACATGTGGGCGCGGTAGCCACAATCCCTCCACTTGCATTGGTCTCGTTTACCGCAAACGCATAGGCACTTACAAGCCTGGATTCACGGATTTCAGACGGTTCGTTCTTCGAGGTCTTTTTCAGGAGTGATTTCGCTTTTCTTTGAACTTTCAAGTCTCCAGGAAGCAGCCCCTCTTCAGACAGTCCGTGGTCGATCGACGCAAGCATCGTATCCCATACGACTTTTAAGAAATCGTAGATTTCCTTGCCTTCAAAACGTTCGACGTATTCATAGAGCCGGATGTTTTCCCGCTCACAGTATTGTTTGATTGCATCGAAGGATGCGTGGGGATAGACATCGGGTTTTTCAATATGGGGTTCGCCTTCGATTTCAATCGTGCCGCCACCGACACTGTACACCCTCATGGACCCGACGAGCACACCGTCTTCATACGCCTCAAGGTCCATGGTGTTCGGATGCACATCGATAAAGTCGCTTTTGAAATGAACCTCTACATCGCCAAGGACATGGCGGATGATGACATCGGTCAGATGCCCTTTACCGGTGAGACTGAGGGAGCCGTACAGATACGCCTTATAAGAAGCGTCGGGGTAACGCTCCTTGAAGATCTTGCATGCTTTTTCCGGTCCCATCGTATGGGAACTCGAAGGACCACGTCCTATTTTATACAGGTCACGAATCGACTTCACCTATGGCACCTCCCAAGTTGACAGTCCACGCCTATTATACCATATTCCACTAAAAAACGGGAAAGCGACCCGCGCTCTCCCGTTCATACGGACTAAAAACTGATATCCACATCGGCACGTTTGGACATTTCCGCTTCGAAGAACGGTTTTTCCTCCATCCCGATCTTTCTTGCGACAATGCTGATCGGGAATGTGACAATGCGACTGTTGATACGGCTCACGTTTGCATTGTAAAGCCGTCTGGATGCTTGAAGATGCTCTTCGACATCGCTGATTGAATGTTGCAGGTTGCTGAAGGCTTTTTCCGCTTTCAGTTCAGGATAGTTCTCCACAACCACGTTGATCCCCGATTGGACGAGGTCGAGTTTTTGCATGAACTCTTCTTTTTGTTTGACACTCAGGTTCTTTGGTTGCTGGTTCCGCCACTTGACAACTTCCACGAAGGTCTCCTGTTCGTGCTTTGAATACCCTTTGACGGTTTCCACCATCTTGCTTAAGACGTCATACCGTTTGGTGAGTGCGACATCGATTCCCGATTCCGCCTCTTCGACCTTGACTTCGAGCTGACGAAGATTGTTCATTGTAGCGATGTACCAGAACAGGATGATGAGCGCCAACACACCCACTACAATCAATACGATCCAAATTGGTTCCATGGTGATACCCTCCTCTATTTCACTGTCTCGTTTTCAATCCACATCCGTGGATGGTCTTTATGAACGATAACGTTCGCTGACTTGTATATTATACCACACTCTAAATGCTCTCCAATACTTAATCGTGCGAATTTAAGCTTTATGCGCTTTGAAAAACCTTCCGGTTCAGTTTCAGCTCCTTCACGATGTCAAATATCATGTCAAGGTCTTCATCGAATTTCTCGAGAAGCTCTTTGTTCAATGATTGGAAAGGAAAGACCCTGAACGATGTCCTATGCGTCTTGATGGCAACATTCAGTTCCGTGCCATCGAAGGAAAGTCCGAGATTACCGGGATGGTTCTTCTCGATCTTCATGATGGATTCCATCAGGTGTGGTGTCAGAATGTAATAGGCGGTAAGGCTTTCGGTTGAATAGGTTTTGAAGGTCTTGTTGAAGTCGACACTCTCCATTTCAACCTTCTCGAAACGGTCGTTTGTGAGAGGCTTGAACCTTTCGAGGACATAAAGCTTCCCTTTGAAGGTCTTGTTGAAATCGAACTTGAACACCCTGCCGTTGAAGTAGGTTTCCCACCGGGTCCGTCGTTTGCCGTCCTCATAATAGACTTCTTTCTCCTGAAGCTTAACATCGCTTGTCTTGAACCATACATCCTGAATCACGCCGGATAGATAATCCTCTGTCTTGATCCGGTCGGGTGCTTTAAGAAAACCGCAATCCATCACTTCATCGAGCGTCAGACCCTCAGATGGACTGTATGTGCATTCCTCGATCCTGGATTCAAGGTGCGCTTTCAAAAACTTCTTTTTGAACCGGTTTATCACGTAAGCATAATGGATTATGCCGCCGACGCTGATTGCAATTCCTAAAAGAGCATACCATATCGCTTCGCCACCGACAAGGAGGTATACAATCAAAAACACTGCAACTCCAAAGATGACAACCGCTTCACTTACATGTTTCTTACGGTTGAGTGCATCCATATCCGCCAAATCCACACTACGCATACACAGCCTCCTAAGTTTCTTTCTTCAAGTTTTCATTTCATGAAGATTATAGCATAAGAAAATAGGATGGAACAGCTCTTTTACTGTTCCATCCTATAAGTGAAGGCTATTCGACCTTAATGATGACGGTGTCGCCATCGGCGCTTTCCACATTGACAATTTCACCGATATGCCCTTGATCGATCATCTCCATGATCATGTCTGCATCCTGTTCATCCAGGGCATTGACCCATCGGCCTGATAGTTTCGATCCCTTCATCAGAATTGTCTTGCCTATTTTCAGAGGCACGTTGATCCTGACTTTGTCACCATCGCCGCTGTTCACAAGGATCTTCAGCATCCTGGTGCTTTGTCCTTGGATGGGGGAGGAGGGGTTGTCTTTGTTCAAAGTCACCTCATGGTTGTCGGTGCCATGATGGACGGGGTGATTGTCCGCTTTTTCCTTACGGTTGAACTTGGCATCCATCTTTTCTTCGAATTCCTTCAAGGCTTGTTTCATCCATTCCTGTCTTTCTTTCATGTTCTCATCTCCTGATCCGGATTCTGTTTATTTGCGACCGATTATTTCTCGGACGTATAAGGGAAGAACAAATAGGTTATACCGTAATAGGAATCACGAACGATGCGACGGTTCTTTTTGGTACAATCCGATGTCTTCTTAAAACGCCGAATAAAATTTAACATGTGAATTCCACCCTTTCTTTTTATAATCTAAAAGTAAGTATTATTAATGTATATATTAATTTTATTAATTACAACCTCATTATATTCTTGGTTTTTAATAATGTCAACTATATTTTTAATTTTTTTAATGATTATTTAATTAAAATAAAAAAGTGATTGATTTTATTCAATCACTTTTTATTTATATTGATTATATTTGTGTCTTTTTCTCGAAATACTTATACGATGACACGATCAGGGTTGCCATGTAGAGCACCCCGATGATGTGGTACCAGATTCCCGGTAGGTTATGGGCATGATCAAGCATGTCGATATCCACGAGCAATCCCTTGACCGGCCAGAAGATGGGGAATATGCCTAAAATGTACTGTTTCCAGTTTTGCATGGTGTCGATAATGACAAGCACCGGAAGCAACATGAAGATTCCGCTCGACTTCATGTACGCAAACCCTTCGATCTTGTTCTTGGCAACCGCAGCCAAGAAGAGTGCAAAGAGTGGTGTGAAAAGGGAAGCGACCAAGGCGTAGACGAAGATGTCGCCCCAGTTGAACATGTCCCAGAGATTGACCGGTCCTACCGTATAGCCATCCCCGCTAAGATGTTTGACGCCAAAAACCGAGAAGAATGACGCAATGAAGCTAAGGCAATAGGCGTAGACCGACTTAAAGAGAATATACCCGCGAAGGGAGAGAGGGGTCACCCGGATGGTGTTGAGAGAATTCTCATCCTTATGGTCCAGAAGGTTAAAACCGAGCATCGCCCCTGTGATGAGCGGGGCGAGGGATGCGAAGACAATGATGACCACAAGGGTCGCAGTCAGTTTCCCATCCCCGCTGGCATAGTTGTCGATGAGAAGGGGGATGACAAATGCCCCGAACAGGATGATCAGAATGGGATAAACCAGCAGAACCAGTGTCATCCGGTCCCTGACAATATTCTTGAACTCATAGGCGAGCATGCTTAGATATTTGGCCATGGTATCACTCCTTCACCCCTTTTGAGGCGTAATCCGGAAAGATGATGAACTTCATCAATGCTCCGCTCAGGATGATCAGATACGCTATGGAAACGATGATCTCCCATAACGGTTTGTCCGTTCCGGTGCTGTTTTCGATCAGGATAAATGAGGCATGGGTCGGCGATACGATCAACAATGTCTCCACACTGCTTGGAATCAGTTCGAAGGCGTAGAAGATGCTTGGAAAGGCAAGGATGACCATGTAAGCCATCAGAAGCGCAAGCAGTCCGTTGAAATCATTGGAATATAGGCTCATCACAAAGCCGATCGCCCCATGGGCAAGTGCGATGATGAGGATGAAAACCATAAGCGGAACGATGGCGATCGAGACTTCGAAGAAGAACTTTCCGAAAAGCGCAAGGATGAGGCCGGACTGGATGGCGAGGTATAAGGCGCTGATGATCTTGCTTGCTATCAGGGATGTGAGAGACGCCGGGGTGACAAGCATCGTCTTAAGTGTATTCTCCTGCCGTTCATAGAAGAGAGAGACCCCCATCAGAAGGACCGTCATCATGGTGATGTCCATGAAGATGAAAAGCCCGATGAAGGGACCCGCAGCCTCTTTCCCGATAAGGAATAGCACAAAGAGCCATAGGACACTGACCCCGAAACTGACCTGGATGATGTTGTATTTGAGAAGGCGCCTGAATTCACCGCTAAGGACCCGGTTAAACGTCTTCATGGAACGTCTCCCCTGTCACCTTGATGAAAATATCATCCATCGTCGTCTCGCCCTAATGCATGGTCTCAATGGGGTAGCCCTTGATGACATTCATGAATGTCTCGTTCTCCCCGATAGTGTCAAGCTCGAACGTACGGACTTCGGTTTCACTATTGGGCCTATATTCGACTGTGAGTTCACGCCTTCCATATCTGAGCTTAAGGTCCCGCGGGGTCGATGTCTCCTTGATCTCCCCCGAGGTGATGAAGGCGACCCGGTCGCAAAGCTCCTCGACATCGTTCATGAGATGGGTTGAGAGCAACACGGTGCCACCAGCCTCCTTGAACTGACGGATCAGATCCTTGATGACCCGGGCATTCTTGGGGTCGAGTCCGTTCGTCACTTCGTCAAGAAAGAGGAACTTGGGGTTGTTGAGCATGGCCCGGACAAAATTGAGGCGCATCTTCATGCCTTTTGAGTATTCGGCAACCATGCGGTCCTTGTCCTCATAGAGACCGACAGCCCTTAAAAGCCCGTCCACATCCGCTTTCGTCTTATAGAGGTTTTGAAAGAACGCCATGTTCTCAGCCCCTGTAAGCTTGTTGAAATGGACCGGAAGTTCAAACCCGACGCCGATATCCTCGAAAAAATCATTGCCATAATCCCGGAAATCCTTCCCGAGGAAGTGAATGCTTCCGTCGTAATCCTTAAGGAGCTTGGTGAGAATTTTCTGTGTCGTCGATTTACCGGCCCCGCTAGGCCCGAGCAAACCGAAGATCTCCCCCTCATGGATCTCAAAATCAATGCCCTTCAAAGCCTGGACACCGTTCTTGTGGTACGTGTAACTTAGATTCTTGACTTCAAACACCTTGTTTTTCATGGTCTTCCTCCTCTTGGATGATGCCATAATTGATAATAGTCAGAAATTCATTGGCCAGTTCCATGATCGTATGGACATCCTCTTGATTGTGGTCATACACCATCATGACGAGCTGGCGCGCATTGAAATCATAAAGCAGTCTTGCAAGAAGATTGAGGTTCACATCCGCCTTGATGATGCCTTTGCGTCTATCAATCTCAAGGTAGTCTTCAATCATATCAATCCCCTGGGTTTCCAGGGCCTTGCGAAGACGCTTGATCGCCTGGCTGTTGGCATTGAACAGATGATAGCCAAATAGATAGGCCTCACGGTCCGAATACGCGAACTTGATGCCTTCACGGATAAGTTCAGGATAAAGCCTGATAAAGGATCCGTGTTCAATCCGATCCAAGATGGGTTTCATGTACGCCATCTTCTTCATCGAGACAACCCTCAAGAGGTGTTCAAACACATCGTCCATACCCTCGAAATACTGATAAAAGCTTCCGCGCGGTATGCCGGCTTTACGGACGACATCCCGGATGGTCGTACGGTCAAACCCCTTTTCATTGATCGCATTAAGCGCCGCGTGTTCTATCCGGCTTCTTTTCTTTTCAGGCAGCCTTATGAATGTTGATTTAGGCATGATGACCTCCTTTCACCCTGTATTATGACACGCGTGTCACATAAAGGCAAGAAAAAAAGTCCGAAATGCATCGGACTTTAAAGGGAAGCCTTGATTTCAATGATCAAATCGCGCAGTTCGGCCGCTTTTTCAAAGTCAAGGTCGCGTGCCGCCTTCTTCATATCCTTTTCAAGTTCATCGACCATGGTGCGTTTTTCTTCCTTGTTCATCTCGGAAAGCGCCTTGCCTTCCTTTTCTTCCTCGGCTTCGACTTTGATCCGGATGGAATCGCGGACGTCCTTCTTGATCGATGTCGGCGTGATGCCGTATTTCTCGTTGTGCGCTTTTTGAATGCGCCTTCTGCGGTTGGTCTCATCGATCGCTTCGCGCATGGCATCACTGATCGTATCGGCATAAAGGGCGACCTTGCCGTTTACGTTCCGGGCGGTGCGTCCGATGGTCTGGATGAGGCTTCGGGCGCTTCGCAGGAACCCTTGCTTGTCCGCATCCAGAATCGCGATGAACGATACCTCGGGAAGGTCCAGTCCCTCTCTTAGGAGGTTGATGCCCACCAGGACATCGTAGACACCCAACCGGAGGTCGCGGATGATCTCGATCCGCTCGAGCGAATCGATCTCTGAATGAAGGTAGGCGACCTTGATGCCCGCCTCCTTAAGGTAACTGGTCAGGTCCTCGCTCATCTTGATGGTCAGGGTTGTGATCAGGGTCCGTTCGTTGTTCTTGGTCCGTTTTCGGATCTCGTTGATGATGTCGTCAATCTGTCCCTCTTTTTCCCGGACTTCGACCACCGGATCCAAAAGGCCGGTCGGGCGGATGATCTGTTCAATGATGTAAGGGTCGCTGCGATCCATCTCGAAATCACCAGGGGTGGCGCTGACGTAGACCGCCTGGTGGATCTTGTCCAGAAACTCATCAAAATTCAAGGGACGGTTGTCGAGGGCGCTTGGGAGGCGGAAGCCGTAATCGACCAGGGTCTGTTTGCGGGCCCTGTCCCCGTTGAACATGCCCCGTACCTGCGGCAGGGTCACATGGGATTCATCGACAATGAGAAGGTAGTCATCCCCGAAGAAGTCCATGAGTGTCGAGGGGGTCTCGCCGGCGTCCCTCAGGGACAGATGGCGGGAATAGTTCTCAACACCCTTGCAGGTGCCGATTTCCTTGAGCATCTCGATGTCGTAGTTCGTCCGTTGTTGAAGCCGCTCGGCTTCAATCAGCTTGCCTTCGTTCTTGAAGTGTTCGACCTGTTCTTCGAGTTCTGCCTCGATGCGCCTTATGCCTTCTTCAAGCTTGTCCTTGTTGGTGACGAACTGAGTCGCCGGAAAAAGCGTGAGCACGCTGTAGTCATCCAGGATTTCACCGGTGACTGCGTCAAACGAACGGATCCGTTCGACTTCATCGTCGAAGAATTCAAGCCGGTAGGCCACCGACTTGTTGTAGGTGGGCATGATCTCGACCGTATCGCCCTTGACTTTGAAAGTCCCACGGTCAAAATCGGTATCGTTTCTTTGAAAGAGCATGTCGACGAGCTTGTTCAAAAGGTCGTCACGCTCCAGGGTGTCCCCCTGGCGGATGGTGATGGTCGCCTCTTTATAGTCTTCAGGGTCACCGATCCCATAAATGCAGGAGACACTCGCCACCACGATCACATCGCGTCTTTCAAGAAGCGAAGCGGTCGCGCTGTGCCGCAACTCATCGATCTCGTCGTTGGTCTGGGCGTCTTTTTCAATATAGAGGTCCCTTCCCGGGACATACGCTTCGGGCTGATAGTAATCGTAGTAGGAGATGAAATACTCCACCCTGTTCTCAGGGAAGAACTCCTTGAACTCCGAATACAGTTGTCCGGCCAGTGTCTTGTTATGGGCAAGAATGAGAATGGGCTTGTTCAAGTCCTTGATCACATTGCTCATGGTAAAGGTTTTACCCGTCCCGGTCGCCCCAAGGAGGACCTGTTCGCGGATGCCATCTTTGATATTCCCTACCAAGGACTCGATCGCCTTGATTTGGTCCCCTTTCGGATCGTATTTGCTAATTAGCTTGTATGCCATACAAAACCCCTCGCTTCTCCATAATCACTCACATTCTATCATAAAAGCACCCCGTGTGGTAAAATAATGAGGAGGTGATTCGATGGTCCCGTTGTTCGTCGCGATTAACGCTAAATTCATTCACACCAACAATGCGGTGAGGCTTCTGAAAGCCAACAGCAGCTATGCGAGTGAATTCATCGAATTCACCATCAAAGACGACCTTGATGCCATCGCAAGGACCCTGATCGAACGGAATCCTCTTTTCATAGGCATCAGCACCTACATATGGAATGTGGAAACAGTCAAATCCCTAGTCCGGACACTCAAATCAAACTCGGACATCCCCATCATCCTCGGAGGTCCGGAGGTATCCTATGATGCGAAAACATTCTTGGAGTCCCTGCCCATCGACCTTGTCGTCAAAGGCGAGGGTGAACACATCATTGACGATGTCACCGCCCATTACCAGGACGGCGCTTCACTTGAAGGTGTAAACAACATCGCCTATAGAACCAGTAAAGGCACCGTTGTCGATAAACCGATCGTGGAGATTAAAGACCTTTCCACTCTACGTTCGCCACACCGGTTTGAACAGGACATACCCGACCTCGAAAACCGGATACAGTATGTTGAAAGTTCAAGAGGGTGCCCTTTCAATTGTTCGTACTGCCTTAGCTCCCTTGAAAAGAAAGTCCGGTTTTTTCCTCTAGAACAAGTGCTCACAGACCTGGAACACTTGCTCGAAAACGGTGCGAAGACCATCAAGTTCCTCGACCGGACGTTCAATGCGAACAAGGACGCCCAGGCCATCATCGACTTTCTCATCGAACACAGAACCGCTGGGAGTGTCTTCCAATTCGAGATTACCGGTGAAATCATGGATGAGGCATTGATCGACCACATCCATGCGCACGCCCCGAAGCACCTCTTCCGTTTTGAAATCGGCATCCAGTCGACCCACGACCAGACCAACAAACTCGTCCGGCGTTTTCAGGACAACGCCAAACTCTTTCACCTCATAAGGAAGATCCGAGAAGCCGACATCATCGACATGCACCTGGACTTGATCGCCGGTCTTCCCGAAGAGTCCCTTGATCGGTTCAAGAAGACCTTCAATGACGTATTCGCCCTTGGAAGCAGGGAGCTTCAACTCGGATTTTTGAAATTTCTAAGGGGCACGAAAATAAGGGAGGAAAAAGACCGTTTCGGTTACGTGTTCCAAAGTGAAGCCCCTTACACCATCCTACGGAGTGATGTGTTAAGCGAAGAGGACCTGAAGACCATCGGAGACGTCGAGACCGCACTCAATCTCTTTCATAACAAGCGGTATTTCAATGATGCGCTCTTCCCGGTCCTGAAAAAAGGTTTCACCGACTATTTCTCCATGTTCAAAACCATCCATGATGCCTACATCGATGCCGGCCATCCCTTGAAAGGCTATCAGATCGATACGGTGTACCGTTTCATGCATGCATTCCTTAAAGACCACGGCATACCACAAAAAGACCTCGACATCCTGAAAAAGACCTATTTAAAAAGGAGCAAAGTGAAACCGAAGTGTTTCTTCGAAACATTGTCCGACAAGACGGTGAAAAACAGAATCTTCACCGAACTCGCCCAAAGGGAATCCATCCCGATTGCCGATTTCTATAAACATAGCGTTGTCGTGCCCATGGAAGAAGGGTACACTGTAGCTCTTTACAAGGATCATGCATCCTACCTCTACACCTTGGACATATAATAAAGGCCTCCGCGGAGGCCTTTATTTTGTCTATTGGTTGTAAATGAGGATGAGGCTTTGGTAAAGGTCTTCAACCTGAGCTTCCCGGTCCCATCCGTTCACCTGCCATGAAAACGCGACATGGAGTCCGAAAATCATCGCTTCAATAGTGCGGAACCGCTCTTTTTGTAAGGGCCCTTTCAAGACGTTTTCATTCTCACCCTTTGCAAACATATCCATCAAGGCTTTTTCAAGTTCGGTGTTGTGTTCCTGAATGGCCTTCATCATGTTCTTCTTTACATGCTCCGGTAGTTTCATGACTTCAGGATGGTGGGCGAAATTCCGGACGATCTCATTCGACTGGGCAAGATTGATTGACCGGCGCATATGCCTTTTGAACGCCTCCTCGAAGGGCAGTGTCTCAAGTTCGCTTTTATCCAGCAACATCGCCCTGTTTTTCTTCAGGAGCAGACGCATGGCCTCTTCAATCATGGCATCCTTGCTGGTGAAATACTCATACAGCGTGCTTTTGCCGATGTCCATGGCCCGTGCCACATTCGAGATGGTCAGTGAATCCTCGGTGTCGGACTGGGACAAAAGTGCCAAGACTTTTTCTAGAATCCGTTCCCGCTTATTCATCATTTCATCGTCCTTTTCAAAAACGCCTCGATTTCATCCTCGGTCTCACTGTCGGTCCCATCGGGAATGGATCCCTTCGCCTCTGGCGGCAAGAATACCACCAATAGGACGGTCACTATCAAGAGGGCCGACGCACCGATGGTATAAAGCCACTGTCCCTGAAGGCCGTAGTAGATGCCTGCACCCAGTGAAACAACAACGACCAGGCCGCCAAAGATAGACCGGCCATGAAGGGTCATCATGTCATAGAAGATGGGGACGACAAAGATGGTTAAGAATGTCGCATAGAGCAGACCGCCGATCGCGGTGAGCGCCATCGGCTGCATCAACTCGGCACCTTCCCCATACCCAAGCGCCAGTGGCATGAGGGCAAGGATGGTCGTAAGGGCCGTCATGAAGATCGGACGCAGGCGAATGCGCCCTGCACGAGTGATGGCCGCTTTTAGGTCATACCCCCTGGCACGAAGTTGATTGATGTAGTCGACCAGGACAATGCCGTTGTTGACGACCACCCCGGAGAGGATGATCAGTCCGATGATGGCGACGATTGAGACCTGATAACCGGACAGATAGAGGATTCCGAAGCCTCCGGTGAAGGCAAGCGGAATGGTGAGCATGATGATGAAAGGGTACAGCAGGCTTTGGAACTGACTTGCCATGATCATGTAGACCAAAAGGATGCCAAGCGCACCCATGATGATGAGTTCATCGATGGTCGCCATGATCTCTTCGCTTTCTCCCTGGATTTCATAGGAGTATCCGCTCAGTTTGTCATGGTCGTCGAGCATGGATTCGATGTCTTCTGCCACAAGGGTTGAACTGTAGCCGCTGTCGAGCTCTGCGCTCACATCGATGTAGCGGGTGCCATCCATCCGTTCGATCGATCCAAACCCTTGTTCGAAGTCGACATCCGCAATTTCATCGAGTTCGATCGGTTCTCCTGTCAACATGTCCGTACCGACTTCAAGGGTCCGGAAATCATCAAGGGACGGTTCTTCATGGCGTTCGGATTCACCTTCTTGGTAAATGAAGACACTGTAGGTATGTCCGTCCATCGTCATATCGGTCACTTCGCTCGGGGCGCTCAGCTTATCGCTGACCGCCTGCAGCACCTGGCCGACCGTCAGCCCTCTTTGGATGGCCTCTTCCTTGTCGACAGTCACCTTGATTTCTTCATCCTGACGGTCGAAACCGTCGTCCACTTCGCTCACGCCATCAAAGTCCCGGATGCGTTCACCAATGGTCTGGGCCTCATCCCTGAGCGTGTCAAGGTCATTGCCTTTGATCCTGACGGACACCCCTTCACCGACCAAGGCCTGAGTATCCATCTCGGTGCCCTGGATGTCCACTTCATAATCAGAGTAGGATTCTTCAAAATAACCCATCAAATCCTCTCTTACTTCGGTGGTCGAGCGTTCGCGGTCATCCGAAAGCACAATGTTCATCGTCGCACTGGACGTCTCGGAGCTCATGTCGGAAAAGCCGAGCATGGCCGCCTGGCCGCCACCGCCCAGGGTGATGCCTACGCTTTCGATGTCGGAATCGTCATGGATGGAATCGTAGATATCATCAAGGTCGCTTGTGAACGTGTCGTAATCGACAGGCTCGTCCGAACTGCTTTCGATGGTCGCCTGGAGGGACCCTTCATCGCTTGGTGGGAAAAACTGGAAACCGCGCGATGTCGCCAGGACGAAGGTCAAACCCATAAGACCGATCACTAGGACGATGACATAGTATTTGAACTTGAACGCTCCATTCAGGATGCGTTCATAAAGGTTCTGGATTTTCGATATGGCCGCTTCTTTATCCTTATCGGTCGCCTTGTTGTCCTCTTTCATGATCCGGTTGGCTACAGTCGGGACGAAGGTCAAGGCGATGACAAGCGATGCGACTAGACTGAAGGTAATGGTCAGCGCAAGCTGGTAGAAAATCTCGCGGACAAACCCTTCGATGAACATGATCGGCACAAAGACACTGACCGTGGTCAGGGTGCTCGCGATGATCGCACCGCCCACTTGATAGCTGCCGTTTATAGCCGCTTTCCTGTTGGAAGCGCCGTCGCGTTTCATCCTGAATATGTTCTCAATCACGACGATGCTGTTATCGACAAGCATTCCGATACCCAATGCCAGGCCTCCAAGCGAGACGATGTTCAAGGTGATATCGGATAGATAAATAAGGATGACTGCTGCAAGCAGGCTTACAGGAATGGCTACACCGACAATGAACGTAACCCTTAGGTTGCGGAGGAAAAGAAGCAGGATCAAAATCGCAAGCAATCCTCCGATCAAGAGGTTTTGAAGCACGGACTGGTTGGCCTGTTCAATGTATTCACCCTGGTCGAGAAGGGTGGTGTATTCAAACCCGTCCTCTTCTTCGGCAATGGTCGCCAACTCCGCATTGACCGCATTGGCGACTTCGGTGGTCGCGTACTCGCTGCCCTTTTGGATGGAGACACTGATGGCGTCCCTTCCGTTGACTTTAGAATACATCTGCTCGTTCGCAGATGCATAATCCACATCGGCCACATCGTCGACGGTGATCGATTCTATGCCAAGCATCTCTGCTTGGAAAACGGTGAGCTCCCTTAGTTCATCAAGGTCTTGAAGGTCGTCACCGACGCGCACGAGATAGTCGACCCCGTCCACATCCACATACCCTGCGGGGAAACTCACGTTCTGAGCCTCGAGGATGTTTCCGATCTGGTCCTCATCGATCGCAAAATCGTCGGGGTCGATGGGGTCGTCGGAAAATTGAGGGCTCTCATTGAGGGTTTCAACGGCCTGAGTGATGTCACTGTTGTATTGGTCGATCGCTTCCTCGTCAAGGGTTACACGGACCTCGGAATCGTACGCGCCCATAATGTTGAGCGTCCCGACTCCGGGAATTCTCTCGAGTCTCGGAGAAAGATCATCATCGACCCAGTTGCTTAGCGATTCAAGGTCCTCCCCTTCCATCGAGACGCTGAAATTCATGATCGGAAGCATGTCGGGGTTCAACCGGATGATCGACGGGGTGCTCGCATCCTCGGGCAGACTGTCGCTCATCATGTTCATGTTCTCGCGCATCTCGACCATGATCGAGTCCATGTTCGCATCTTCCGTGAACTCAAGCATGACCATCGACATGTT
>JBKHIE010000108.1:0-4577 GCA_046538775.1 Candidatus Izemoplasmataceae bacterium
AGTCAAGGTCAGGACCCCCGATTGCCTTGATCAAGCCGGTATCGACACACCTTGAGGGTTGGATGCCTTCATCCTCCATGTCGAAAGGTTCGCTGCAAAGCTCAAGGTCCATGCCGTTTTCATCCGCGATGGTCTTCAGTCTCCGGACCAGGCGTTTCTTATCCTCTAAGGACGGGTCATACGCACCCAAGGCCCTGAGTGTCGGAGCGACCTTCTTATAGGCATCCACGAAGCTCACGATGACTTTTTCAGTATGGCCGCTTAAATCCTTCGCCAGGTCCCTGAATCCCTTTTCATGCCAGGCCTCTTCATAGACTTCGCTGATCAGGATCGGATCATACCGCCAGATCACGCGGGATCTGCCAATCGTAGTCGATAAGGCCTTAAACGTTTCAAGAAGACGGGCCTTGTCGTTGAACGCAGGTTCCACGTCCTTACCATAAGGGGTCAAAGTGAAATGGAAGTAATAGGGATACCCTTCAAGGGCATCGAGATGGCGCATGAAAGGTCTCGGATTCTTCGTCCAGAAGACAAACGCGTCCACGGCGTTTTTTGTGAGCGGGATCCTATGGACCTGTCTACGGTTGAAAGGGTTCCTTTGATACACTTCACCCGCTTCGAGCCTTCTTAGGAACCATTCGCCGTAAAGGGCGGGGATGTCGGTCCGTCTTGAGACTGAGACGATCACACTACATCATGCCCCAGACGCGTCCAAACATACCGAACATCATCGTGAAGACGAACATGCCCGCAACAGCACTGATGATGACACTCACCAAGGCGCCCATCCCGGCCGCCTTGGCCGCAAGTGGACGGTCACTCTGCCATACGAGATAAAGGACAAGGCCGGCGACCGGCACGATAAATCCAATCAGGCCCCAGAGTACTTGCGACTCTTCTAGGACTTTCTTGTCTTCAAAGTCCTTATCGTAGGATGGCGTCTTTGTTTTCAGTGTGTGTCCACAATGGGGACACACATTGAAATGGGTCTCCACTTTTGCCCCGCAAGCCGGGCACGTTCTATTGGTCATCGTATTCTCTCCTTATGCCATGAACTATAAAGTTGAAGTGCCGATGAACGATCCGAAAACAATCTGGACAATCACGCCGATAAGGGCACCCTTTCCAGCGCTTCGCGCGGCTTTGGGCCGGTCCTCCTGCCACACGAGAAACAAAATCAGCCCGACAAGCGGGAGGAAAAAGCCCAGGACGGCCCACCCCGCCGTATCGCCTTCCTCAAAAACCTGACGCTCAAACCCGCCCCGTGGCGGAGGCGTCTGGTGACTCTCGTCTTTCGATAGCTTGTTGCCACAATTCGGGCAGACCTTGAAATGCGGCTCCAAAGGCTCGCCGCACTGTTCGCAATATTTCCGTTCCATCGTATACCTCTTTCTTTAGTAAACATTATTCTATACTATGAAGGCCGTCTGTGATCCTGCGATGGTCGCAAGGAACATCACCAGCAATAGACCGACCACCACACTTGCAAGTGCTCCGGCTCCGACGGCTTTCGCAATCCTAGGCCGTTCTTCAAGCCAGACAAAGTAGAGAATCAAACCGATTATCGGTAAGAAGAAGCCTAGCAGCCCAAACAGCAACAGTGTATGGTCAGGCCGATTGAAATCAAGACTCTCCGTCTGAGGATTCACTGTTTTTCCTGGGTGCTCATCATTGGTTTTTTCATCCCATTCTCTCAGATTCTCTCCACACTGTGGACATAGGATATAAACCCCATCCAGTTTCTCCCCACAACTCGGGCAATATTTATTGTGCGACATACCGTCTCTCCTTGATTTATTCATAGATTCAATCCCTGTTCAAAAAAACACCGAGTATCCGGGTCAAAGACACGTGCAACCGCTTTTCAAGCACCCATTCCGCAAGGCGTAACCCGATGAAATAAAACACGATGTAAGCCGCCATGTCCACCCACTTGAAATTCCCGGGCAGGACGATCTGCAAGGTTTCAAACACCAAAAACGTAACGAGAATGAGCCTGAACATCCAGATCGACGCCTCCATCCTGATCAGACGAAGCAATAGCGCGATGAAAAGCATCATCATGAGGACCGCCATCGCATCCCCGAAGGCATGGTGAAACACATATTCAAAGACATTCGAAGGCTCAAAGTCCCTTCCCGCGCTTCCAAACACCCACGCAAAAAGCTGATTCAATAAGACCTCTTCGGGTTTGAAAAAGGCATAAAAGAAGAAATTGGCCACCGTGATCGACACAAGCACCATGAACCCAAGCGCCATTCTTCGCATGCGATTCCCCCTACGTTGTGCCGTACAATCATTATTCTATCACAAAAGTGTTTCATTGTACCACGTTTAATTGTCCTATTGCATGGCTGTGCGCTCCGCCCTTAAGGTTTTCTATATTCTCAATGAAAAACCCATCACTCAAACGAGAGCATCAGGGTACGTTCCCTTCACACTTTTTCCTTTTTCTCATGGCGCTTGATCAGCCGCTTCATGGGGTGTTGCCCTTGATAGAGGGCACAACCGCTCTTTTTAAGGGCTTTTTCCATGCTCTACCCCCGCGTTTTCGCAACCAGGCTTTCATCGGGTCCGAAAACAGTGTGAAACCCTGGCGCATTAAAAAGACCAGCATTCATGCTGGCCCTAGTTCTCATCCACAGCGATGCTATGGTGGATGATGACAAGGACAATCCCACCAATCATCGTCAGGCTCACAATGATGGGCGAAATCGTGGAATTCGATACCACACTCACGAGCATCAGGACAATCGCAATCAATATCATGAGTGCGCCACCTAAAAGCACCAAGTCTCTTAGTTTCATCCTATCCCTCTCCTTTGTCCCTTACTTGAATACTAACAATTTTTCATGCGGATTTCAAATCCGGGCTTTCCAAAAACCCGCCTTGAACTGAACGGTCCCGACACTTCACCGTCTATCCAAGACGAGTTTCTCCAGTTCATTGAGGCTATGGATGGCACCTGACACCCGATTTCTCAGTCTATTAAGATAAAAGTCAAGCACCCAAGAAAAAAGTGAAGCGCCAACCGGCAAGGGAGCATGCCTGGACTTCCTTCGACACGTCGTTCCATGATGCCAACAAGACTTGAAAAAAGGCATCGCAACCAGACGGGTTGCGATGCCTTTTTAATGAGCGGGATTCATCTCAAATCCTACTCGTCGTCTTCATAATAATAGCCGACACCGTATTTCTGGTCCTGCTTGTTGATGCGGGTCAGGACGCTGCCGATGATGTTGGCACCGTTTTTCCGCAAAGTGTTGATGGTCTCCTTGGCAAGGTCTTCTTTGGTTCTCCTGGAACCAAGCACGACAATGGTCCCATCGGAATATTCGGAGATGATGGTCGCATCGGTGACGGCGCCGATCGGCGGGCAGTCGATGATGATGCGGTCGAAGTCGCTACGAAGCGACTTGATCGCGCTCTTGACCTGTTTGCTCATGAGGAACTCGCTTGAGAACGGGATCTTCTTCCCTGCCGGCAATAGGTAAAGGGTCTCTTCCACCTGACGGATGCCTTCATGGATGTCCTTCCCTTTACTGATGAGGTCGGTGAGGCCGTTCTCGTTGATGAGGTTGAAAGCGCGGTGCACCTTCGGACGCCTTAAGTCCATGTCAATCAGCAGGGTCTTGATTCCGCTTTGCGCATACACGGTCGCAAGATTGAGCGCAGTGACCGTCTTGCCTTCCCCTTTGAATGTCGAGGTGAAATTGATGACCTTCATCTCTTTGCCGAAGGTGGAATATTCGATGTTGGTCCTGAGCTTGCGGTACTGTTCGGCGACAATGCTGAGTGGGTCGTTGGCCGAGATGATATGGTAACCGTTCTCGTTCTTCAATCCGGATGTACTAAACATTATTCCTCGACCTCGCTTTCCAAATCGTATTCAGGGATGGCACCCAGCACACGAAGACCGAGTCTCTGTTCGACATCCCGGGTCGTCTTGATGGACTTGTCCAGATACTCAAACCCGAGCACGATGAAGGTTCCGATCATGCCTCCGAGCACAAAAGCGACCGCCAAGTAAAGCATCCGGTTCGGACCGCTGGGGTTTTCCGGCATCGAAGCCTCGTTCAAGATCTCGATGTTGTCAAGCCCGTCGAACTGCGAGCTGGTGTCATCCATGATCCTGACAAGTTCATTGGCGATGAACACTGCTTCGGAGGGGTCTTCAGCCTCGACACCGAGTTTGATTACCACGGTCTGCTCTACCCCGGTGACTTCGATCATGTCTCGAAACGCACTCAAAGAATATTCAGCGCCGAATTCATTCTCGACTTCGTCTTGAAGTTCGGAAAGAACCCTGGGGCTTGTCGCAATCTCGGTATAGGTATTGACCAGCCGCTCTCCGAGCTGGTAGTCAAACCCTTCTTCACCCTCGCTTCTGACCTGCACGAGGATGCTTGTCTCGGCGGTATATACATCTTCCATGACTCCGTAGGCGTAACTTCCTACAAACAGCATCACCGTAACGACTGTTCCGGCGATGATGTACCACTTCTTCAGCAGGACGCCTAGAAGTTCAAGCAGGTCGATCTCTTGTTCTTGATGGTGTTGTTCTTCCATAATTTAC
>JBKHIE010000109.1:0-4492 GCA_046538775.1 Candidatus Izemoplasmataceae bacterium
GGCTGCGACGGTGTCTTTGTGGGGTCCGGCATCTTCAAAAGCGACAATCCTGAAAAACGTGCCAAGGCCATCGTCGAAGCGGTCAGACATTTCGACGATGACAAGAAACTCGCAGACCTTTCAAAGAATCTCGGAACCGCGATGAGCGGCAGGACCGTCGCATCCCTTGAAGAGCGTTTCGCAGGCAACTGACCCTCCACTGCAATGGAGTCCCTTCCCTTTATGAAGTGAGCGTCCCCGATGGGCACGCTCACTTTTTTATCCAGACATTGAAAGATAGCGTTTTCATTTTTGTGGATTTCATGTATAATGGTATGTGATGACAAGAAAGGACTGATACCATGGACCCCCACTACTCTCCGGCCCCGTACCGTATCAAGATGGTCGAGCCCATCAGGATGACCACCAGACAAGAACGGATCGGCTTGCTTGAGAATGCCGGATACAACCCCTTCTCCCTTAAAAGCGAAGACGTCTACATCGACCTTTTGACCGATTCCGGGACCGGTGCGATGAGCCAGGACCAATGGGCCGCGCTCATGCGTGGCGATGAGGCTTACGCCGGATCGCGAAGTTTCTATAGACTGGAAAGCACCGTGAAACACATCACCGGATACAAGCACTTCATGCCCGCCCATCAGGGGCGCGGCGCCGAACAGGTGGTCATTCCGGCCCTTGTCGATAAAACCAAAAACATCATGATCTCGAACATGCACTTCGACACCACGCGGGCCCATGTGGAACTCGCCGGCGCACGCGCCATCGACTGTGCGACTGAAGCGGCGATGAAGACCGACCTCTACCATCCCTTCAAAGGCGATTTCGACCTGGATAAGCTCAGAGGCCTTCTCAAAGAGCATGAAGGCCATGTGGCCGGCATCATCATGACCATCACCAACAACTCAGCCGGCGGTCAGCCCGTCAGCATGGAAAACATGCGGGCGGTGAGGGACATGGCCAAAGAAAAAGAAATCCCCCTTATTATTGATGGCGCCCGTTACGCCGAGAACGCCTTCTATGTCAAAGAGCGGGAAAAAGGCTATCAGGACGCTTCCATCCTTGAAATCGCCAGAGAAGCCTTCAGCTACGCCGACATCTTTCTCATGAGCGCGAAGAAGGACGGGCTTGCGAACATGGGCGGCATCATCGCCATCAAGGACGACCCTGAACTTTTCAGAACCTGTCAGACCCGTGGAGTGCCGATGGAAGGCTTCACCACCTACGGCGGCATGAGCGGACGCGATATGGACGCCTTGGCCGTGGGCCTTGAAGAGGCCCTCGACATCCACTATCTGAGACACCGCACCGACCAGGTGCGGTATCTCGGCGACAAGCTCAGGGAAGCCGGCGTCCCGATCCAATACCCAACAGGCGGACACGCCGTCTTTGTGGATGTCGCGAAGATCCTTCCAGACATCCCTTTCCACGAGTTTCCCGCCCAGAGTTTCGTCAACCAGCTCTACATCGAATCCGGCGTGCGCGCCGTCGAGATCGGGTCGTTCCTCATGGGCAGGAACCCCGATACCGGCGAAAACGTCCAGAGCCCGTTTGAATTCATGCGCCTCACCATCCCCAGGCGGACCTATACCTATAAACACCTCGACCATGTTGCGGACGGTGTCATCAAAGTCTATCGGATGAAAGACGAGCTCAAAGGCATGCGGTTCACCTATGAACCGCCCGTGCTCAGGCATTTCACAGCCCGTCTTGAACCCATCGAATAAAGGCGCTTTTTGCGCTTTTTTTCGTGATTGAAAAAAATCCTGAAACTGTGTTGTTGTGAAAACGCTAACATGTTATAATCAATATTGTTGTTGTACCCATACTCGAAGGAGGCCTTGCATGAAAGACACCATTCTAGCCATCAACCCCGGTTCCACCAGTACAAAAATCGCTGTATATAAAGGAAAGGACCTTCAGTTCAAGGAAACCATCCGTCATGACAGCGAGACCATCCAGCAGTTCGATTCCATCATCGACCAGCGGGACTTCCGTTATGAAACCATAGTGAACCATCTTGAAAAGGAAAATTTTGATTTTGAAAGCCTGGGCGCCGTGGTCGGCCGCGGCGGAATGCTAAAGCCGCTTGAAAGCGGCACCTACCATGTCAATGACACCATGATCGAGTACATGAAGGAGGCGCCAAGAGGTGAACACGCATCCAACCTGGGATGTGTCATCGCCAAGGAGATCGCGGATTCACTCAACATACCGAGCTTTATCGTCGACCCCGTCGCGGTCGACGAAATGGAAGACATCGCACGTTATACCGGCATGCCGGAGATCAAGCGGGCGAGTCTTTTTCATGCGCTCAACCAAAAAGCGGTCGCCTACAAGGCCGCAAAGGATCTGAACCGACCCTACGATACGCTCAAACTCATTGTCGCCCACCTCGGTGGAGGCATCAGTGTGGGCATCCATCAAAACGGACGGGTCATCGATGTCAACAACGCCCTTGACGGTGATGGACCCATGTCGCCAGAACGCAGCGGTAGCGTCCCCCTCGGGCCTCTTTACAAGATGTGCTTCAGCGGCAAATACACCCTTGAGGAGATCAAGCGCAAGAACTATGGAAGCGGCGGCCTTGTCGCCTACCTCGGCACCAACGATGGCGCCGAGGTTGAAAAACGCATCAAGGAAGGCGACCAACAGGCGAAGTTCATCTACGACGTCATGATCTATCAGATCGCCAAGGAGATCGGCGCCGGTGCGACGGTGCTCGAAGGCGAGATCGACGCCATCATCTTAACAGGTGGCCTTGCATACGATGAATACCTGGTCCGGGAACTGAAACGCAAGACTTCCTTCATCACCCACACCCTGGTCTATCCGGGCGAGGATGAGATGGAAGCTCTCGCCTTAGGCGCCCTTCGCGTCATCCGCGGCGAAGAGGAAGCCAAGACTTATGAATAAGGAGTGCCAACATCATGATTAAAACTATCGCAGACATGATCCACGCGGCCAAAGCGAACAGGGCCAAACCGCTCGTGGTCGCCAAAGCCAACGACGAACATGTCCTAAAAGCAGTCAAGGCCGCCCACGAAGAGGACCTTGTGAACGCTGTCTTGATCGATGGCAAGGACGCACTCGTTCAATCGATGCGTGGCTTGGGCATGGATCCGAAGGACTATACCCTCATCGATGAAAGCGACAACGTAAAGGCGTGCATCAAGGCGGTCAGGGAAGTGCGCAAAGACCCTCAGTCCATCCTGATGAAAGGCCTGGTCGATACCTCCACCATCCTGAAGGCAGCCTTGAACAAGGAAGCAGGCCTGCGCACCAAGAACCGCCTGTCCCATGTGAGTGTCCTTGAAACAAAGAACTATCATAAGCTTCTGCTTATGAGCGACGGCGCGATGAACATCGCCCCGGACGCCACCATCAAGCAAGAGATTATCGAAAACGCGGTCGAGGTCGCCGCTTCTCTTGGCATCAGGCCCGCCAACGTAGGCATCATCGCAGCCGTTGAAAAAGTGACCGACAAGATGCCGGCGACACTCGATGCCGGTGCTTTGAAAGCATTGACCATCGATGGCGCCGTGATCGACGGACCATTCGCCCTGGACAACGCCATCGACAAAGAAGCCGCGACACACAAAGGCATCGATTCACCCATTGCAGGCGACATCGACATCCTGCTCATGCCGGCGATTGAAACCGGTAACGTCTTCTACAAGACCATGATGTTTCTCTGTAACGCAAAAAGCGCAAGCCTCATCGCAGGCGCGACCCATCCCATCGTCCTCACCTCCCGCGCCGACAGTTTTGAAACCAAGTTCCACTCGATTGCCCTGGCCGCACTCGATGCGGCCTCAAAATAAAATTTCCTGAAGGAGTTGTGCGTATGAAAAAGCAACAAGCGTTAACGGATGAAGTGTTCTCCTACACCAACGACGGGTTCGAACAAATCATCTATTTCCACAACAAAGAAACCGGTCTGAAAGGGATCACCTGCATTCATGACACCCGCCTCGGCCCTTCGTGCGGAGGGACAAGACTCTACAACTACACATGTGAAGAAGAGGCGCTTTACGACGTGACAAGGCTCGCACGGGGCATGACCTACAAAAACGCAGCCGCCGGCCTCGACATCGGCGGATGCAAGACGGTCATCATCGGCGACCCTAAGAAAGTGAAAAGCGAAGCGTTCTTCCGGGCCTACGGCCGCTACATCCAGAGCCTTCAGGGGCGCGTCTATACCGGACAGGACATGAACATCACCCTAAAAGACTGCGAATACATGGACAAGGAATGCGACTATGTCTCCGGTGGTCTTAGAAAAGGTGCGGGAAGCACAACCATACTGACCGCCCGTGGTGTCTACGTCGGCATGAAGGCCGCCGTCAAACACAAACTCGGACAGGACGACCTGGACAACCTCACCATCGCCTTCCAAGGCGTTGGGTCCGTCGTTCAGGAAATGGCCCAATACTTGAAGGAAGAACCCTTGAGACGCATCTATTTCACCGACATCGACCCCGAGAAGGTCAAG
>JBKHIE010000110.1:0-4401 GCA_046538775.1 Candidatus Izemoplasmataceae bacterium
CCCTCGAGGATGACTACGGCCTCATCTATATCCGCACGAGCGACCGTGCCTATGAATACACGGACGTCTTCATGGATTACATCGGCGAAACCGTCAGGGTCGACATCCTTCTACCGATGAAGACCGTCCGGGACGAATACATCCTGGTCGATTCACCCGGTGGCTATCAGGATATCGAGGCTCCATACATGACTGAACAGGAACTCATAGACGCCACCATCGCAAGACTCGAGGCCATGAGTCCCATTTCAATCCAATCCGGTGACTTCATCGGCGCCTTCCCGCCATGGTATAGCTATTACGATGTCCACATCGACTATGAAGTCGCAGATCCGATCGACGCGCTCTACATCGACACCGACAACCTTGTCGCAAACACCGTCAATGAAGCGACCGATGTCGTGGTCAAGGCGACCGTCACCCCATACGGCAGCGTCATCAGCGGAACGGCTTACCTGACTTACAGGATCCATCCGAAAGAGACGGTCCCGATCAAGGACGTCCTCTTCGGAAGACCGGACAGGATCTATCAGGTCGAAGGCATCGTCATCGCCGCATCAGGGCTTGACCAGGATGAGCCATGGATGATCGTCGAAGACGAGTCCGGCCGCATCTACGTCGACCTCAGCACGGCCGACTATACCCTCTTCGATGTTGATGACATCACCTACGAGGTGGGGGATGAGGTCCGGATCATTGCCCGGATGGGCCATTTCGACTATGACGGCATCATTCCGAATCTCACGAATGTACGGGTCGTCGATGTCCGCTCAAGCGACAACACCTTCACCCATGAACCCATCACCATGACCTTCGAGGACATCCTTGAGCTCGATTACCTCTATCCTGAGATGTTCTATCAGTACATCGAGATCACCGCGGACCTGAATCTACGCTACAACAGGTATGAACTGAACGACGACGATTACTACTCCGACGATTATTACGGCATTATGCATTACCCGCTAGGCCTCAAAGGCCAGGACAGCACCTTCAGTGCGACCATGGGCGACCTCACCGGTGAGACCATCACCGTAAGGGGCTACCTGATTGGCTTTGAGTACATGAACGCCGACTTTGACTGGTACATGGCTTATGTAAGCCATGACACTGTCCCTGTTTCCTGACCACTCTTCCTGAAGCCCTGGAGCCTTAGCTCCGGGGCTTCACTTTGCATGGACAGCTTCATTTCGTGCGAAGACAGCATCCCTTGATTGAAAGCGAAGGAATTTATAGTCATTTTGAGAATAAGGGATTATAATGATGGTAGGTCCATAGGAGGTGTGTCATGAAGCGTCTAGGGTTGACGGCATTGAGTGTTTTGGTCTTGATTGGGCTTTTTGCGTGCGGGCATGAGGAAGCGGACACATACGATGCCCTCGGGCTTGCGCGTGTCAGCGATTCGAAGCATTTGGACGACCTGATGGAAGAGGATTCGGGTTCGTCGTTCTTCGATCGTTTCTTTTTCGGGAACACGATGGAAGAAGGGGCCACGGACGATCAGGATTTCGTGTCTGAAGAGGGCTCGCACTCCGAAACGAACGTCCAGGTCGAGGGCATCGATGAGAGCGATATTGTGAAGACCGACGGTGAACGGATCTATTACCTCCGTCACAACGCCCTTACGGTCATCGAAATCGGTGAGGACGCATCGATGGAGGTCGCCTTGGACCGTGTCTATGACGATGCGATGGAAGGGTATTACACGGAGCTTTATCTGAATGACGACTATCTGGTGGTTCTCGGGATGTTCTATGAGAGCGAAAAGGACAGGGACATGAAAGAGCCTTCGAACGATGCGTTCATGGCGGATTGGTATTACTTCCCCTATTACCGGACGATGAGCACGGTTGAGATCTTCGACAAGGAAACCCTTGAACCGGTATCCGATTTCAAGGTGAGCGGCGAGCTGAACAGTTCCAGGCTCTTTGAAGACACCCTCTACCTCATCAGCACCCACAGGGTAGACTACGACACCGATGACAAGCGCCCTTACTTCTTTGAGGGCGATGAAAGAACCGACCCTTCATACGAAGACATCGCCTACCTTCCGGACATGCCGCGTGAGGCCTTCACAGTCATTTCGGCCATCACGCTTGATGACCAGCCGGAACTGACGTATGACATCTTCCTCGGCGTCGGCGCCTTCGGAACGCTTTATATGAGTGAAAACGGCATTTACCTCGCCTCGAATTATTATCGGCCTACCCCAAGCGAAGACGATAGCGACACCGCTGTGGGTGAGTCTTCAGGCACGCACGGTCGCGTCCTGTTTTACGGTTTTGACGACGAGGGCACCATCGAATACCGCGGCTATGGGGATTATAAGGGCCGTCTCATCAACCAGTTCGCGATGGACGAGCATGAGCGCATCCTCCGCATGGTCACGACCGACGGATGGGGCGAAGCGACCATCAACCGCCTATACACCTTCGAGCAGGACACCGATGAAGAGGGGAAACCCTACTTGAGACGCCTCGCCCTTCTGGACGAAGGCATCGGCAAGCCGCGTGAGAGCGTACGGTCCGTCCGGTTCAGTGAAACCACGCTCACCGTGGTCACCTTCGAACAGACCGACCCGTTCTATGTGATCGACATTGAAGACCCGGAGAACCCACGCATCGAGGGTGAACTCGAGATGCCGGGTTTCAGCACCTACCAGCACCCCTGGAAGGACGACACCGTGATCGGCATCGGTTATGAGACGGATGACGATGGAGCGACCATCGGCCTCAAGTTCTCGCTTTACGATATCGTTGATGCGACCGACCCCGTCGAGATCGGTGAAAGCCTGGTCCTCTTGAATGGTGAGGGCTGGCAATATAGCGAAGCCCTCCATAACCACAAGGCGATCCTGATCAGCGAACCCAACGGCTTCATCGGGCTTGCGATCGGCAGCACCACCTGGAGTTCAGGCTACCGCCACGAAGGCGAATACCTGATTCTGAGCATCGATGCCGAAAGTGAGAACCCCGTCGAGATTGCGGCAACGATCAGTCATGACGAACGCTTCGATGACGAAGCGGACGCTTGGTATTATGGGTACGCCGTCAACCGTGCAGTGACCATCGATGACCAGCTCTATGTCCTCTCCCCCGGTGCCATCACACGGCATGCCATCTCAGGTGATTTCGAGACGCTTGAGGAAATCGATTTCAATCAGGAATAGACTGGCTGGCCAATTTCAGGCGTAGGGGAGACCCTACGCCTTTATTATACTGGCACGTCGCGTCAATGAAACCGTCACTTTATAAACGTTTTATTGTTAACATGACTGCTTCTGAAAAATTCCAACCCCTAAAAGCATAATGATTAATAGCAAGCTCATGTCTGTGTGGGGGCGCGACGAATCCATCATTGAATTGCAACATCACGGTTTTCGTGGTGTTTTTTATATGTTCACATTAGGAAAAGACATTATAATTGCAAAAAGAAAATATCTCATGCTTTTTATGTTCAATACAAACATAACTAAAGTAACAGGATTAAAAGGTTAGCCATGTATCACAAAGGGTCATGTAATTTCGTTTCGTCGGTTTTTACGTATGTTATAATGAAACTGAAAAAACCAATCTAGGAGATGATGGTATGAAGTACAGAACACTCGGAAAAACCGGTGTCAAAGTTTCAGAAATCGCGCTTGGCACCTGGCAGCTTGGCGGCGGATGGGGCGCGGAGTTCGATGAAGAGATGGCGCTTGAAACCCTCCGCACCGCAAGGAAGCACGGCATCAACTGTTTTGATACGGCCGACCTCTACCAGGGCAACATGAGTGAAAGAACCATCGGGAAGTTCATCAATACCGAAGACAGCGAACCGTTCGTCATCACCAAGATCGGCCGCAGGCTCGACCCGCATGTGGCCGAAGGCTACAATGAGGAAAACCTGAGACGCTTTGTCGATGAGGGCCGTGAAAACATGGGCGTGGATACCCTTGACATGGTCCTGCTTCACTGTCCGCCCACGGACGCCTACTATGACCCGGAAGTCTTCAGGGCCATGGACAAGCTCAAAGCGGAAGGAAAGTTCAAACATTACGGCGTGAGCGTTGAAAAGATTGAGGAAGGCCTCAAGGCGATGGATTATGAAGGTGTTGAAGCGATCGAGATCATCTTCAACATGTTCCGGCATCGCCCGAAGGAACTCTTCTTTGAACAAGCGAAGAAGAGAAACGTCGGCGTCATTGTGCGCGTCCCGCTCGCAAGCGGACTCTTGACCGGAAAACTCACCAAGGATTCCACCTTCAATGAAGACGACCACCGTCAGTTCAACCGTGAAGGCGCAGCCTTCGACAAGGGCGAGACCTTCAGCGGGGTCGACTACATGACAGGGCTCAAGGCCGCGGATGCGCTCAAGGAACACTTCAAGGAAGAAAACATTGCACCCTACGCCCTCAAATGG
>JBKHIE010000111.1:0-4366 GCA_046538775.1 Candidatus Izemoplasmataceae bacterium
CTCAAGCTTCAATACGACCTGGCTTGCGAAAAATTTCTTTAATAGGACGTTAAACACTTCCAAATGTGCCATAGTGTGGTATACTGTATAAGCGTGAACATTCACAGTACATTTTACCTTCTGGATTAAAGCACATCCTAGGACCTGAATGCATGACGCGATGCGGATGACGCATCGCGTTTTTCTTGGGAAAGGTAACGAAAGGAACCGAAGTATGAAAAAGATTATCAATGTCGGGGTTGTCGCCCATGTCGATGCGGGAAAAAGCACGCTGGTCGATGCCCTCTTACAGCAAAGCAATGTGTTTAGCGATCATGAGACCATCGTCGAACAGGTCATGGACAGCAACGACCTCGAAAGAGAACGCGGCATCACCATCTATTCCAAGAACTGTGCCATCGAGCACGAGGGTGTCAAGATCAACATTGTCGATACCCCGGGGCATGCGGACTTCTCAAGTGAAGTCGAGCGGATTCTGAAGACCGTCGATACCATCATCCTGCTTGTCGATTCCAGTGAAGGCCCGATGCCGCAAACGCGTGTCCTTTTGGAAAAATCCCTGGAAATCGGGCACCGTCCGATCCTTTTTATCAACAAGATCGACAAGAAGGACGCCAGGAGCGAAGAGGTGGTCGACATGAGCTTCGACTTGTTTGCCGAACTCGGCGCAAGCGATGAACAGCTCGATTTCCCGATTGTCTATGGGGTGGCCAAGGAAGGGATCGCGACCCGCGACCTTGATGTAGAAAGCAGTGATTTGACCCCGCTTTTCGATTTGCTTTTGGAACACGTTCCGCCCTACCTGGACCTCAAGGACAAACCGCTTCAGTTCCAGATCTCTTCCCTTGATTATGATGACTATCAAGGCCGCATGGGCATGGGAAGGATTCTAAGAGGGACACTTAAAAAGGGAAGCCAGGTCATGCAGATCAAACGGGATGGGACGCTGAACCCCTCGAAAGTGAACAAGCTCTATGTCTATCAGGGGCTTTCCCGGGTGGAAGTGAGCGAGGCGTATGCCGGCGACATGGTCATCTTCTCCGGGCTTCCCTCCGTATCGATCGGGGAGACCATCACGGATATGAACCACGTCAAGGCATTGCCGCCGATGACGATCGAACAACCGACACTGACCATGCATTTCATGGTCAACGATTCGCCGTTCTCAGGTCGCAGCGGCAAATTCCTGACCAGCCGTCAGATCCGTGACCGGCTTGAGAAGGAACTCGAGACCAATGTCGGCCTCAGGGTCGAACCCCTTGAAGCGATGGAAGGCTATAAGGTGAGCGGCCGCGGGGAACTCCATCTTTCCATCCTGCTTGAGAGGATGCGCCGTGAAGGCTATGAACTTTCAGTCTCAAAACCGGAAGTCCTTTTAAAGGAAATGAACGGCGTGATCCATGAACCGTTTGAACGGGTCATGATCACCCTTGAAGACCCTTACGCAGGTATGGTCATCACCCATATGAACGTCCGCCGGGGCATCCTGCAGTCGATGACGAGCGATGCCGGGTACACCAAGCTTGAATACCTCGTCCCAACACGCGGCCTGATCGGCTATCGCAGCCAGTTCATCAACGCGACGCATGGGACCGGGATCATGGAGAAGGTCTTCTACAAATACCTTCCCTACGTCGGAGCGATCGAATCCGACCGCAACGGCGTCTTCATCTCGAAGGAGAACGGGACCGCGATGGCGTATTCGCTTTTCAACCTGAGCGAGAGGGGACAGATGTTCATCGAACCGGCAAGCGAAGTGTATGAAGGCATGATCGTCGGGCTCCATTCCAGGGCCAACGACCTCGTCGTCAACCCCTGCAAGAACAAGAAGCTTACCAATGTCCGCTCAAGCGGCACCGACGAAGCGCTAAAGGTCATCAGCCCGAGAAAATTCACCTTGGAAGAGGCGCTTGAATTCATCGCCGAGGACGAACTGGTCGAAATCACCCCGGATGCCATCCGCATGCGGAAGAAGCAACTGAATGAAAAAGACCGCAAGAACGCTCAAAAGCGTATGGCGGAATAATACCCGAAGATGACGGAGACATTTCGTCATCTTTTTGGTAGACAGCGTTTTCAGTGTGATAGAATAAGGTAAAGAATACGAGAGTGGGAAGCCGTGTGAACATAAAGATTGTGAAGACAAAAGAATTGACCTTGAGAATGTCTGGATGCCTTGGAAGGATGGGGAAGTCATGCAATGTGTCGGATTTCCTGAAGGCCTCGGCGTGACAAGGGACCCACTAAAGAAATGGTTGGCTTCGATAAATGGTTCACCACTCAGCGAACATTTTTCCATCTATGAATCCGCCCTCCGTTATTGCAAAGAGAGTTTCTATTCCGCGGATGCGCCCCGCCCCGCCTTCTAGGAACCTTCAAAGACCCATTATGAACTGACGCTTGATCGCTACAAAAAACGCCAGAAAATCAAAGGATGATTGTTCATGTATATCTATCTGATCCGCCATGGCCAGACCGAGGCCAACATCAACAAGATCTATCAGGGAAACGCCGATGTCCCCTTGAATGAGACCGGCAAGGAACAGGCTAAAGTGGTGGCCTGGCGGCTCAAGGAATACCCGCTTGAGGCCCTTTATTCGAGCCATCTTGAACGGGCGCTCAATACGGCGCGCGCCATCGGGGAGTACCATGACCTCAAGCTCGAGATCCGCCGCGAACTTCAGGAAATATCGCTCGGTGAATGGCAAGGCAAGAGCCGTGAGGAAGTCGAGAAGGAATATGGCGACTTCATCAAGGCCCGCAAGGAGAAGAATGACTTCTATTACACCGCCGTACCCGGCGGTGAATCGTATGCCGAACTTGAAAAACGGTCCATGGCGGTTCTTGAGGACATCGTGCAAAAGACCGACAAGGACCATGTCGCGCTTGTGACCCATGGCGGTGTCATCAAATCCCTTGTGGGAAGCATCCTCGGGATTCCCCATGATAAACGAAGGCTTATCGACGTCTACAACGCCTCGATCACCCTGATCCGCTATTCACCGGAGAAGGACCGCTATAAGATTGTGACCATGAACGATACGGCCCATCTCCAATAATGGCCGTCTCATATCGGAACGATTTATCAAGAGGACCATGGAGGTTTTAAATGAAAAAGACAGTACGTAAACTACTCGTATTCATTGCGCTTTTGACTGCAGGAGCGTATTTCGCCGATGATTATCTTGACCTGGGCATCATGGACCAAGTGCTAAGGATGAGTGACCAGGAAGCCCCGACCATCGAAACCGAAACCCTGAGAGCGCGGTACCGGCTGGACGAGGATGTCACATTGGATACCGAATGTGAAGACAATGTCGATGCGTCCTGTGAGGTCCTGATCGAAGGCACCTTCGATACGTCCGAGGTCGGCGAACATACCGTGGTCCTCGTCGCAGAAGACCGTGCAGGCAACCGCACGACCTACGATTATACCTATGAAGTGGTCGAAGAGGCGGATGGGTCCCTCTACATCCCGACAGGGTATTACGATGACGCCGACGGTCTTGAGGGTGAGGGCTTGAAAGCGGCCCTTCACGACATCATCGATGATCACCAGGAATACCCCTACACCTCGGAGGATACCGATGTCTGGGATATCTAGCGTGAAGCCGACGAGGACCCGGACAATCCCGATCACATCCTGGCTTTTTATACCGGGCTTTCCATCCCGAAGGACTGTCAGGACACGGTCAACCCACCCGATTTCTGTGAAATGGAATCGTATGGGGAGACGAACGTGGTCGAATGGAACCGCGAGCATATATGGTCGAAATCCCGAGGGGATTTCTCTGATGCAAGCGACCTTGGCCCTTACACCGACGCCCACCATCTGGTGGCGGAAGAACGCCGTATGAACTCCATCAAGAACAACCGGTTCTACGAGGACTGCCATGATGGCGATGACGACAACGTGGAAGACAGGGATTATGGAAATCATACCTGCAACACCTGGGAGTTCGAACCCCGCGATGAGGTCAAGGGCGATACCGCCCGCATGATCTTTTACATGTCGGTCCGGTATGAAGACGATTTGGACCTTGAAGTCGTGGATGACCCCGATGAAGACCGTAATCTGAAAGATCCGGTGTATGGGGATCTGGACGACCTGCTCCGCTGGCACGAGGAAGACCCGGTCAGTGAAAAAGAGGTTGAAAGGAACGAAGTGATCTATTCCTATCAGGGCAACCGGAACCCGTTTATCGACAACCCCGATTACATCGAGGCGATCTGGGGTACCGATTAAAAATGGCAATCCATAAAACATTGTAAGGAGTCTATTATGAAACCGATACTGTTTTTAGTGGCCGGAGGATCGGCCTCAGGAAAGACCACCGTGGTGAAAGAAATCTTGAAACATACCCGC
>JBKHIE010000112.1:0-4249 GCA_046538775.1 Candidatus Izemoplasmataceae bacterium
AAGGGTACAGGCTTTTAGTTGGTATTCTACCGACTGCATCGATGCCTGTCAACCTTTGGAATCCGGGGAATTAGGAGATGCCTTCATCCACGGACTCAGCTGCGTGTGGACAAGACCCCGACCCCAAGCGCATTGTCAGGCTCATGCGAACCATGACATCGACTTGTTCTCTAGGCGTAAGACAATTGAACGCGCGCCATTTCCTTTAAAAATAGTGCAAGGAACGCATAGACCCGGCCCACCTCTGGTATAATCACAGTATACTATTGGGGAGGTTCAAGTATGAAAAAATTATTGGCTTTACTTACGATTTTCGTCGCCCTGGGCGCCTTGTCCGCGTGTGGGGGGAACGACGCGGACGACGATTCCAACGGTGGTGAGGGTGACAGGGAACGGACCGAGGAGTCCACAGACGATGAGGATCTTCGGGAATTCACCTTGGACGAACTCTCGGAATACGACGGCAAGGATGGCAACGACGCCTATGCGGCTGTCGACGGGTATGTCTATGACATGACCGATTCATCCTATTGGAATGAAGGCAACCATCAAAACAGGGTCGAGGCCGGACAGGACCTCACAGACGAGATCGATATGGATTCCCCGCACGGACGTGAAGCTTTGGACAACGTCCCGAAGATCGGTATTTTGGTGGATTGAACCGGGCGTCCTGCTAAGAGAGGTACATAAGCCATAAAAAAAACGCGTGTAGACGCGTTTTTTTATGCCTTTTTCGGCTTCCTGAAACGCTTATAAAACCATTTCAGGAAGGTCTCGAGGTCCTCTGCAAGCGTGCCCGTGAAGCTGAAGGCCTCGTAGATGAGCGTTCGGTGCTTTTCGGTCTTCGCAAACTCCTTTTTCAGGGCCTTGGCCATCGGGACCGGACCACACATGAAGACCGAGGGATGATGGTCCAGAGTGATGTTCTCAACGGAAAGGAACCCATCCTTGTCGCTTTCGGAGAAATGGAGGGTGAAAGCCTCATGCTCTTTTTCAAGGGTTCTCAAAAATTCCAGATGCACGGCCTCCTCCTTTGTTTTCACCGAATAATAGAGGTCGATGGTCTTATCCCCCTTGTAGTCGGTTCTCAAGTGGCTTAGAAACGGGGTGATGCCGATCCCGCCGGCTACCCAGACCTGAGGGGACTCGAAGTCTTCAAAGGTCATGTGTCCGTAAGGCCTTGAAAGAAAGAAGGCATCGCCTGTCTTCAGGTTTTCCGCGAGCCCTTCTGTAAAGTCGCCGAGTGCCTTGATGGTGAAATAGACGTTTCCTTCACCGGCACCGGAAATGGTGAACGGGTGGGGCACTCCGTTGAATGGGGCCTTCTCAATCTTGATGAAAGTGAACTGACCCGTCTTGAAAGGATAGGGCGTGGTCAATTCAACCTCGATCTCCACCACGCCTTTTGCAATTGTTTCAACCCGCTTGACACGTCCCTTGTGGTTAAAAGCGGAAATGCGATAAATCAGGATCATGTACACGCTTGAAAGGGTGCCTGCCAATACCATGAGCATCATCCAGATGCCAAGTGGCGAAAGTGACAACAAGGAATATGAGCTGATGAAAAACGCATGGTATGCGGAAATCAGATAAGGGATGACCATCAGCCGGTGGATGAACCGCCAGTGTTCATACTTCATGTATTTCGCGAGCAACGCAAGCGCAATCAAGGCAATGAACAGGTTTCTCGCAAGCGGTCCCATGTCCGCCGCTTCAAAGGGGATGTCGCCGCGGTAATACTGAATGATTGAAGAGGCTGTCTGGGCGTGAAGAAAAATCAGCAATAGCGATCCCATCGCCAACCAGCGATGCGTGGAATAGACGTTTTCAAGACCGCCGAACAACCAGGTCACCAGACGGTTTTTCGTAGACAAGAGGAACACTGCCGTAAAGCCCAGCAGGATGGTCGCCCCGACACTCTGGGCAACGGTGCTTTCAAGTGGCTGTTCAAAGATCGGAGTTGCACTGAGCCAAAGAAACCCATTTAGAAGAAAGAGTCCCGCGAGTGTCAGAATCCCTTTCCATGACGTTTTGAGGTATTGCATGAGTTCACGTCCTCTCATTTTTGACCATTATACCACATGCTTGATTTAACGCTTGGCTTAAATGCTTAGCAAGGTTTGATCAAGACAAGATGCTGGGTCCAAATGAAAAGGTTCCGGCTTGAAAGCCAGAACCTTTTATTAAAGATCACGGTTGGAAGGCTCCGAAGAGGACGAGCCAGGTGAGGATGGTCTTGGCGACCAGGGAGAGGACGATGTAGCCCCGTTCACCGTATAGGTAGTTCTTGAACTTCCCGACACCCTTGTATTGCAGGAACATGTTGACCGGGAACGTGTTGAAGGCCAGGAAATAAGTGATGAGAATCGCCCAGACGAAGCCCGGGACCTGGTCCAGATTGGGGTTCACCCCGATATAGAAGGCGATGGCAAGCCAGGGGGCGATACCGATAACCGAACCAAAGATGAAAGGCAGCCAGTTTTTCTTCTTTTCAGTCTTTTCAGAACCGCTATTGAGTAGTTCCATGTCAAGGCCGAAGAAGTTCATCGCAGCGTTTGCGAGGGCGATGAGGACGAATACAGCTATGTCACGGACACCGAACAGCGAGGAGATCAGCACAATCATGATGGATGAGCTAATCGCATATTCGTACCAGCGCATCTTGTTGATGCCTTGTTTCAAGTCTGAGACATATTTTTCTCTGTAGGGAAAGGCGATGATGTAGTGGAAAAGCGCAGAAATCAAAAGGAAACTCGCCGTCAATGGAAGAAAGGGAAGTTCGAACAGGGTGTCGGTCGTCGTAAGGACGAGCCCTTCTCCCTGAACAAATTCCAAGAAGTTCCCGACGACAGGGATGGTGAAGGTCCTTGTGCCTTCACCGTCAAGGTTTGGATAGATAAGAAATGCAAAGAGCATCATGAGCGTTCCTTGAACTAGGTGCACAGTCCCCATGATCTTGTTGAAACGGATTAATCTAGGAAACGATAATTTCTCTTCAGTAGAAGCTTTTACTGCCATGCAATCACTCCTTATAGGTTTATAAGATGATTGTACCAGATTATTATTTATAATGTTATTAAAAAACACTTAATTTAGAATGTTTTGAGTTTTAAATCAACAACCTTGATGAAATATTTATAAATAGGGCCTGTAAATATAATTCATAAGCATTAAAATCCGTCTTTTTCCATTGGTATATATTTTGAATGAAACAGTTGTTACTTGGATTGGATAATCCATGAACCGTTGATACAAGAAGGATCTTTATAGCACCTGATCAACGTTTGCACTTACTGATGTTTTCATGGCCTAGTCTTTGCTGCCTAAGTCAACCGTTCGATGGTCATCACTCTTTGATCCATGTATCATTGTTCCATCGATAGGTTCCTGCACTTCCGCTGTCGTCTTCATAAGCATTTTTGAAGGCATCTCCACCCCTAAACACATCGCTTTCCAGATCCACGCCGTCGCCGATGGTGATCGCCTCCAGGTTGTCATTGCCTATAAACGCTCGAACATGAATTTCGTTTAAGGCCTCCCGAAAACGGATCGTTTCGAGGTCGTTGTCCTGAAAGGCTCGGGCGTGAATGATTTCGAGCGGGCTTCCTTACGTGAAGGTTACCGAAGTGAGCCAGGTCTGGCGATGGTCTTCATGATACCTGAATAAGGGACATTGAAACCCTCTCCACCGAAAAAATCGGGTTCAAAAGGGCTTATGTCGTCGCCGGTTAGATCATACTGGGCATTGTACAACCAAACTTGGTTGGCGAAATCCCATGCAAACTTCCCGGCCTTACCCAAGGGGTCGATGATTCCTGGAACCGAGTGTCTTCAGGATTCGCGGTTTTAAAAAATCTTGTCGCATGGTTCAAAACCGTAGCGTTCGCATGGTAAGCGTTGATGTGCGTATTCTCTGCAATGTTGCCGGTCGTCAGGATGGTAAGCGAGGCGAGAATGCTGAGCACCACCATTACAAGGAGCAATTCAATCACCGTAAGCCCTTTTTGATTTTCATTCATCGCCGTCACCTTCTAATCTTCAGTCTGGCGATGATCGTTTTTGTGATATGAAAGCAGAGCGCTTTCCCTTTTAAGGTATTTCTTCAATAGGAACGGGAACCAACGATGGACGATGGTAAATACTCTTGATGCCCGGATATCCAAACGGTCCTTCTTCAGTCCCTTGATGAAAATTCTCGATACATGTTCGGGGGATTGCATCATCCATGGCGTGTGCGGTTGTCCGGAAA
>JBKHIE010000020.1:0-17919 GCA_046538775.1 Candidatus Izemoplasmataceae bacterium
GTGTCGCTGTTCATGAACAGGAACTCGGTCCGGAAGAGCCCGACCCCTTCGGCACCGCCCTCGCGGGCGATCGGGACGTCCTGGTCGCTTCCGACGTTTGCGAAGAGCGGGATTTCGGTTCCGTCCTTGGTCTTGGTCGCCTTGCCCTTGTAGGCTTTCAGGCGGGCTTTGACTTTTTCCTGTTCATCGACGCGGGCCTTGGCTTGATCCAGGGTCTTCTGATCGGGGTTCCTCACAATGCCGCCATCGGTCGCATTGAGATAGACGGTCTCCCCGTCCTTTAGGTGCTTGAGGGCGTCCTTGACCCCGACCATGGCGGGAAGGGACAGGGCCCGTGCCATGATGGCGGTATGGCTTGTCATGCCGCCGACTTCGGTGATGAAGCCTTTGACATAATCAAGGTCGAGCCCGGCGGTATCGGAAGGGGCGAGGTCATGGGCGACGACGATGGTGTCTTCATTCAGGGCTGAGAGGTCCTTGTATTCGACGCCTTTGAGCAGGGCGAGGATACGGTACTGGATGTCCTTGATGTCCGCGGCGCGTCCGCGGAAATATTCATCGTCCATGTCTTCGAAGATGGCGATGAACTGGTCGGTCACTGTCTTGTAGGCGTAGGCGGCGTCGACCTTGTCGTTCTCGATCATGGCCTTGACCTGGCTCTTGATTTCAGGGTCCCTCACCATCTGCTGGTGGGCCTCGAAGATCTCGGCGTGTTCCTGACCCATCGATTCAAGGGCTTTCTCCCTGACCTGGTCCAAATCCTCGAACGCTTGCTCGAGTGCTTCATTCAGTGTCTTGAGACACTTTTCCGGGGTGTCGCACGATCCTTTTTCAACGTGGATTTCCGGTTTTTCGTAAAGGGCAATCTTGCCGACGGCATGGCCGTCGCTGGCACTTTTTCCTTTTAACATCGTATCGGCTCCTTTGGGTTTTTACTTTCTTTATTGTATCATAAGAGTGAGAAGGATTGGGTGAAGAAAGCGATTTTGATAAAATGTTCACAGGAGGTGAAACTGTGCCCAAGGTATTTGTGGTATCCGACATCCACGGGCATTATACCGTCCTTAAGGACGCTTTGGATGAAGCGGGATTCGACCCGGAAAGAAGCGGTCATACCCTGCTTGCGCTCGGGGATTATTTCGACAGGGGAAGTGAGTCGTATGAGGTCTATGCCTATCTTAGGGAACTAAGCAGGAAAGGCAAGGCCCGTTTCATCCTGGGGAACCACGACCTTTTCATGCTCGAATTCCTGGAAGGGAAGGATGAGCGTACCCAGTTTAACATCCTGCACAACGGATTTCTAGAGACGCTTAAGAGTTTTACCGGCGAAAAGGACCTGAGTCCGTTCGATGTCGACCTGAAGAGACTCCGTGACAAGGTCAACAAGGTCGCACCCGACTTATACGAATGGCTGGATTCGATGCCGCTTTACATCGAACATGAGGATACCGTGTTCACACACGGTGGCATCGACGGCGACAATCCCGACTGGCGCCGTACGCCGAGGGAACGTTTCGTCTGGAATTATCAGGACCAGCTGACACCGCTTCCCGGGAAACGGATCGTGGTCGGTCACGACCGGACGGCCCTGATCCGCGGACGCCATGACCCGGGGGTGGTACTGAGACAAGACGATAAGGATCTCTTCAAGCCCATCGATGACGGGCATGTGCTTTATATCGACAGTTTCGTCGAGTTCTCAAAGACCCTCAACGTTGTCACCTTCACTTTCAAACGCCCTCTTCCATAGAGGGCCTTTTTAATGTGATGACCTGGTTCCTTCCGTTTTTCTTGGCTTTGTAAAGGGCTTCATCGACAAGCCTGTAGGTGGTTTTGTAGGGGTCTTCCAGGTTGTGAAGGAGGGGGGCGACCCCGATCGAGATGGTGATGCTGATCGGGGTTTCATCCTTGTTGAACGTGTGGGTCTCGACGATCGCGCGGAGGCGGTTGGCGAGGATGTCGGCACCGTTTATGTCGGTGTGGCTCAGTAGCAGCATGAATTCCTCCCCGCCGTACCTCGAGACGGTATCGGAATCCCGGACGTTCTGTCTTAGGATGCTGGAGAGTTCGACGAGCACCTTGTCCCCGGCCTCATGGCCGTAGGTGTCGTTGATCGCCTTGAAATGGTCGATGTCGATCATGAGGAAGCTCGCACTGAGCTGGTAGCGTCTTGAGATGGCGACTTCATAGTTGACCTGGTCTTCGAAATACCTGCGGTTGGGCAGGTGGGTGAGCGGGTCCAAAGTCGAGAGCTTCTCGAGTTTCCTGTTGGTCTCTTTCAAGGTGATGCGGTAGTGAAGGGTGTAGACCTTATGCTCGTAAAAGGCCTTGGACGCGAAGAGCACGCCGCCGAGGGCGACGCCGCCGTTGATGAGCTGGGTGGTCATGAGGGCGGTGTCCTCTTGGAAGAAGAGGGTTCCCACAAGAAAAATAAAGAAAGGGATCCCGTATAGCGGGATGTTCCAGTAGGGTCTTACGAAGATCAGAAGGCCCAGGATGATCAGATGGGCGGTGAAGAGGATGGTCGCGGTGTCGCTCAGCTGGTAGAAAAGACTGATCACGCCGCTCGTGGTGAGGACCAAAAACATGCTCAAAAGCGGGAGATTGTTCACAAGGGTTTCGTTTTTTGACCGGTGTTTCATCAAGTGGAACGTGATGGCGAAGGCGATGGTCACGACCGCGAGGAAAAGATGCAAAAGATAGCTTGTGAGCACGAGGTCGTATCTTTCGCCGCTCGCACTGAGAAGCCGGATCCGCTCGACATAGAACAAGAAGAGCGCTTCAACCGCGAAGAATAAGAGGTAGATGACCTTGAGACGGTTCAGGTTGGTCGTATGGATGAGGTTCTCAATCACTTTGTGCTTATGTGTCTTCATGCGCGACCCCCCGGATGTTTTCAATCCTTCTTAGGAGCGGCGGATGCGAATAATAGAGCTTGACGAAAAGCGGATGCGGGGTGAGGTGGGCGAAATTCTCCTTGGAAAGCGTCCTGAGCGCCTTTTCCATCGCGTCCTTGCTGACGGCCCTGGCCGCATAGCGGTCGGCCTTGAGCTCCATCATGCGGCTCAGCTTGTTGAAAAGCGCTCCAAGGAGAAGGTTGAGTGGCGAAAGCACGATGCCGAAGAGGAGAAGACCGAAGCCTATGTGGATGGTCTCGAACCCGAACGCCCGGAATACGGGCTCGTAGGTGATGAAGAGACTCAAAAGTCCGAGGGTGAGAAGCACGCTCAACGATTGGATGATGAGATTCTTCAGGATGTCCTTGTGTTTGGAGTGCCCGATCTCATGGGCCAGCACTGCGAGGATTTCATCATCGTCCATCGCCTCCAGCAAGGTATCGAAAAGGACGACGGTCTTCAGCCTGCCGAAGCCTGAGAAGAAGGCGTTCAGCTTGCTTGAGCGCCTGGAGGCGTCCATGACCTTGATCGCCTTGACCTGATAGCCTTCCTTGTAGGCGAGGGCGTGGATCTTATCGCTGAGCTCGCCTTCTTCGAGCGGGGTGAGCTTCGAGAAGATCGGCAGGATGAGTCGTGTATAGAAAAGGTTCAAGAAAAGCGTGAAAAGGAAGATCAGAATGAAACCGTAGAGGATGAAACGGGATTGATACGTCTCATAAAGCCAAATCAGGCCGATCAGGATGAAAGCGCCGAACGCCGTCCCGAGGATGAAAGACTTGAGACGGTCGGTGAAGAAGGTCTTCCTGGTCGAGCGGTTGAACCCATAGGCCTCCTCGATCCTGAACACCTCCAGATAGCTCACGACGGAGCCATAGAGGAATTGAAGCAGGTAAAGCGCACCCAGGAATAAAAGGGTCTCGCCGTAGATTGAATCCGTCATGCGGATGCTCCATTCCCCAAGGGCGCGAAACCCCCCGAACATCAGCATCACAAGGACGAACGTGAAACTTATGAATTCGCTTTGAAGCGACAAGTAGGTATGGGCTTCGCTGTACTTGCGCCACCGGGCGTATTCGTCCTTGTCATAGATGTCGTCGATCGGTGCCGGAGGGTTCTGGGCTCCGGCATCGAGGTTCAGTTTGCTGATGGCGAAATCGAACAGGTTCATTGCGATGAAAAGGCTCATGATCAATAGATACAGGAATGTTTCCATAGTGGCCACCTCATTTTGTTTTCACTCTAATTATAGCATCTTAAACGGCACTGACAATAAAAAGAAGCGCATAAGCGCTTCTAGTCATCACGGTCATACTTGGCGAAGGGATCATGGTCGTCCTCGTCCTCGTCGCCGTATTCGAAGGTATCGAAGTCATCGAGCGTCCGGTACTTCTGCTCGAAAGGATCGGCGAAGGGGTCCTCGAAATCTTTGCGGCGGTTTCTCATGTCTTTGCCCTGGTTGATAAACATGAGGGTGGCGATCGCATAGCCGGCGATGAGCCCGCCGATGTGGCCGGCGACGGAGATGTTCGGAACGATGAATGTAAAGATGACGTTGATGAAGATGAGGGCCTTGATGCCCTGGACGTCACCTGGGTTGAACCATTCCCTGTGGTTCACCACCAGATAGAGGAAGGCACCGAGGACGCCGTAGATGGCACCGGAGGCCCCGACGGTGAGGACGGGTTCTCCGGTCAGGAAATAAGAGGCCACGATTGTGAATGAAGCGAGGATGCCGCTTACGAAATAGACGATCAGGTATTTTAGCGGGCCGATGAGACGTTCAAGCGCCCCGCCGATGACATAAAGACCGAAAAGGGTGTTGAAGATGTAGTGCGTCACGCTGCCGTGAAGGAACATGACAGTGAAGAGACGGTACCACTGACCGTCTTCAATCACAAGGGGTTCATAAAGCGCTCCGAGTTCCAAGAGATTCTGACCGTTGAAACCTCCGGAGAATATGGTGATGAAAAAGTAGATGGTGACCCCTACAATCAACAGGGTCGATACCGGGTTCGTCGCAGGAAAGCCCTGGACCCGTTTGTTCGCATCGAATATGCCCATATGAATTACCTCTTTTCATCCCCTGTGAACACGACAAGCGGCACTTGCATCTCACCAGGGGTCGGCCCGGCATGGTGGGCCTTGTGTATTATGGTTTCGGAGAGTTTGAAGAACTTGTCCGTCTTCGCAACGGCGATGAAATCGCCGAGCGTGGCATCGACAAGCGGGCTTTTCTCACCATGGCCCAGAAGCCCTTTTTGAAGGAACTCCTGGCGGGTGTAAAGGTCAAAGTCGTCTGAAAAATGTTCGTTGAAGAAGCGCATGAAGTATTCCTGCTTTTCCGCTTTGATGAAGAAACTGGTCATCCGCGGTTCGTTTGCGGGAAGGGCCCGCATGGTCGAACAGATGTCGTGGTAGTCAAAGAGGTTGATCGGCTTGACATCGATGAGGCCGTGGTCCGCGGTGACGATGAAGAGGGTGTTCGACCCCGCTTTTTTCTTATACGTCTTGAGCGTCGCATCAAGCGCGCGGACTTCGCGTTTCACCTGTGCGCTTTCAATGCCGTACATATGCTGGCTCAGGTCGGGTTCGATGCCATAGAGATAGCTCAGTGTCTTCGGATGTCCCCGCTGGAAATCAAGCACGTTCTGAAAGCCCCTTTCAAAGGAATCGTGACCGTTTTTCGTGTCCACTTTGGAAGGCAGGAAGGCTTTGGCCTTCACACCGCCCTTTCGGGCGTTGATGCGGTCGATGAAGGATGGTTGCTTGAAGTGCTTATCATAAAAGCCTACCGGGACTTTCTTGGTTTCATCATAATAGTCCCTGCCCGTGAAGACCTGGTAGTGGAGGTCCTCGTCTTCGAAATATTGAAACCAGCCAAGATGCCCGCTCTCATAAGGCGTCTTGCCGGTCAGGACAGCCGTGGTCGCGGCCACGGTGGTGGAGGGAAAGACGCTCGTAAGGACGGTTTTTCCATGCGTGCGCATCAAGGCGTCCTCATCAAGATGCCTTTCAAAAAGGTTCGTCCCGAAGCCATCCAGAAGGATGAGGACGACGTGGTCGTAGTCTTTTTTCAACTCCGAATCCAGGATGCTCAAAGGCGGATGGAGGGGGGTCTCCCCATAATGGTTCATGATGGATGCCGTCAGGTTGACAATGGAATGCGTGTAATCAGGTCTCATGGCACATCTCCTCTTCGCGGGGTTGGTTTACCTTAAGTGTATAGGAGCGTCCCCTTTTTTTCAAGCAAATGGCTATGGATGATTCATGCAACCTACGGCTTTCAAGGATGCCCTTCTATGTTATAATAACCTATAAAGGATGTGATTGTATGGAAAACTTTGAATTCCGGAGTCCGACCAATGTCGTCTTCGGGAAGGACCAACTTGAAAAACTACCAGAACTTCTTAAACGCAGGAAGGTCAAGAAACTCCTGCTTGTCTATGGTCGTGAATCGATCAAGCGCCTGGGGATCTACCAGCGGATCCACACACTCTGTGAAGAGACCGGTGTCGAAGTGTACGAAGAAAGCGGCGTCCGACCGAACCCCGACATCGCAAGCGTCTATTCCGGACGGAGGACGGTTTTAGAGAATGGCATCGATTTCATCCTCGCCGCCGGAGGCGGCAGTGTCATCGATGCGGCGAAAGCGATCGCTTTTTCAGTCCATATGGAAGAAAAGGACATCTGGCGCACCTATCTCAAGGAAGTCGAAATCAAGAAGGCGATGCCCCTGGGCACCGTCCTCACCCTGGCCGCGACCGGCAGCGAGACGAACGGGAACACCGTGCTCTCAAACGATGAGAAGAACGACAAGCGCGGCCTTGCAAGCCCGCATCTCATCCCCGAGTTCTCGATCATCGATCCTGCCCACACCTTCAGTGTCCCAAGGCACCACACCTTCGCCGGGTCGATCGATATCATGATGCACATCTTCGAGCAGTATTTCTCACCCACAAAGAGGACCGAGACCGCGGACCACATGGCCTTAGGCATTCTGAAAAGCGTGATCGAGAACACCCACCGCATCAAGGAAGGTAGTGACGACTACGACACCCGCGCCAACATCTCCTGGGCCGCCACCCTGGCCTGGAACTGGATCCTCTCCAAAGGGAAGGTCGGCGACTGGGCGACCCACCGGATCAGCTACCCCTTCACCATGCGCTATGGCGTCACCCACGGCTACGCCTTATCAAGCCTCTTCCCCGCATGGATCGAAACGGCGCTCAAATACAATCCCGAACAGACACAGTTCAAACTCGACCTTCTGGCTAGCGAGGTCCTCGGCGGCAAGGGCGAAGACGTCCCCGATAGGCTGCGTGCACTGTTCCGCAGTTGGGACGCCCCGGCCTCCATCGCGGAAAACGGCGTTGACATCACCGAAGCGGACGCCAAGGCCATGGCCAAGCAGACCATGGAACTCGGCCCCGTAGGCAAACTCTTCACCGTCGATGAGACAATCGCCACGGAAATCTACATGAACGCGCGTAAATAAGGAACGCGTCAACGAAGTCGCAATGCAAAGGAAGGGTAAAGTGGAAACCTACAAACAGAAATACTTCGAGCTCCTAAGCGAGAAGTATCCGAACGTCCAAAGCGCAAGCACGGAGTTCATCAACCTGAGCGCCATCCTGAACCTCCCGAAGGGGACCGAACATTTCATCGCCGACATCCACGGGGAATACGACGCGTTCAACCATTACCTGAAGAACGCCTCGGGCATCCTTAAAGAGAAGATCAACGCCCATATGGACCACCTTAGCGATGAAGAGAAACGGCGTCTCGCCTTCTTCATCTATTACCCCACCGACATGCTCGGGAAATACCAGAAGAAACTCTCCGACGAAGCCTTCAAGGACTTGCTCAGGGAAATCCTCGAAGGCATGATCGCCCTCGCCCGGATCGTCGCGGCGAAATACACCAAGTCCCGGGTCCGAAAGACCCTTCCTGAGGAATTCGCCTACATCATCCAAGAGCTCCTCTACGAATCGGACAAGACGCAGGACAAGGCACGCTATTACGATGCCATCATCAAGGCCATCTTCAAGACCGAGCGGGAAAAGAAGATGATCGTCGAGATGAGCCGGTTCATCCGTCATCTCTCAATCGACCGGCTGCACGTGGTCGGGGACATCTTCGACCGCGGCCCGAAACCCCACCTGGTGATGGAACGCCTCATCAGGCAAAAGCACGTCGATGTACAGTGGGGCAACCACGACATCATCTGGCTCGGCGCCGCGAGCGGCTCTATGCTCATGATCGCAAACGTCATAAGAATCGCCGCCCGCTACAACAACCTCGACTGCCTCGAGGACGGCTACGGCATCAACTTAAGACCGCTTGCGAACTTCGCGAACCGCGTCTACAAGAAAGACCCGTGCACGCCCTTCTATCCGAAGAAGGACACGTCCGATGAAGCCGGGGGCGGGAAGTTTGTCGCACGGTTTCACAAAGCCATATCCATCATCCAGTTCAAACTCGAGGATGCCATCATAAGACGCCATCCGGAGTTCGCCCTTGATGAAAGACGCATGCTTCACAGGATCGACTATGACAAGGGGACGATCACGTTGGATGGTGAGACCCATCCCCTTTTGAATCCAATCTTCCCGACCATCGACCCGGACGACCCCTACACCCTGACAGAAGAAGAGGCGCATGTCATGCGCCACCTCACCCAGCTCTTCCTTCATGGTCGAGATGCTTCAAAAACATGCCCGCTTCCTTTTCCGGAAGGGTTCGATGATCAAGCGTGCGAACAACACCCTGCTCTTTCATGCCGGCTTCCCCCTGAACAAGGACGGCAGCTTCATGACGCAAGCCTTCGATGGGAGGGAAGTCGGCGGGAAAGCCCTCTTCGACCTTTACGAACAGAAGATCCGAAACGCCTATCTGAACCGTTACGACAAGGAGAACCCCGAGAGGGACTATTTCATGATGCTTTGGCAAGGTGCGACCAGCCCGCTTTTCGCGAAAGACCGGATGCGTACGTTTGAAAGGTATTTCCTGAAAGAGAAACACCTGCACAAGGAAATCATGAACCCCTATTTCACACTCAGGGAGGACAAAGAGGTCCTGACACGGATATTGAACGAATACGGCATCGCTTTCGACAAGGGCCGCATCGTCAACGGACACGTCCCCCTCGATGTCACAAGGGGCCACGACGTGGTCCTTGCGGACAAGCACATCTATCTGATCGACGGCGGCATGTCCAAGGAGTATGCGTCCCACACCAACATCGGGGGCTACACCCTGATCAGCGATTCCTACGCCTTCTACCTCGTCTCCCATAGCCGTTTCAATAGCTATGAGGATCTGATCCGCGAGGAGAAGGACATCGTGAGCGTCCTTCACAGCGAGGACCTCAACACCCGAAGAACCCACATCTACGACACCGACAACGGCAAGGCGTTGAAACAGAAGGTCGACGATCTGGCCACACTCATCGACCTCTACCGCGAGGGTGTCCTGAGAGAGACTGAGAAAAAACCTAACGGAGCGTGACATCATGGAAGCTTTAGCTTTGTTTCTGCTTTATCTGATCGGCGTCGCCATCAGCATCCTCTTCACCTATCTGCTCATGCGCATCAAGTGGCAGCTCGGCTTCGTACCCCTCATGTTCTACATGGTCGCGATGGTCTATTTCTGGGTCCAGCCCTTCATCGATGACTACGGCCTTGGTTTCACAGGCTTCTACATCTTTGCGGTCTTCTTCACGATGGCGACGATCGGGAACGGTGTCTTCATCTGGCATACGAAGAAGCTTGAACGGGAAGCTGAGATCATGCGTCGAAGACGGGAGGCCAACCCTGATAAGCGTGGCGTCGAACGCTGGGATGAGGACACCCCGACACTCAAACAGCCGAAAAACGGTCAATAGCCCCGAAACAGAAGATATGGAAAGACCCTTGAACGGGTCTTTTTCATGGACAAACAAGATTTTTTTATAAAAATTACGATGTGAGCATTTCACGTGCAAACAGCGGTGGTCTACGTTATTATGAAGTTGTCATACGGAACCACTTTTATTTTTTCTCAAAATTTATTTGCAAACATTATAAATATAGGAGGCATCCCCATGTTATTCGATGATTATGATCCCCTGAAAAAGAAGCAGCTTCAAATCCTCGACAAAGACGGAAAGGTCACCAACAAGGACCTTGAACCCAAGCTCGAAGATAAAACGCGTCTGAAGATGTATAAGACCATGCGGCTATCGCGCATGTCCGATGAAAAGGCGCTTCAGTACCAACGCCAAGGACGCATGCTCACCTTTGCGCCGGCAATGGGCCAAGAAGCGGCCCAGGTCGGTCCCATGGCCGCAAGCGAAGACAAGGACTGGCTCGCCCAGGCCTTCCGCGAGACGGCGGCCCTTTATTACAAAGGCGTCACCATCAAGCAGAACTACCTCTATTGGTACGGTATGGAAAAAGGCGCCCGTTACGATGAAGGCGTGAACGCCCTGCCAGTGAACGTCCCGATCGGCAGCCAGATCTCCCACGCCGCAGGCCTCGCCTACGCCGCCAAGGTCAAGAACACCGGCGCCGCAGCCATCGCCTACATCGGCGACGGCGGAACCTCGCATGGCGAGTTCCACGAAGGCATGAACTTCGGGGCCGCGAAAGACGTCCCGATGGTCGTCATCATCCAGAACAACCATTACGCCATCTCAACCCCCCGCAAGGACCAGACCAAAGCGGAGACCCTTGCGCAAAAAGCCTATGCGTATGGCATCCCGGGCATCCAGGTCGACGGGAACGATCCGCTCGCGATGTATGTCGCGACCAAGGAAGCCCTGGACCGCGCCCGCGCCGGCAAGGGTCCGACCTTGATCGAAGCGGTCACCTACCGTCTCGGCCCCCATACCACTTCCGACGACCCGACCCTTTACCGTAGCGATGATGAGGTCGAGGAATGGAAGCAGAAAGACCCGATCATCCGCATGTATAAATACCTCGCGAACCGGGGTCTATGGAACAAGGAAAAAGACGATGCCCTCACCGAAGAATACAAAGAACTCATCAAAAACACCTTCAAGGAAGTCGAAAAAGAACCCCGTCCGAGCCTGGACGATGTCTTCGACCATACCTACGAAACCCTTCATCCCTATCTTGAGCGGCAAAAAGACGCTCAAAAACGGATCGAAAGCGAGGATGAATAACCATGGCAGAAATCACTTTGCTAAACGCCATCAACAAGACCCTGGACCAGCAGCTTGAAAAAGACGAGAACGTCGTCGTCTTCGGTGAAGACGCCGGTTATGAAGGCGGCGTCTTCCGTGTCACCGCCGGCCTGCAGAAGAAATACGGGAAAGACCGTGTCTTCGACACCCCGATCGCGGAAGCCGCGATCGTCGGATCCGCCATCGGCATGGCCGCAAACGGCCTGAGACCGGTCCCTGAGATCCAGTTCTCAGGCTTCATGTTCCCAGGCTACAACCAGATCGTCACCCACATGGCCCGCATGCGGAACCGCTCCCGCGGAAAATACCCCATGCCCATCACCATCCGGATGCCTTACGGTGGCGGCGTCAACGCGCTCGAACACCACAGTGAGGCTTTAGAGACACTCTTTGCCCACATCCCCGGATTGAAACTTGTCATCCCTTCGACCCCTTACGACGCCAAGGGGCTTCTGACCGCGGCCATCAAGGATAACGACCCGGTCATCTATTTCGAACCGAAGCGCATCTACCGTGCCTTCAAACAGGAAGTCCCTGAAGAAGAATACGAAGTCCCGATCGGAAAAGCGAAAGTCGTCCAGGAAGGCGAAGACATCACCGTCGTCGCCTGGGGCGCCATGATGCGGGACGTATTGAAGGCCGTCAAGAGCCTCGAAGACGAGGATTTCTCCGTCGAAGTGATCGACCTGCGCACCATCGCACCGATGGACAGCGACACCGTCATCGAATCGGTCAAGAAGACCGGACGCTTCCTGGTCGTCCATGAAGCGGTCAGGACGCTCGGCATCGGAAGCGAACTCATCAGCCGTGTCAACGAAGACGCGTTCTTCCATCTTGAAGCCCAGCCGACCCGCCTCACCGGACACGACATCACCGTTCCTCTTCCCAAAGGGGAATTCCACCACATCATCAAACCCGAGACCATTGCGAAGAAAATCAAAGAAATCGCCACATTCGAATAAGGAGGCATCTCCATGATAAACTTTAAATTCCCGGATGTCGGAGAAGGCATCCACGAAGGTCAGATCCTGAAATGGAACTACGACGTCGGCGACAAAGTCGAAGAAGGGGAGACCCTTTGCGTCGTCGAGACCGACAAAGTCAACGCTGAAATGCCCGCACCGGACGACGGCATCCTCAAGAAAAAGGGCGCCGAAGTGGGTGAGACCATCCACGTCGGCGACATCCTGGCCGTCATCGATGATGGCAGTGGCGAGGATGAAGCGGAAGCCTCATCAAGCAAAGCGGACGACCAGGACGAAGACGATGAGGACGAAGGCGAAGCGCCAGCTGAAGAGAAGAAAAGCGACGAAAACGCAAGCGTCGTCGGCGCCATCGAATCCTCAGACGAAGTCCTCCCTGCGTCCGACGAACACACCAAGGCCAAAGACAAAGAAACCAAATCCAAGAAGAAAGCCCTCGCGACCCCGGTCGCCCGCAAGCTCGCCAAGGACCTTGGCGTCGACATCAATACCATCGAAGGCAGCGGTCCCGCCGGACGGGTCATGAAAGAAGACATCCGTAAGGCGGCCGAAGGCAGTGAGGCGAAAGAAGAAAAAGCCGCGCCTGCCCGCACCGCACAACCTGCACCTTCCATGCCCGACATCGCCAAGGAGGGCACCCGCCGTGAGAAGATCACCCGGCTCCGCAAGTCGGTCGTCGAAGCCATGGCCACATCCAACCAGGTCATCCCCGCGACGACCATGATGGACGAGATCGATGTGAGCGAACTCGCGAAATTCCGTCGCGAACAGAAAAACCTTGCCAAGGACCAGGATACGAAACTGACCTACCTCCCGCTCATCATCAAAGCCATCGTGCTTACGCTCAAGGAATACCCGATCTTCAACGCGAGCTTCGACCATGAGAACGAAGAGATCATCTACAAGGACTTCTACAACATCGGTGTGGCGGTCGATACACCGGACGGCCTCATCGTCCCGAACATCAAACAGGCGGACAAGCGGTCGATCTTCGACCTTTCCCGCGAAGTGGAAAGACTCGCAAGCAAGGCCAAGGACCGCAGCCTGCAGATGAGCGACCTCCAGAACACCACGTTCTCCATCACGAACTACGGCGCTTTCGGTGCGAAACTCGGCACCCCGATCATCAAGCACCCCGAAGTGGCCATCCTCGGCATGGGTGCGATCGAGAAGAAACCGGTCGTCGTCGATGACGCCATCGAAGCCCGCGAAATGTTCCCGATCTCCCTCACCTTCGACCACAGGATCGTCGATGGTGGCGACGGCGGACGTTTCATGGTAAAATTAAAAGAGTACTTGCAGAACCCAATGCTTTTATTGCTTAGCTAGAGGAGTGAAACCGTGAAATCACACGACCTGACCATCATCGGAAGCGGACCCGGAGGGTACGTCGCCGCGATCAAGGCCGCGCAACTGGGCCTTGACACCGCCATCATCGAAAAAGAGGCGATCGGCGGAGTCTGTCTCAACTGGGGCTGCATTCCGACCAAAGCCCTGCTTCAAAGTTCCAAACTCTATAAGGACATCCTCGATGCGAAGACCTTCGGTGTCAATGTCGATACGAAAAGCGTCTCACCCGACCTTGACAAGATGGTGAAACGCAAGGACAAGATTGTCAAGAAACTCACCGGCGGCGTGGGATTCCTCTTCAAGAAGAACGGGGTCACCGTCTACAACGGTGAAGCCTCCGTGAAAGACGCCCACAACATCGCCGTCGGCGATGAGACCATCCAGACCAAGCATCTGATCATCGCGACCGGGGCCCACCCGGCCGTGCCTCCGATCGAGGGGCTTGAGGACGGGCTTGAAAAAGGCTTTGTCCATACGTCCAAAACGATGCTTGATGTCAAGGAGATCCCGAAGAAGCTCACCATCATCGGTGGCGGCATCATCGGGATGGAGTTCGCGACCATCTACAGCACCCTTGGAACGGAGGTCACCATCCTTGAGAAGATGGATGACATCCTGATCGGGGTCGATACCGAGATCAAAGAGGCCTACAAGAAGACCCTGAAGAAAATCAAGAACCTCACCATCGTGAGCGGTGCGGATGTCTCGAAAGTCGAAAAATCCTCAATCGCCTACGCACTTTCCGGTGAGAAAAAAAGCGTCGAACACGACGCCGTGCTTCTCTCGACCGGCATGAAACCGAATTTGAATGGCCTTGAAGCCTTGGACCTTGAAAAGGAAAAAGGGTTCATCAAGACCGATGCAAGCTTAAGGACCAATGTCAAGGATGTCTACGCAATCGGCGATGTCAACGGCAAGCACATGCTCGCGCATGTGGCCAGCAAAGAAGGCATCGTCGCAGTCGAGACCATCCTCGGGCACGATAAGAAAGTCGATTACACGAAAGTGCCTTCGGGCATCTACACCTTCCCCGAAATCGCCCAGGTCGGCATGACCGAAGCCGAGGCCAAGGAAAAAGGCATCGATTACAAGGTGTCAACCTTCCCGATCAGCGCCAACGGCAAGGCCCTCGCGGAAGGCCAGTCCACGGGCATGGTCAAGATGCTTGCGGAGACGAAGTACAACGAAATCATCGGTGTGCATATCCTCTCCGACCACGCTACCGAACTCATCAGCGAAAGCGTGCTCGGCATGACACTCGAAGCCCGGGCGGAGGATTTCGCTGAAGCGATCCATCCTCATCCGACCCTCTCTGAGATGATGCATGAAACCGCACATGGCATCGTCGATAAGCCCATTCATATATAATAAACCCGAAACCTGCAGCGACTGTGCTGCAGGTTTTTTTTCATGCCTTTGGCAAGGCATTCAGGACAAAGAGCTATTCTCTTGACTTGTACAACCAAAGGAATATAATTATTATTGTAAGCGTTTCAGTTTCTCAAGGAAACAAAATGCCATCGAGCCATCCAGATCGGTTTCGTCCTGGAACTTCACTCTATTCCGGACGCATGCAGGGACGATGATTCAACGTTTTTTGCACTTCTATTTGGTAACAGTGCATCAGTCCGACTGATGCAAAAATATAAATTAAGAGGAGGGAACAGGTGTTATCCGACACCAAAAGCTTATGAGAAAATTCAGCAAGGTGTTTTTACTCGTAGTGGCTTCAATCTTTGCACTTACCCTTAGTGCGTGTGGCGCTGAAACCGAGGAAGTCGAGTTTCAGACAACGGACACCCATCTTCAATGGCGCATGAATGAGGATGATGAGTGGCAGGATGTCGTCGAACTGGATGAAATAAGGGGCGATGAAGGGCCCGAAGGTCCTGCCGGCAGCGATGGCAGTGACGGGTCTGATGGTTCCGATGGGGCTGATGGCGAAGACGGCGAAGATGGTGAAGATGGTGAAGACGGAGACAGTGCATACGATATTTACGTAGAACACTTCCCGGGCTATACCGATGACGAGGAACAGTGGATTCATGAACTCGCCGATGGCAGCCTTCCGTTGACGATCGAACTGGAATACAAGTATGGGACCACTGAAACCATCGATGTCATGAAAGGCGAAGAAATCGACATGCTTCCAGACGACTTCACCTGGTACACAGACGATGATCACACAACCGAACTCGATGATGAATACGTCATGGAAGACCTCATGCTTTATACCGATGAAGCGAAATTCGAGACCATCGGAGACGCTTTGGATAAAGCGGATGGAGAATCCGTTGTGACCACCGGTGTTGTCACCAAGCTCCTTGGTGGCGACATATTCACCATTGAAGATGAAGACCATGCGATTGCCGTGGATTACGACGGAGGTACCACTGTTGAGCTTGGCGATCAGGTGTCCATCAGTGGCGAACGGGTTACAGAATGGTATGACCGTGAACTGATCGGCAACATCTCCGAACTGGATGTTTTGACCTCGGACAATACCGTGCCTGAAGCCATGGATCTCGATGAACTTCCTGAAGACATGGAATCCTATCAATCGCATCGGATTGACATTGAGAACATGATGGTCTTGGAGGATATTTCCGGTTATGACGAAGACGATTCTTTCAACATTCCATTGAAAGACCTTGCTTCCGGCAGGGAAATTGAGATTCGTTATAGTTCTGGTGTAGACAATGCCGATTTGGTGACTTATCTCAATACGCTTGAAGAAAATGACATCGTCGACTTGAGCGACATCTCGGTTGATTGGTTCCAAGGCGAACAACTTGCAATCACAGATGAAGCGGAAATAGACACTGTCGATGATCCAAGCGTTGAAACGGTCAATGCTGCAATTGACTCCCTGATCAAACTCCCAGAATCATCCATTGAAGACCTTACTCTGGAGACCAGTGTCACCATAGCCGGTACAGACTATACCATCACCTGGTCCTCTTCGGATGACGCGGTAATCGATTCTTCCGATGGTGAAGTCACACGTCCGGCAGCAGGCGAATCGGATGAAACAGTGACCATGACCGCGGACATCGAGGATAGCAATTCTTTTGATGAATCCCTCACTTACGATGTAATTGTGTATGCGGAAATCAACTGGGATGAAATACAAACCTTCGATAATGCCGATCTTCCTGGTTCTTACTCCGACGATACCTATGCCGGCCTTGTGGATTGGACCTATACTGAAGCAAGAAACGATGGCGGATATGCGATCGACGGCGGTGGCATCATGTTGAGAGGACTCGATGAAGGGGATTACGCCTCATCCTTGGAAGTGACGCTCACACAAGGCTTGGACGACCTCAGTTTTGATTACCGCAAAGCGTTCACCGGTGCAAGTGACCGGGAGTATGAAGTGGTGATCACACACGATGGAGACAGTGAAACCTATACTTTGCCGACATTCGGTGGAAGCAGCGGGGAAGACACAACCATCCATCATTTCCTCGAAACAAACCTTGAGCTGGATGGCGATGTGACCATTGAAATACTGGCTGTAAGCGATGCTCAAGCGGTCTTCAACAATATTGCATGGACCGAGTATTCTGAGTAGTCCCAGCCTTAAATCACTGCATGCGTTTACTCTGATTCAAAATAAGCGTGTCCCGATACGGGTGCACGCTTATTTTTCAGAGGACGAAACACCTTAAGAACAAGCCATCCGGGATATAGGAGTAACTCGAAAGACTATGCGACCCCTCTTATATCCGTTTATAAGACTTGGGGGTAATGGCATGTTAATGTTTACAAACCGGAACTGCATGGTATAATTTAATAGGTCACCCTTTGTTTCACAATAAAAAAGTAGGAGAAGAGTATGAAAAAAGTCTATCTTGTATTATCCTTATTAATGCTAACGTTTGTTGCAGCATGTGGTGAAGATGGCGAAATCGAGGCCGAATCCATTGAATTGTCGGTTGAATCGGTCACGCTTCACGAAGGGGAAAGCCTTGAAGTGGATGCGACCGTCCTTCCTGAAGAGGACGCCATTGATCAAAGCGTCATCTGGGAGAGCGACGATGAAAGCATCGCAGAGGTTGATGATGGAAACATCACAGCCGTTGCGAGCGGAACGGCAAGCATCACTGCGACTTCCGAAGAATACGACGATTTGTCTGAAAGTCTCGATGTGCGGGTCATTTCGGATGACGACATTGAAGCGGAACTCGATCTTCCAGACGAGTCCTCTGACGATCTCACGTTCATGGATACCATCGAGATATCGGGTCTTGAGCTTGAAGTGGCCTGGTCATCCGATGACACCGACGTCATCGCCGAAGACGGGTCGGTCACACGACCCGCTTCCGGGGAAAGCGATGCCGATGTCACTATAACCGCGACCGTCAGTGACCCGGATAGTGATTACGAGCAATCCATCGACTTCACCGTCACTGTGCCCGCCGAAACCGATACTGGCGACAACGGCGATAATGGTGACAACGGGGACAATGGAGACGACGAGTATGCGACCGACCTGTTC
>JBKHIE010000021.1:0-17891 GCA_046538775.1 Candidatus Izemoplasmataceae bacterium
AACGCTGGTTCACAAGCGCCTTCGACATCGTCAAGACGACGAAGATGGTCCGCTTCTTAGGCCAGGTCGTCCCCTTTGGTTCGATCATCTTCCGCGAAGAGCACACCCATCTCTCCTTCGGCATCGAGATCTGCGAGGACATGTGGGCCCCGATCTCCCCCGGAAACATGCTCGCCCTTCAGGGCGCGCAGCTGATCCTCAACCTCAGTGCGTCCAATGAATACCTCGATAAGAGGGAAATCCGCAAACGCACCATCATCGAACACAGCCGGCGGAACGCCGGCGGCTATGTCTACTGCAGCGCCGGTGTGAACGAATCCACGAGCGAGACGGTCTTCAGCGGCCACAACGTCATCGCCCAAAACGGCGACCTGCTTGTGGAGACCGAGCACTTCTCAAGGGAATCGGAGATCATCTATGGCGACATCGACATCTCGAAGATCGCCTACGTGCGTAAAGCGAACTCATCGTTCAGGGACTCTTTGAACCGTCACCCCTTCCCGACCGTCGAAGTCGATTTCGCGCTCGCCGAGAGCGGCACCTATGCTTTTGAAAAACCTTTCGACAAGACCCCCTTCGTCCCCAAGGAAAACGTGGATGAAGCCTTTGAAAAGATCGCCGCCCTGCAGGAGAACGCGCTCATCAAGCGCATCCGGCATGTCGGCTCGAAGACCATCGTGATCGGCATCAGCGGCGGGCTTGATTCCACGCTTGCGCTCCTGATCGCGACCCGCGTCATGGACAGCCTCAAGCGTTCAAGGAAGAACATCCTCGCCATCACCATGCCGGCCCAGGCCACAAGCGACCGGACCCTTTCGCAGGCACACCGGCTTGCGGAAAAACTCGGGGTGACCCTGAGGGAGATTCCGCTCAACGACCATGTAAGCGACCATCTTGACATCATCGGCCATGACGGCAAGACCCTGGACAAGGCCTACGAGAACACCCAGGCGCGCGCCCGCACCATGGTGCTCATGAACCTTTCGAACATGCATCAGGGGCTCGTGCTCGGCACGGGCGACATGAGTGAGATCGCGCTCGGATGGTGCACCTACAACGGCGACCAGATGAGCATGTACAACATCAACGCCGGCCTTCCGAAGACCCTGGTCCGTTTCATGGTCGCAAACTATGCCAACCGCAAGTTCGGCGATGCGATCGAAGACACCATCGAAGATGTCTTAGACACCCCGATCTCCCCTGAGCTCCTGCTTGGTCAGGAGACCGAGGAGACCATCGGCTCCTACGAGGTCAATGACTTCATCCTGCATCGCTTCCTACGCTTCGGGGACGATGAATCCAGGATCGAATGGCTGATCAAAGTGACTTTCGACATGGAAGAAGACGAAGCACACCATTACGTGAGACAATTCTTTAAACGCTTTTATTCCCAGCAGTTCAAGCGTCAGGCCTCGCCCGACGCTCCGAAGATTCTCGACATCTCGCTCTCTCCAAGAGCCGACTTCAGAATGCCTTCCGACGTGGATAAAAGCCAGGAGGAGTAAGTATGACCAAAAAACGAGTCGTCCTCGGGATGAGCGGCGGCGTGGATTCAAGCGTCGCCGCCCTTCTTCTGAAAGAAGAGGGCTACGAAGTCATCGGCCTTTTCATGCGCAACTGGGACAGTGCCGCGAACCGGGACCTTCTTGGGAACCCGACCTTGAACGACGAACAATGCCCGCAGGAAAAGGACTATGAGGATGCCCGAAAGGTCGCGGACCATCTAGGCATCCGCCTTGAACGCGTCGATTTCATCGAGGAATACTGGCGCGATGTCTTTCAGTACTTCCTGGACGAATACGAAAAGGGCCGCACCCCGAACCCCGATATCATGTGCAACAAATACATCAAGTTCGACGCCTTCGCACGGCATGCGGAAGCGTTCGACCCCGATTACATCGCGATGGGCCACTTCGCCCGGATCGAGCAAAAAGACGGAAAAGTGCTGCTCAAGCGCGGCGTCGATCCCAACAAGGACCAGACCTACTTCCTTTCACAGCTAAGAGGCGCCCAGCTCAAGAAGGCGCTCTTCCCGGTCGGGCACCTAAGGAAGAAAGAGGTCCGGAAGATCGCCGAAGACGCCGGCATCCCCGTCATGGACAAGAAGGATTCCACCGGCATCTGTTTTATCGGCGAACGCAATTTCGATGCGTTCCTAAGAAATTACCTTCCTGCCAAGGAAGGGCCGATCAAGACCCTTGAAGGGGACACGATCGGCAAGCACTTCGGACTCATGCACTATACCATCGGTCAAAGGAAAGGCCTCGGCATCGGGGGGCATCCCGATTACGACAACGCGCCCTGGTTCGTGGTCGGCAAGGACCTTGAAACCCACACCCTATACGCCGGGCAGGGCTACCATCACCCGATGCTTTATGCGACTTCGTGCGACCTTGAGGATGTGAACCTCATCAACCCCGATGATCCGGTGGAAAACCGTCCCCTGACCGCCAAGTTCCGTTACCGTCAGAAGGACCAGGGCATCAGGATAACACAGGATGAAAACGGCATGCGTGTCGTCTTCGACGAACCCGTACGCGCCGTCACCCCGGGCCAGGCCTGCGTCTTTTACGACGGCGAGGTCTGTCTTGGTGGCGGCACGATCAAGACGGTCTACAAGGACGGCACCGTCCTGCCTTATTGAAAGGAGGTTTCCATGGCCAGAAAACGCGGCATCGCCCTCGCGGGCGGAGGCGCCCGCGGCGCCTATCAGATCGGTGTCCTGAAAGCCCTCAAGGAGACAGGGTACCTGAAAAACATCCACGCGGTCAGTGGTGCGAGCGTGGGCAGCCTGAACGCGGTCTTCATCGCCATGGACGCCCTTGATGAAGCGGAGTCCCTCTGGCTCTCCATGGATGAGGACACGCTTTTCAGCACCTCCGACACGAACTTCATCGAACGGGTCCTTGAAGACAAGTTCGACCTCTTCCATAAAGGCCTCTACAGCACGGAAAAACTTGAAAAGCTGATTGACAAGTACGTCGACTACGAAGCCGTCAAGAAGTCGAAAATCTTCGTGGCCACCTCGTATGTCGGGGATGAGGACACAAGCTTCATCGACCTCATGAGCCTGAATCTGAGAAACTTCTTCAGCGCCGAGGAATACGTCCGCTACCCTTTATTAAGCACGATGAGCAACGACATGATCAAAAAGACCCTGCTCGCCTCATGCGCGCTCCCCGTGGCCTTCAAGCCCGTCAAGATCGACGGCAAGACCTACTACGACGGCGGCATCCTCGACAACACCCCCTACAAGCCCCTCCTCGATGCCGGGTGCGACGAGATCATCATCATCGATTTGTTCCGCTTCAACTTCAGAAGGCGGCGCCAGATCGAAGATACCCGCATGCTTTATTTCTACCCTTCCAAAAGCATCCGCGGGGTCATGGATTTCTCCCACGAACAGATCACAAGGCGCTTCGAACTCGGATACCACGACACCTTCGAGCGCTTGAGGGAGATTGAAGAGGAAGACAAAAGACTCCGGGAAAAGGAGAAGGAAAAAGAGAAAAGGGCCCGTTTGAAACGGATTCGCGAGGCTGCGAAGAATGAGGGGACCGATTGAACAGAAGACGGCAGGACGCCGTCTTTTTTAATGAAAAGAAAAAAGGGGCCTTCATCCTTATCATGGGGGTGAGGAGATGATAACGATGAAAAAGACTGCCCTGCTCATCATGGTGCTTGCTTTGATCCTTGGCCCGCCCCTTTCACTGCATGCCGATTCGTACCGGACGTATGAGGAAGTGACCTTCAGATCCTCAAGCATGAAGCTGCTTGAGGATTTCAGCGAGACCGACTACGAACTGGCCTACGATGCGATCGACGGACGCAGGTTCTGGGGCTGGAAGACCCACACCGAAACCCATAACGCCAAGGTCAAGTTCAAGAAGGGGACCATGATGGTCATCAAGAACGAAGGCACCACGGCCATCGAGAAGGACTATACTTTCAAGACCAAGAAGCAAGACAGCCTGCAACTGTCCGCAAGCGGTGCGATCGGCATCGATGTGAGCGGCCCGATCAAGGGGTTCAAGACCGGGCTTGACGCAGACATCAAGAGCTCGGTCAACTACAAGAGCGCGACCACGGAAGAAGAGGAAATCGAACTTGAGATCGATGTCGACCCGATGAGTGAGCTTGTCATCGAGGTGTACGGGGAAGGCAAGGTTTCAAACGGTGTGGGCAAGCTCTACCGGTTCTTCAGGAACACGAAGAAGGGCGGCTGGGAAGTGTTCGTCGTGACGACCGAATACTATTCGATCGAGAAACGGACGCTTGAGTCATGAAGCGGTTCGTGTTTGCGGCCATCGGTTTCATCCTGGGGCTAACACTGCTGGTGGTGATCACCAGGCAGCCCGGGAATGCGCCTTCTTTCACCATGCATGGAATCATGAAAAACCACGCGGTCCTTCATACCAACGAGGCGGAATCCTTCGCCTTCGACATCATCATGAACGACGCATCCGCCTATTACAGCCATGAGGAGGCCATGGTGTCGCACTTCCTCAGTTCCGGGGAGGACTCCATCAAGACCGCGCTTCACCTGGAATCTTTAAAACGCAGCCCGATCGAGGCAGGCGGAGTGAAAGTCACCCTCACCTACACCCTGCCTTATGAAGGCGAATCGGAAGCGATCACCCTCGACCCGCTGATGCTGAACATCCTATACGATGATGAGACGCACGCAAGAATCCCGCTCGGCACATTCGCGTATCATTTCCCGGAAGACACGCCCTTTGAAGGCGCGCTCGATTATTCGAGGGTCACCGTCCTGAGTGTCGACGGCCAGGAAGGCGCGACCGCGGGCGGCGTGTGCATCGACCTTGTGAACAAAGGGGAGAAGCCGCTCGTCATCCAGTCGATCGACCCGCTCAACCCGGCCCTGCAGGGCAATATGGATTACCTCAGGCACTATGAAGAGACCCCGACCCCGTTCACGGACCTGGGAACGCTCTTTGGAGCAGGCTTCAACCCGAAAGCAAAGTCCGTCGCGATGAAGGAGAAAAGCCTTCAAGAGGATGAAGAAGCGACGCTCTGCGTCCCCTTCATAAGGGAAAACAGCCTTAAGACCGACACCCTGCCCTTTCAGATCGACTACTTAGTGAACGGTCAAACCCAGAAGACGATGACCATCGATGAGTTCACCTACATCAGCGAAAACGGTGAATCCGGACACGCTTTAAAGGAGGAAGCCCTTGCGACACTGGAGAAAAATCCGAAGGATTGAGAAGGCATACGGGGATAAGACGCTCCGTTTCGGACCCTTCGCTTTCAAGGAAAGGGTCGTCCTTCTTGTCGGAAAGAACGGATCGGGAAAGACGACCCTCTTAAAATGCCTCGCCGGGCTATTGAGGACCGAGAAGGGTTTCATCAAAGACACCATGACCTACATAGGCGGCGATGCGGCCCTGCCTTTGAACCTGACAGGAAGGCAGTACCTCACCTCCGTGCTCCGGATGGTGGGAAAAACCCATGCGCACAGGCTTCAAAGGCTGATCGACCACTTTGAGCTCGGTGCTTTCCTGGAGCGTCCCATCCGGCAGTATTCCGACGGGATGCTGAGACGCACCGCCCTCGCAGGGGGACTGCTCGGGGTTGAAGGGACCGTGTTGCTGGATGAACCGATGCGCGCCCTGGATGAAGCATACCGGACAAGACTGGTGGAATGGGTCGCCCAGTCCGGCTCGCCGTTCATGATCGCGACCCATGACCCCTCCGCCTTCAAGAAGCTGGACCATGAGCAGGTGAGGCTTTGATCGGCCTTGTCAATTACGAGTGGGAGAAGCTGTTTCGGGGAAGGGCCATGTGGCTTCATCTGACCCTTTATCTCTTCACGGCCGGTGCGCTTCTTTATGCTTCAGGGGTTTTCGAAGATGAAAAGACGGTGATTCTGGCGCGTTCTTTTTACGCCGAGACATTCATCGCCGCGGCGAACGATCTGATCTACCTCTCGGCCATGGTCTATGCGGTATGGCTCTCAAGCCGGATGTTCGCCTCCCACGCCTCCGATGCCCTGACGGTCCAGCTTTCAGGCCGGGCCAAACTCACCGTCGCGAAATGGGCGCTTGGTGCGTGCATCATCCTTTGCTATGCCTTGGCCTCATGGCTGGCCACCTTCGCCTTGCTCAACACCCTTCCCTATGGCGCGAGCGACCTTCTTGCCGTGAAGACCATCGCCATGGCGATGGTGCATGCCCTTCAGGGATTCTCGCTCTTTGCGCTCATCGCATGTTTCTTCAGGACGTCGCATGCATCCCTCTTTGTCCTGGCGGCGGTTTTTCTCGTCGATACGCTTCGAAGCGGATTGTATAGACCAGAGGGGTTGAACCATGGACAATTCCTGAGTCATGCATTTTTGCCTACATACGCACAATCAAGCGGTGGAGACCTTGTCATGATGGTTTCACCGTGGTTGTTCTTCACCTTGCATGGTCTATTTTTATTGATGATGAGTGTAATCGGCCTTTCAAAAGAATACTAGGATTCCATCCCTGAAAAACTGTTTGAACAAAAAGCCCGCATTATGCTATAATACTTTCAAAGAACCCAATAAAAAAAGGTTTCATAGTCTCTCAAGGCTGGGACCTTTTTATGCTTTTCACCAAAGGAAGGTGGCTATATGTGTGGTATAGTGGGCTATATCGGTGATAAGAATGCCCAGAACATTGTCATGGATGGTCTCAGACGTCTGGAATATAGAGGATACGATTCCGCCGGAATCACCTTGTTCGACCCGAATAAGAACGAACACCTCATCATTAAACGCAAAGGAAGGATCAAGACCTTGGAAAAAGACCTTCCTACGCTTATGGCTCCGGTCGCCATGGGGCATACGCGTTGGGCGACACACGGACGTGTCAGTGAAGAGAACGCCCATCCGCACACGTCATCCAGCGGCCGTTTTGTGGTGGTGCACAACGGGGTTGTGGACAACCACACCGAACTGAGAAAGCTCTATCTTCAGGATACGGACTTTCAAAGCCAGACCGACAGCGAAGTCATTGTCGAACTGATCGACCATTTTTCCAGGACCATGCCTGTGGAAAGCGCCCTCAGAAGGACGCTTTCACTGCTCAATGGCTCCTATGCGTTGCTTGTGATGGACATGGAGGACCCCTGGACGTTATGGGGGGCGAAATTCAAAAGCCCGCTCCTCCTTGGCAAAGGCAATGAGGGCATGGTGATCGGGTCTGACATGATGGCTCTGATCGATGCGGCGGACAACTACCTCGCCCTCGACGATGAGACCATCGTCCGCATCGACAAGAAGAACTTCACGGTCTACAACCTGTCAGGCGAAGTGCTCCCCTACAAACTCTCGCCCCTTGAACTCGACCATTTCGATACGGACAAGGGCGAATTCGAGCATTACATGTTAAAGGAGATCCATGAACAACCTGCGGTCATCCGCCGGATCATCGGCGAGTATTTCAATGAGACCCACATCCGGATTGATGAGGGTCTCATTGAAGGCATTGCACAAAAAGACCGGATCTACATCCTTGCCGCGGGCACCTCGATGCATGCGGGCCTTGTCGGCAAGACCATCATGGAACGATTGACCGACCTTCCTGTTGAGGTGCATGTCGCAAGCGAGTTCGCCTATGACATGCCGAAGCTCACCAAGAACCCGCAGTTCATCCTGATTTCCCAAAGCGGTGAGACCGCAGACCTGAGGGCGTGCCTCGTGAACATCAAGAAGACCGGGCACCCGACCCTCACCCTCACCAACGTCACGACCTCGACCTTGGCCCGTGAGGCGGACGCCTGCCTTTCGATCCATGCGGGCCCCGAGATCGCGGTCGCATCCACGAAGGCCTACACGGCCCAGATCGCGGTGCTCGCCATCCTCGCCTATGCCCTGAGCGCCCAGTCGTTCGACCTCAAGCGGGAACTCTCCGAAGTCGCAATCGCGATGGAGAATTTCCTGAGTCAGGCGCATGGCCTTGAAGAGAAGGTCAAGAGCCTTCTCACCAAACGGAACGCCTTTTACATCGGCCGCGGGCTCGATTACAAAGTCTGCATGGAAGCCGCACTGAAACTCAAGGAGATTTCCTACATCCAGACCGAGGGCTTCCCCGCGGGCGAACTCAAACACGGCACGATCGCCCTGATTGAAGAGGACACCCCTGTCATCGCGATCATCTCAAGCGCAAAGACAAGCGAGAACACCCGCAGCAACCTAAGCGAGGTCGAAAGCCGGGGTGCGAAGACCTTCGTCGTATCGCTCGAAGGGGTCGCAAGGGACGATGACGGTGTCATCCTTGACGATGTCAATCCGCTCCTCTCACCGCTTCTCACCGTCATTCCGACCCAGCTCATCGCCTACTATGCGGCGCTTCACAGGGACCTTGACATCGACAAGCCCAGGAACCTTGCGAAAAGCGTCACCGTAGAATGACTTTAAACACACCCGATTGTGTGATAGAATAAGTTGAGCCATCAATGAAAAAGATTCATCATGTTTCAAAGGGGAAAGGAGAAGTTGCCATGGGGAAATATTTCGGAACCGACGGCATCCGTGGTGTCGCAGGGGATTACCTTGACACAGAGATGGCCTACAACGTCGGGCTTGGCCTTAGAAAAGCCCTGGATAGCGATACCGTGGTCATCGGCAAAGACACCCGTGAAAGCGGCGACATGCTTGCGCTTTCTGTGGCCGCTGGCGCGATGCGCGCCGGCATGGATGTCCTCTATGCGGGCACCGTGCCCACACCGGTCATCGCCCATTACGCAAAAGAACGAGCGATGACGGGCATCATGATCACCGCCTCGCACAATCCGTACACCGACAACGGCATCAAGGTGATCGACAAAGGGTATAAGATGAGCGAGGAAAGCGAAGCCATCATCGAAGCGTTCATCGATCAACCGGAAGCGCCGAAGACCGAGCGGTTCGGTTTTTTCAAGCATGCCGAGGAGATCATGGCCGTCTATAAGAACCTGTATGCGCCGTTCAAGGAAGAGAGAATGAACCTGAACGTCTGTTTCGATACGGCCAACGGCGCGACCTATGAAGTCGCACCGGAGATCCTGTCGCCACTCGTGGACGGTATTTTTCAAGTGCACGGGGCGCCGGACGGCAAGAACATCAACGCACAATGCGGTTCGATGCACATCGAGGCGATCCAGCAGGCCGTGAGCGAAAACGGCTGCGACCTCGGATTCAGTTTCGACGGCGATGGCGACCGCGTCCTCGCGGTCGACCACAAGGGACGCCTCTACGATGGGGACATGCTGCTTTATGTCATCGCCCTCAAGATGAAGAAAGAAGGCACCCTCAACAAGGATACCGTCGTGCTCACCGAGATGAGCAACCCCGGCATCGTGAAGGCCTTCAAGGACGCCGGGATTGCGGTTGTACGCACCAAGGTCGGCGACCGGAACGTCTCCCTTGAAATGCAGAAGAACGATTACACGCTCGGCGGGGAGAACAGCGGCCACATCATCTTGAAAAACCACCTTCAGACCGGGGATGGCATCCTGGCCGCGGTCAAGACCATGCACGTCATCCATACGGAAAGACGCCCGATCCACGCCCTCTGCGAAGACGTCGAGATCTTCCCGCAAATCACCGAGAACATCCGTGATGTCGACAAATCCGTGGTCGGGAAAAAAGCCGTCAAGAAAGCCGTCAAGGACATGAAAAAGGCACTGGGCAAGGATGCCCTCGTCCTGATCCGTCCAAGCGGCACGGAACCGGTCATAAGGATCACTGTTTCGCACCAGGATGAAGCCACTGTCAATAAGGCGATTGAAACACTGAGGGCTATCATCACCAAAGAGGGAAGGGATGGAACCGATGAATAAGTATGCACTCATACTCGCTGCCGGCAAAGGCACGAGGATGAAGACCAAGCTACCGAAATGCGCGTTTCCGATTCTGAAAAAGCCGATGATCGAATACATCATCGAAAGCGTGGAGGCTTCCTCGATCGACGAGACATGCGTCGTCGTCGGTCATCAGCGGGAAGTCATCCAGGACCTCCTTGAAGGACGGGCCTCCTTCGCCTATCAGGAAAAGCAGCTTGGAACCGGCCATGCGGCCCTGTCCGCAAAAGATGCCATCGGCGACCTGGAAGGCACCACGCTCATCCTGCTCGGCGACATGCCGCTCATCGACGAACAGATCATCGACAACATCCTCACCACCCACGAAAAGATGGAAAACGACCTGACCGTCGTCACGACCAACTTCACAGACCCTTCAGGATACGGACGCATCATCCGTGACAAGTACGGCAAGATCGAATCCATCATCGAGGAGAAGGAAGCGACTGAAGAACAACGGTCAATCCAGGAGGTCAACACCGGCATCTACGCCGTCAACAACCGTTACCTCTTCGACACCCTGGACAAGATAAAACGAAGCGCCTACCAGAACGAATACTACCTCACCGACATCGTCCATCTCATGCGTCAGGACTATGCGGTGGGCACCTATACCATAAGGGACAGCCAGTCCGTGATGGGGGTCAACGACCTTTACGCGATCAGCATCGCCGAGAAGGTCCTCCGCGACAAGATCAACAAGCACCATATGCTGAAAGGCGTCTCGATGATCAACCCCGAGACCATCACCGTCGGCCATAACGTCCGCATCGAAGGCAACGTGACCATCTATCCGAACACCACCATCACCGGCGATTCGACCATCGCGGAAGGCGCCGAGATCGGACCGAACACCGAGATCCATAACGGCGTCATCCACAAGTTCGTCCAGGTCAAGCACAGCTATGTCTACGACTCGGTCGTGCATGAAAGGACGACCATCGGCCCCTTCGCACACCTCAGGAACAACGCCAACATCGGTCGGGACAACCGCATCGGGAACTTTGTGGAGATCAAGAAATCGACGACCGGCGCCAACACCAAGGCCTCGCACCTCGCCTACATCGGCGACACGACCACCGGTGACAACGTCAACTTCGGATGCGGCAGCATCACCGTCAACTACGACGGCAAGGAAAAACACGAGACCTACATCGGTGACGATGTCTTCATCGGCTGCAACACAAACCTGATCGCCCCGATCAGTGTCGGTGATTCCGTCTTCATCGCCGCCGGCTCCACCGTGACTGAAGACGTGCCCTCGGGCGCCCTGGCGATCGCAAGGAACCGCCAGATCAACAAGAACGACTACGCCCGCCATCTCATCAAGCCCAAGACCAAGGACAAGCACGAGAGCGTCGCGGATAAAAAGGATCCAAAAACCAGCTGAAACAGTTGACAAAGACGATTGGTATGCTACAATAGGTACAGTCTGAATAAAATAGGTGGAAAGAAGCGTACCCACGCTCACCTGATTGCCAAAGGCAATAGGTCAAAGCTACGAAATAGTTATTTCGTTATTTATGTGTGGGTGCCCTGTGCACCCGCACTTTTTTGTTTCCCCCAAATCCCCAGGAGGTGAACACCCATTAAGAGACGAAACCCCAAACGCGGCACCCCTCGTCAGCAAAAAGGTGACGGCAATGTCAACCAGGACATCCGCGCCCGCGAGATGATGGTCATCGACGAAAACGGTGAGAAACTCGGCGTCAAGAACAAGACCGAAGCCCTGAACCTCGCCGAAGCCCGTGAACTCGACCTGGTCCTTGTCGCACCGAATGCGAAACCCCCGGTCGCGAAGTTCATGGACTACAACAAATACCGCTACGAGATGCAGAAGAAGGCGAAAGAGGCCAAGAAGAAACAGAACATCATGAACTTAAAAGAACTCCGCCTCTCTCCGAAGATCGAGGAACACGACTTCGAGACCAAGCTGAAAAAGGGCCGCAAATTCATCGAGGACGGCGACAAGCTCAAAGTCTCCATCCGCTTCCGCGGACGTGAGATGGCGCATACCGACCAGGGCCGCACGGTCATGGTAGACTTCGCCAAACGCATGAACGACATCGCCGAATTCGAAAGCCGTCCCAAACAGGACGGACGGACAATGATCATGACCCTTGTCCCGAAGAAGAACAAATAAACCAAGGAGGGCCAACCATGCCTAAAATGAAAACCCATTCCGGAACCAAGAAGCGTGTGAAACGCACCGCCTCAGGGAAGATCAAAATCCCCCATGCCAACCGGAGTCACCTGAAAAGCGCGAAATCGAAAAGTGCCATTCGCAGAAACCGCAATGACAACTTCATCGATAAGAGCGACATGAAACGCATCAAGAAACAAATCGCACCCATCAAATAACCCACGTTCAAGGAGGAACAAACCATGGCAAGAGTCAAAGGCGGCACCGTCGCACGCAAACGCCGTAAAAAAATACTGAAGTTGGCCAAGGGCCACTTCGGCAGCAAACATCTGTTATATAAAACCGCAAACCAGGCGGTCATGCATTCCTATATGTTCGCTTACCGCGACCGTAAAAAACGCAAGAGCGATTTCCGTAAACTCTGGATCGCCCGCATCAACGCCGCAGCAAGAGCAAACGGCCTATCCTATTCCAGGATGATCAACGGTCTCAAACAAGCCGGTGTCGCGATCAATCGCAAGATGCTCGCAGACATCGCAGTCAACGACCAGGACGGCTTCAAGACCCTATGCGACACCGCAGAAAAAGGTCTCAACGGTGAACTGACACCAAGCGCCAAGCCTGAAAAGGCATCGGCACCCAAAGCTGAAGCGAAAAAGGAAACCCCTTCATCTTTGGACAAGGACGCGCTTGAGGAAAAGACCGTCGACGAGCTCAAGGAGCTTTGCAAGGAACAAGGCATCACCGGCTATTCCAAGCTCAAGAAAGATGAACTCATCGACGTACTCACCAAATGATGGACCGCCACGGACTTTTGTCTGTGGCTTTTTTATTACCTAGATGCGTTCTCACAACTGGTCCCCTTGTTCATGTCACTCGTACAAGGTCACCGGGTGAGACCGTTCGCTGCGAACACTCATGAATGAATCGGATGACACGGATTTGAACAACGTCGCTTTTGGCTTCATAAAGCAGTTTGTATAACAATCACTCCCGAGCCCGAAAATTGACATTCCGCATTCGTATGGACTATAATAAGACTATAAAAGCCTAGCGAATGGGAAACCGCTCAGGTGCGACCCCAACTCTTGATATAAGGGACCGAGGTCTGGCTGGTGTACGAATGCCCGTAGAAATGCGGGAATCCTGAAGGTCAGACAAGAGGTCACCCCCATGGTAGAATTTAGGTTCTGCAATCGAGCGGTTTCCCATTCGGTGGGCTTTTTTGTTTTCTGCGCCTTATTAGCGGGTTTTGCTTGTTATTTGAAACGCCTGCATTTATAATATAAGTAGTAAGCCCAAATTAGGAAGGAAGATGTCCAATGGCTAAACTTTCCACCACGATCCACAACTATGCATGGTTCATCAAGGCTGTCGGCGCAGCGTTGCTGCTTGCGCTTGCACTCACGCTTTATTTTGTCGATGTCGCTGTTTTGATCGAGGCCTTTGTAGGCGTCATCATCCTGGTTTACGCAATCATCCGTCTCATACCGTTTGTAAAGACTCAGAAGAGCGACCTCATCAAGACCATCAACATCATTGAGATCGTCCTTAACGTCCTGGTCGGCGCCATCTTCATCATCGGCGCGCTCATGACAGAAGAAGGGCTCGGCCAATGGTTCGGCTATCTTCTTGGAGGCGTGCTCTTCGCCCGCGGAATGGTGCATTTCTACGGTCTTTCCAATGGTGCGGAATCCGGGGACCATGTCACTTATTTCTTCCACATCGCAGCCCTGGCGATCGGTACGCTCATCCTCTACCGTGGATTCAACAGCGAGGACCTAGTCATCCTTCTCATGGTCATCGCCCTGATCGGAACCGCCTATCTCGGCTACGACTCCTTCAACGGCTACAATCTCTATAGACGAGGCAAGACCATGGAGACATCCAAGTCGGACACCGTGCAGGACAGGCCCAGAAAAGGCTACGATGCGCCTGGCGATACCGACGAGGACCGCGACCGTCCCGTAGCATAAAAAAGTATACCCCTTGCAATCCGCAATGATTCACGGATTTACAAGGGGTTTTGTTTTGACAATTTCGTGAAACAGAGTATAATGTTTTGTGTACTACCTATATGAGTGGAGGAATGACTATGGACGACAAAGTCTGTCAACTCATCAACAAGAGCGCGCTTCTTCACAAGCGACTCATGAACCGGATTCTGGAGCGTTTTGATCTGACGTATGCACAGTATCAGGTCCTAAAGACCATCAAGAAGCATTCGTCACTGACCGCCAAGGAGATCCTTGTCTATATGGATACCGACAAGGCGACCCTCTCGGGCGTCCTGAGCCGTCTTGAAAAACAGGCCCTCATCATCCGGACCAAGGATCCCGAGGACCGACGCCTCATGCACATCCAGCTGACAGAAAGAAGCAGCAACCTCTGCGACCAGGTCGCACAGGTCGAGACGACCTGTCAGGACGAACTCACCGAGAACATCAAGACCCGTGAACTCAAGAACTTCCTGAGTGTCTTCGAACGCATCATCCAGAACCAGGAAGATAAGATCGAAGAAGAAACCAAAAAGACCATGGAGGCGAAACAACAATGAAAACCTACATCACAAGAATCCCCCTGCTCAATCTGATCCTGGGCATCCTGCTGATCGCCCTTGCCATCATCGCGATGTTCTTCACAGACCTGATTGAAAGCATCGTCGTCTACATCATCGCTTTCTTCATCGCCGCCTTCTCGACCTTCCGCTTCTTGAAGGACTATCAGAAGACCGACGACAAGAACGCAAGCATCATCCTTGCGGCCGAGTACGCAATCGCCTTGGGTGTCGCCGTCTACCTTGCGGTCTATGAAGCCAATGCGGCCCGCATGGTCGGACTGGTCCTCTACATGCGCGGGTTTGCGTATCTGCTCACCCTGCAGCTTCTTAAGATCAAAGGCCCGTTCACAAGCTTCCTTGTCTACATGGCCATCCTGACGCTTGGTGCGTTCATGCTGTTTGCCGGAAGCGAGAGCGAGACCTACATGCAATACGCCGTCTTCGGCATCATCGCCATCTACGGCATCCTACTTCTCGTCGTCGGCATCAACGGCATGAAGAAGAAACCTTCCAAAGAGAAAAGCGTTAAAGAAACCAAGACCGGATCAACCCAATAAATCACTGAAACCATTCTACAGGAGGCATTGCAATGAAAAAGATTCTCAAGGACCTATCCATGCTCAGGGGCATCCCCGGGCAGGAGACTGAAGTCAGGCACTACATGAAAGAAGCGATGGAACCCTACGCGGATTCTGTCACGACCGACAACCTCGGCAGCGTCATCGCCCAGAAGACCGGTAAGGAAAGCGGCCCCAGGATCATGGTCGCCGGCCACATGGACGAAGTCGGGTTCATGGTGAGCAAGATCACCGATGAGGGGTATGTGAAGTTCATCCCTGCCGGCGGCTGGTGGAGCCAGGTCATGCTCGCCCAGCAAATGGAGATCACCTTGTCCTCAGGCAAGAGGGTCCGTGGCGTCATCGGTGCGAAAGCCCCGCATATCCTCACCGAAGAAGAACGCAAGAAACCCGTCAAGATGGACGACATGTACCTTGACATCGGTGTCAAGGACAAAGACGAGGCGGAAAAACTCGGCATCAGGACCGGTGACATGATCACCCCCTACATCGAAACCATCGAGATGGCCAACAAGCACTACCTTCTAGGGAAAGCCTGGGACAACCGCGTCGGCTGCGCCGCAGCGGTGGACACCCTCAAGGCCCTGAAGGATACCGAACACCCGAATGTCTACTATGGTGTCGGAACCGTGCAGGAGGAAGTCGGTCTTCGCGGTGCGACCACCAGCACCTACCACGTGAACCCCGACATCGGCATCGCGGTCGACACCACGATCTGTTATGACTTCCCGGGTGGCGACAAGGAGACCGAACTCGGAAAAGGCGTCGCCATCATGGTCGCCGACAGTTCCATGGTCGGCCACAAGGGCATGCGCGATTTCGTCATCGATGCGTGTGAGAAGCACGACATCCCCTACCAGCTCACCTCGCTCAAGCGCGGCGGCACCGACGGCGGCAAGATCCATCTGAGCCGTAGCGGCGTGCCAAGCATCGCTTTGGCCCTCCCCGTACGCTATCTCCACAGCCACACCTCCATCGTGCACGCGGAGGACTACGAGAACCTCTTGAAGCTTCTCGAAGTGCTTCTCAAGACCCTCGACGCCGATGCCGTCAAACGCATCACCTACGGAAGCTGACCTTGCGTGTCATCGCAGGCAGCTTGAGACGGCGCAGGCTGAAAGAAGTACCCCACCAAAGCACACGAAGCACCCGTGACATGGTGAAGGAGAACCTCTTCAACATACTTGGCCCTCTTCAGGGGCGCCGCGTCCTCGACGCGTTTGCGGGAAGCGGGTCGCTCGGCATCGAGGCCTTGTCAAGAGGCGCATCCCACGCAGATTTCATCGATCACGACCGAGCCGCGTTCCGCGTCCTCACGACCAATCTCAATAATTTGGAGATCACCGATGTGAGCGAAGCGTTCAGGGCGGATACACTGCGGCAGCTGCGCCGCCTTGAGACGCCTTATGACCTCATTCTTCTGGACCCGCCCTATAAGAAAGGCCTGAATGCGAAGGCCCTCGAAATCATCAGCGGCATGAAGCTGCTTGGGAAAGACGGCACCGTCGCCATCCTCTTCAGCAGCGAAGAGAAAATCACCATACCGCCATCGTTCAAGGTCATCAAGGAAAAGACCTACGGTGCCACGACCATCACCCTACTCGAATGGAGCGATTAAGATGAAAATCGGAGCGTATCCCGGTAGTTTCGACCCCATCACCTATGGACACATCGACATTGTCAAACGCGCACTCAAGATATTTGACAAGCTTTATATCCTGGTCAGTGTGAACCCTAGAAAAGAGACCCTATTCAGCGAAGAGGAGCGCATCACACTCATCAAACATGCGCTTGCGGACTGCCTTGACAGGATTGAGATCGAATCCTCGCACGACCTCACCGTCGAGCATGCCTCGAAACTCGGCGCCACCCACATCGTGCGCGGCCTCAGGGCGCTTACGGACTTTGAATACGAGTTCCAGATGACCCATGCGAACCGGGTGCTCGACAAGAGCATCGACTCGATCTTCTTCATGACCGACAACAAGTATTCCTTCCTAAGCAGCACCTCCATCAAGGAGATCGCCCAGTTCGACGGGGACCTCTCCACCTTCGCCCCTCCGCGCATCGCCAAGGCGATCAAGAAGAAATTCAACCATTAAGGAGTTGCACGGAGAAATCCGTGCAACTTTTCGTGTATAATGCTATTCTTTTATTTAGAAAAATGTTAATATGTCTTATAGGTGATGCATATGGATAAAAAAGAAGAGATCTTTGCGGAACTGAGAAAACAGAATGTCCGCATAACCAAGCAAAGAAGAGCCATCATCGATGTGCTTGAGGGACGGCATCTCACCATCCAGGAGATCCACCAGGAACTCAAGAAGCGGGGCTTCCATAACCTCGGGACCGTCTACAACAACATCGACTTCCTGCAAGAACACAAGATCGTGACCCAGATCTTCATCAACGGAAAGAAACACTACGATCTCACCATCGATGACGAGAGCCATTCCGCGGACTCGCACATCCACGTGACCTGCCGCGTCAACAACCGCATCGTCGAGATCAACAATTCCGAACTTTTCGATATGATCAAGAACCATCCGATTTTCGATGGCTTTGAAATATCCAAACTCCAGATCGTCGTCGAAGGCGTCTGCGAGGACTACGACAGCGAGAAATGCAAAAACATGGACCACTGTTTCCTTGAGAACCTCGAAAACAAAGCCAATAAAAAATAAAAAAAGCGATGGCTTCATCGCTTTTTTAACACCCGCATCTTTACTTTTCGAACCCCCTGTTATATAATGTGTTAGGTTTTGTTCCGGTAGCTCAG
>JBKHIE010000113.1:0-4195 GCA_046538775.1 Candidatus Izemoplasmataceae bacterium
CATCGACTTCACCGTCACTGTGCCCGCCGAAACCGATACTGGCGACAACGGTGACAATGGCGATAATGAGGACAATGGAGACGACGAGTATGCGACCGAACTGTTCATCTCTGAATACATCGAGGGATCTGGTTACAACAAAGCCGTGGAAATATACAACGGCACCGGGGAAGAAGTGGATTTGTCGCAATACGAATTCCGTCTGTATTCCAATGGCAGTACTGATACCGAACAAGGGTATGAATTGAGTGGCACCCTGGAACATGGCGAAACCTATGTCAGTGTCAACTCCCAAGCCGATACCTCACTGGTCGATATCGCCGATTATACTGAAAACTATCCTAACGCAGTGGCCAATTACAACGGCGACGATGCCATTGAACTTGTGAAAGACGGCACCGTGATTGACACTTTCGGTGAAGTCGGTGAAGATCCCGGTGATGATGGATGGACGGTTGACGATGGCTCTACAACAGACCATACCCTTGTAAGAAAAGCCTCGGTGAGAGGTCCTTCTGAAACCTTTGATCCCTCCGAGTGGGATGTGTATCCAGCAGACACCTTCGATTACATCGGTTCACACACGATGGAGTAAGCATTTGATAGCTAACAGGATTCCAAATAAAATCCCGCCGTTTTCAGGCGGGATTTTTTGGATTGAGGCACTAGCTCATCGGAACAAGCAATGGATGACATCATCCACTGTAATGTTGAAAAAGTATTGTTCAAGCGGTTGTTTCTCAATGGCGGTGCGGATGGAGGCTTCTTCAAAATGCTTGCCTTTCAGCGCATCTTCCAGTTCGCTGATGTCCCTTGAGCCCAGGAAATCACCGTAGATCTTCACATCCTTAAGCTTTCCTTCGGACACATTCAGTAGGAATTCGAGCTTTCCACCGGGGTATCTTCCGGATTTCTCCAGGGTGTATTCCGGGGACTCTCCGTAATTCCAGCTCCATTGGTTGTACCGGTTCTCCATCAGTTCATAGATCTTATCCAGGTCCTCATCCGAAAGGGTGTAGACATGGTCGGTGATCGCATCGGTATCCAGAAGATACCTCAAGAGCTTGAGCTTGAACTCCGTCATGGAGATGTCTTCGTCGAGATAGGGCTTGATGTTGGTTACCCGGGAGCGGGTCGACTTGATCCCTTTTGATTTGATCTTATCGGGCTTGACATTGAGGACTTCCGCCACAAAGGAAAGGTCCACATCGAAGAGGATCGTTCCGTGGTGGAGCATCTTGTTCTTGTGGAAGCTCTGGGCGTTGCCACTGATCTTCTTGCCTTCGACGACGATGTCGTTTCGTCCGTGGAATTCCGCCGGGACCCCGAGGTCATTGAGCGCATCGATCACGGGTTGGGTGAATTTCTCGTAGTTGTTGAGGTTGTCCTTGAGCTTGGTCACAAAGGAGAAGTTCAGATTGCCCATATCGTGATAGACGGCACCGCCTCCGGTGATGCGGCGCACCACGTTGACATCATGGGCCTTGACCTTTTCCTGATTGATCTCTTCAATGGTGTTTTGGTTCCTGCCGATGATGACACTGTTCTCATTCTGCCAAAGAAGCACGAAGTCTTCATCGCTTGCCAGATATTTAAGCACGTATTCCTCCAAAGCAAGGTTGAACCTTGGATCCTTTGAATCATTGAGTATTGTTTTCATTTTTTCAGCTCCTCTCATTTCAAGTGTAACCAAAAGAGGGGTCAAACTCAACCAAAGAGCCTTGTAAATGCGTTTTGTCCCTCCGGGTGCGTTGGCAAATATGTGTGCCATAATCGTGAAAACATGTTAAAATGGACTATGCCAAAGAAGGAGGGACTGTGATGACCAAGAACGCTTGTCTGATTGTGGTGGATTATCAGAACGACTTTGTGGACGGAGCCCTTGGGTTCGAGGGGGCCGAGGCGATCGGAAAGACCATCCGTGACAAGATCAGAGCCTACCATGAAGCGGGCCAGACGGTCCTGTTCACCATGGATACCCATGACGATGCCTACCTTGAAAGCGAGGAAGGGAAAAACCTTCCGGTCGAACACTGCATCAAGGGGACCAAGGGGCACGAACTGCATCCGAGCATCAAGGATGAGAAGACGAGTCAGGATCTGGTGTTTGAAAAAAACACCTTCCCTTCCCTCGAACTGGGGAATTACTTGAAAAGCACCCATTACGAGACCATCGAACTGGTCGGACTGGTCTTAAGCATCTGTGTCCTATCCAATGCGATCATCGCGAAATCCGCGCTTCCAAACGCCAGGATCATCGTCGATGCGAAAGGCACCGCCGGTCCTGATCGGGCCCTGCACGAAAAAACACTCGATGTGATGGAAAACCTGCACATCCATATCACGAACAGGAGCGATTGACTTGAACAAACAAAAAGAAAGCATGCTCATAGATTTCTATGAGTTCACCATGGCCCACGGCTACTTCGAGAAAGGCTTCAAGGACCAGATCGTCTATTTCGACCTTTTCTTCAGAAAGATCCCGAACGATGCGGGCTACGCCCTGATGGCGGGCCTTGAATCCATCGTCCATTACATTGAGAACCTGGCCTTCTCGAAAGCGGATGTGGACTATCTGCGTTCCCGCGGCGTCTTCAGCGAAAAGTTCCTTGAATACCTTGAGACCTTCCGTTTCACGGGGGACCTTTATGCGGTGAAAGAAGGCACCGCCATCTTTCCCAAGGAACCCATCATCACCGTGCGAGCCAATGCGGTCGAGGCGCAGCTGATCGAGACCTATCTGTTGCTTGTGGTGAACCACCAGTCCCTGATTGCGACCAAGGCGTCCCGCATCAAGGATGTCGCAAAGGACCGCATTGTGATCGAGATGGGCGCACGGCGCGCCCATGGTGTATCCAGTGCCAATCTCGGCGCCAGGGCCGCCTACATCGGCGGGGCGGACACGACATCCAACACCCTGGCGGACAGGCTTTATGGCATCCCTGCCGGGGGGACCATGGCGCATTCATGGATCCAGATGTTCGATAGTGAATACGAAGCCTTCAAGACATACGCAGAACTCTATCCCGACATGTCGACGTTCCTTGTCGACACCTACGACACCTTGAGAAGCGGCATTCCAAACGCCATCAGGGTCATCAAGGAGGTTCTGGAACCGCGTGGCCATAAGAAATGCGCCATCCGGATCGATTCGGGCGACCTTACCTATCTTTCCAAACAGGCCCGTCGAATGCTGGATGAGGCCGGCCTTCCTCATTGCAAGATCGTCGCCAGCAACGCCCTCGATGAATATTTGATAAGGGCGCTTATCACCCAGGGCGCCCCGATTGACATCTTCGGCGTCGGCGAACGCCTCATCACCTCCAAAAGCGACCCGGTCTTCGGCGGCGTCTATAAGCTCACCGCCATCGAGCAGAACGGTTCGGTGATCCCGAAGATCAAGCTTTCGGACAATCCCGAGAAGATCACCAACCCCCATTTCAAAAAGCTCTACCGCATCTATGACAAGGAAAGCGGCATGGCCTATGCGGACCTGCTCACAGTCTACAATGAGACCATCGATGAATCGAAACCGCTCACCTTGTTCGACCCCACCCACACCTGGCAAAAAAGGACGTTCACCGATTACTATGTGAAGAGCCTTCTGATCCCCATCTTCAAGGATGGAAAACGCGTCTATGAACTCCCGTCCCTAGAGGCCGTGAAGAAGCACGCCCAGAATGAACTTGCAAGCCTCTGGGAGGAAGTCAAGCGCTTTGACAACCCCCATGAGTACTATGTCGATTTGTCGGAAAAACTATGGAACACCAAACACAACCTCATCAAACGCTACCGCTGAATGCCACCCTCTCAAAAGAGAGGGTGTTTTCATAAGCGTTTCAATTTATAAGCATTTCAAATATGATACAATGAAAGTGAAGAAATCAAAGGAGGAATGTTCCATGTCAGTCACATTTGCAGGACAACCCGTCACACTCAAAGGTGAGACCCGGCACCTGGGGGATGAGGCCCCCATCTTCAAGGCTGTGGACCGTGAACTCAACACCCGTTCCCTCGATGAGTTTTTAGGGTCACGCTATACGGTGATCTCCGTCGTCCCGTCCATCGATACCGGTGTCTGCGATTACCAGACCAAGCATTTCAACCAATCGCTCGACGATGTCGAAGGGGTGAACGTCGTCACCGTCTCCAACGACCTTCCCTTCGCGCAGGAACGCTGGTGCGGCAGTGCCGG
>JBKHIE010000114.1:0-4186 GCA_046538775.1 Candidatus Izemoplasmataceae bacterium
CGGATACCTCCAGGAAACCCTCGCCCACACCACCCTCATCAAGGCGTTTCAGGCGGAGGACTACAGTGAACAAAGACTGGATGAACACCAGTCCGAGTTTCTCAGGGCCACGATGTCCAAGCACCGTCTGACCTTGTTTGCGGCGATGGCACTCAACATCTTCTTCGCGGGCGGCTACGCCTTCGCGATCATCTACGGCGGGCTTCAGATGCATGAGGGGACGCTCATGGTCGGTTCGCTTGTCGCGATCATCCAGCTGATCCAGTACATGCAGTCCCCGTTCAGCGGGCTTTCCTCCCTCATGCCGAAATACTATTCGCTGCTTGCGAGCGGTGAGAGGCTCATGGCGATGGAAGCCATGCCGAAGGAGCCGTCTGAAACGGCACGCTTCGAGGGCGAATTCCAGACCCTTCGCTGTGAATCGCTTTATTTTAGGTACGAGGACGCCTGGATCCTGAAAGGGTTGAACGTGGAGATCCCAAGGGGCGCCTTTGTCCATATCAAAGGGGCTTCAGGGATTGGAAAGACGACGTTTTTCAAGCTGCTTCTGGGACTGGTCGAACCCGATGAAGGGTCCATCACCATCCGGATCGGGGATCATGAATACCCGCTTGGTACTGCGACACGCTCGCTTTTCACCTACGTGCCACAGACCCCGATGATCCTCTCAGGGACCATTAAAGAGAACATCGCATTCAATAAGGAGGGCGTGACGCTGGAAGAGGTGAGGGAGGCGGCGAGGATCGCCGCCATCGATGACGACATCATGAATCTTGACAAGGCGTACAACACACTATTGAGCGAACAGGGCAAAGGGCTGAGCGAAGGCCAGCTCCAGCGCCTTGCGCTGGCGCGGGCGGTCCTTCGGGACGCCCCGATAGTATTGCTTGACGAGGTGACGAGCGCACTGGATGAAAAGACAGAGAGAACCGTGCTTGAAAATCTCAAGACACTAACGGATAAGACCTGCTTGATCATATCCCATAGACCGATGCGAAAACCCTTGATTGATTTGAAAGTCAGTTTTTAATGTGTCATCAGGGGTTTAAAAAAACAAAGCTATGGTACAATTAACATTGAAGTATGTATCCATTATAGGGGGAAGAAGTGCATGGAAGAACACGAGCACCATTATGAAAAACCCGAAAATGAAATTGACCTGATGGAGATTGTGTCTCTAGTCCTCCGGAAATGGTACGTGATACTAGCATCGGTGGTCATAGTGATGTCACTGGTTGGTATTTATGCCTATACCGTCATGGAGGATGTCTATACCGCCGAGACGAGGATGCTTGTACAAGTCGAGGATGAGACGTCGAGCGATGTCGTCAACTATCAACTGGGCGAACGGCTTGTCAATACGTATACCGAGATTGCCCGTAGCAGCAATGTGCTTTCGAAACTGCAGGATAGAATGGCGGATGACCTGGGGGTCGAATACTCCAAAAACACGATCAGGGACATGCTTGATGTGGAAGGTGTCGAACAGACGGTGGTCATCATCATGAGCATCGAATCCACTTCAAGGTCGGAAGCCACGTACATGGCAAACACCCTGGTAGAGATCATCCAGGAAACCTCCGCAGAGTTCCAGGGCCTTGACAACATCGAGGTGCTCGACGAGGCGCAGCTTCCCGAAGGCCCGAGCGGCCCGAACAGAATGCTTTATATGGCGGTCGCGTTCGTACTTGGAGGCATGATCGGCACATTCACGGTACTGGGTATGGAATACCTGAACAGGACGGTCAAATCATCGCGTGACATGGAAACCAAACTCAATCTCAGGGTCCTGGGTGAGATCCCGGAATACGGCCTTGAAGAGGAGGTCGAGGAATAATGTTCCCAACTTCGAACATGAAAGAGACGAATCTAGGGTACCATGTCATTTCCATCAAGGAGCCCTTGAGTGTGGTTGCCGAGCAATACCGAAAACTGAGGACCAACATCGATTATTCAACGTTCGGAAAGAAAATGCAGATCATCAATTTCACATCGGCCAACAAAGGCGAAGGGAAAACCGTCACAGCCTTGAACTTGGCTGCCGTCTACTCGCAATCCAAAAAGAAAACCCTTCTCATTGATATGGACCTTCGACGGCCCAAGATCCACAGGGCGTTCAATTTGGTGAACGAGAACGGCCTGACCGATGTCATCTCCGCTAAAAAGGCTATCAGTGAAGCCATTCAAAAGGTCGAGGAAGACTTCTATGTCCTTCCCGCCGGCAATAAAATACCATTTTCTGCCGAGTTTCTCATGAGCGACCAGGTGCGTGAAGGCATTGAAAGCTTGAAAGGCGATTACGATAAAATAATCATCGACTGCCCACCCATTTCAGCGGTTGCCGATGCGCACATTGTTTCAGGTTTTTCCGATGGGACCATCCTGGTTGTAGCGTCCAGAAAAACCAAGGAGGAAATCGTGAAGAACACTTTGAATGCGCTTAAGGAAAATGGGGCAAATGTCTTGGGCGGCGTCCTCACCCGTATTAATAAACAGGATCAACGCTATGGCGGGAGTTATTATTACTACGGGGATGACTGATGATCAAGACACATGCTTTTGCATGTGTCTTATTTTTTTAGGGGATAGGTCCGTTCGGCTCAACGGGTCTTTAGGAGGGATGAGGTTTGAAATTTCGTAGATCCATCACCACGGCAGTCTTGCTTCTTTTTATGATAAGCATCCTGCTGGTCATCAATCAAAGGAGAACATACACCCTGACTTATAGGCACCCTTCGGGGGAAGTGCTCGCAGAAGAGCGCCTAAGAATGAGCGAAAGCATTCCGACATTTGATGGATGCGATGAATCTGAAACCTTCCAGGGCGTCTATGAGACGCCCATGTTGGAAACCGTCTACGATCGCACACGTATGCCGGATAGGGATCTTACGCTTTATGTGGCCTGCACGGATGAAGAAGGCTTCTTGAAACTTTCAAGCGTACCGGAAAGTATGGATGGTGAGACCGTATCGGAGCGGTTCGCGACGAACCGGCAAGGGTTTGTGAGTGTCGGCAACACCCTACACTATATCGGAGGGGTGGGGCCCCATAAGACCGATGACGAGGGTGATTTCTCAGGGTTTGAGTACTATTCGGATTTGCATATTGCCTACAACCTCGAGGAGCAGTCATGGGAGAAGCATCCGGACCTTCCGGCGAAGATCGGATTCCTCGATGCGGTCGAACATGAAGGGTTCATCTACATCCTGGGGGGCGAATGGATCGATGAAGACGGTTTTTTGGAACAAGAGGCCTTAAAGTATGACTTGGAAGAAAAAACATATGAGACGGTAGCCGACCCGCCGTTTTCTTTCCAGGCCAGCAACGGAAGCGTCGTACATGACGGAAAGATCTATGTCTTTAGCGACACCAAGCAGACCATAGAAGATGGAAGGCCTAGTTTTGAGACGACCGATGAGACGCTCATCTATGACATTGACGCCGATCAATGGTCTTTAGGATCAGAAGCCCCTTTCAAGACCTCGGGCGGGAGCGCAGCCCTAGTAGGGGACCTTATCTATGTGTACCGCTCCGCTTCAAGCAGCCGTTCCCATTTCGCGTCCTATAACCCTGAAGACGATGCATGGGAGGAAGATCTCAGTCAGTCTGAATTCCACGTCTCACACAGTTCCTCTTTGAACCTTGATGGGAAGCTCATTCTATCAGGCGGGTGGCTCACAGGGAGAGGTGGCACTTCGGGCGCCATCCAGTCGTATGACCCTGAAACGGACCGATGGGAGACATTGACAGAGCTGAGAGACGATGATGACGGGGGCATAGGGTACGTGGCACAATATGGTATGAACGGTTCACTTTATTATCTTGGAGGGGAATCATACAACGATGAACGCTTGTACCAGAGTCACCGGGACGTGTATCAGTTTAAATTGGAGTGGAAACAAAGGTAATAAATAATGTATATAAACAAGTGAATTCTAATGATTCTAGTCGATAATCCCATTATTGAGAACTGTTATTATATATAAAAAACGTGACTCAAACTGATTAAGTTGAGTCACGTTTTTTTAGTTGGTCCAAGGCATAATGTATTGCTTAAGATATGTAGGTGATTGTGATGCTTTCGATTTGGATGGCGCCATCAGCTGCCAAAGTGAAGAACTGATAGGCATTGTCCGTAAGGTCGAACGTATACTCCATACCGTCGACACTTTGGGTAATGGTCGTG
>JBKHIE010000115.1:0-4085 GCA_046538775.1 Candidatus Izemoplasmataceae bacterium
GAGCCTTTTCACATTGCCCCTCAGGAGCGTGCCGTTCGTCGTCAGGGTGATCTCACGGATGGCATCGATGGCATGGATCTTCTTAATGAGCTCGTAGATGCCCTTTCGCACAAGGGGTTCGCCGCCCGTGATCCGGATTTTCCTAAGCCCGAGCTTCACGGCCGCTTTTGCGGCCGCGACGATCTCTTCGTCACGGAGGATGTCCGCATGCGCCTTCTTCGTGACGCCCTCCTCGGGCATGCAGTAGAAACAGCGGAGGTTGCAGCGGTCGGTCACGCTGATCCTGAGATAGTCGATCTCCCGTTTGAACCGGTCTTCCATATTATGCCTTCTTTCCTTCTATGACGGTGCCGATGTCCTTGAACGTGTAGCCTCCGATGGCTTCGAGCCTTTCAAGGAAACCGGGGTTTTTCAGGGTCTTGATGAAGGTCTTGATCTTGTCGGTCTCAAGCAGTGTTTTCGGGACGATGAAATCGTAGCGTTCCTCACCGATTCGGATGAAATCAAGGGCGTAGATGTTCGCGACGCTCTCCACGCCCATGCCGGCGTCGTAGCGGTCGTCGAGGACGGAGGTCGCGACCATCGTGTGGGTGGGAAGTTCGTAGGTGTAGCCCTCGATGGTGCCTTTGTCGATGCCGGCTTCATCGAGGAGGTAATCGAGCAGGATGCGGGTGCCGCTGCCCCTTTGCCGGTTCGCAAGGCGTACATCGCTGCGCGATAGGTCCTTGAGTCCCTTGATGCCTTTCGGGTTCCCCTTCTTGACATAAAGGCCCTGGATGCGACCGACCCCCCGGATCAGGGCGTAGCTTTCATCGAGGTACTTGCCTAGGACGAAGGTGTTGTATTCCCCGCCCTCACCGAGGAGGTGGATCGGGGCCAGATGGCATTCGTTTGTCTTCATCGCCATGATGCCGCCGAAGCTTCCGACGTGGATGCTCGAGACCGGGATGCCCTGGTCGCGCATGAAGGGGTCGAGCTCATCGATCAGGATGTCGTGCGAGCCGATGATCGTGAGCGAACGCTCGATCGTGGCCATGTCGTTCAGTAGGAGCACATCGGCGGTCTCACCGGCTTCATCACCTTCCTTGTTCTTGGGGATGACGAGCAGGCCGTCGGCCTGCACGACGCTCATCGTGACACCGGCTCCCCGGTTCAAAGGGGAGGCGACCAGGGTGTCTTTCACCTTGGCGAGCTTCACCCGCACGTATTCGCTGTGCTGAAGGGAGGAGTAGAGTTTCTTGGCAAGCTTGGCCTTCATGATGGGTCTTTCGATGGGGCGCTTGTGTGAGAAGTGAGCGACGAGGGGTCTGATCACGAGTTCGAAGGCGATGGTGGTCGAGACCGGATAACCGGGCACCCCGATGACGGGGGTGCCTTCGATGGTGCCGATCACCGTCGGTTTTCCCGGTTTGATGGCGATGCCGTGCACATGCACGGTCCCGTGTTTCTCGATGATGTGCTTGGTGAAATCCTTGGTGCCGGCGCTGCTGCCGGCGCCGACAAGCACGATGTCGTAAGCCTTTGCGGCCTCGAGCATGGTTTTTTCAAGCACGTCGAAGTCATCCTTGACGACATCGGATAGGGTGGTCTTCGCTCCGGCCTCCTTAAGCGAATTTGTCAGGAAGAAGGAGTTCGAGTCGATGATCTTGCCTTTTTTGAGTGCACCGACGTCGCGGATGATCTCATCGCCTGTAGGGATGAGCATGACCCTGGGCTCTTTTACGACCTCGATTGTATCGAGACCGCCACTCAAGAGGGCTGAGATGTCGATTGGACGGATGGTGTGGGTTTTCGGAAGGATGGGCGACTGTTCGACGATGTCCTCGCCGATCGGCCGTATGTGCTGGAAGGGGGTCGCGGCTTTGATGATGGTCACGCTATGCTCTTTACGGTCGATGATGTCTTCGCTCATGACCACCGCATTGAACGGCTCCTCGATGATGTTCCCGGTGTTGACGGGCTTGAAATCAGGGGCCTTGATGGTGATGGGGTTGCTTTCGGTGGCGTCCTCGGTGTCGCTGGCCTTGAGGGCGACACCGTCCATCGCGCTTGCGTTATAGCAGGGGGAGGACACCTTGGCGAACAGGTTCTTCGCGGTGACCCGTCCGAGGGCTTCCTGGACGGGGATGGTTTCGGTCTTCATGGTCTTTGGGGCCAAGGTTTTTAAAAGGGCCTCGACCTCATTGAGCGGTGTGTTCTTCAAATAGATGTTCTGTCTCATTCAATCACCCAACCTGTAGACTTTGACGGGATCGCCCTGGACGAGGCCTTCCTCACCATCGGGGATGATGATGTAGCCGTAGGCCCGGCTCAGGGCGTGGATCATGCCGGATTTCGCGAAGAGCGGTGTGACTTTGACGGGGGTTCCATATGAGAGCGTCACGAGTTGATAGGTCGTGCGCCCTTGGGCGCTGCTCACATTGTGGGTCATGACGCCTTCGAGATACGGGATGGCTTCAATTTCGCCGGTTTGATGGATCGCTTGCCTGATGGTGGGGAAGAGGGTGTTCAGGACCATGAATGCGCTCGTGGGCTGGCCCGGAAGTCCCACGAATAGCCTGCCTTGGAGTTTGGCGAGGATGGTGGGCTTGCCGGGTTTGATGTGGACGCCGTGGACGAAGATTTCCGCATCCAGGTTCTCTAGGATCTGGAAAGTGTAATCCTTCTCACCGACCGAGCTGCCGCCGGATGCGAACACGATGTCGTAGGATTTCATACCGTCCCTAAGGGCTTCCCTGTAGGCTTCGAAATCGTCCCTTATGACCTTGGTCTCAACGACTTCGACACCGTGTTCCTCCAGGTAGCCTCTGAGGGTGTGGGTGTTGATGTCGAGCACCTCGCCGACACTGGGGGGATAGCGGTCGGTGACCTCGTCCCCGGTCGAGAGGACCAGGGCCCTCAGTTTCTGATAGACTTCGAGTTCCGCTACGCCGACCGCCTGCAAGGCCCCGATTGCGGCGGGGGTGATGCGTGTGTTCTTTTCAACCACCGTCTCTAGGGCTTTCATGTCGGTGCCTCTTTGCAGGATGTTCTCCCATTTGGCGGCCTTCTTGTTGATGAGGACTTCATCACCGAGGGTGTCGGTGTTCTCGACCATCACGACCGCGGTCGCGTTTTCCGGTACGGCGGCGCCTGTAGGGACATAGACGGCCGTTTTGGTATCGAGGGTGTAGGGGCATCCCTTGCCCATCTCGACCGCGCCTACCACCTTGAGCGCGAGTGGGGTCGAGGGCGACGCGTGCGGTGCGACGGAATGGATGATGGCGTAGCCGTCGACGGTCGAACGGTTGAAATGCGGGACGTCGATGGAGGCCTTGACCGCTTTGGAAGCGATGGCGCCCAAGGCTTCATCCGTCTTGAGAACCGTGGTCTTCAAGGGATAGTCCCGGCAGTGCGTCTTGATGAGTTGCTTGGTTTCTTCGACGGTCTTAACGATAAACATGGTTGCCTCCCAAAGTGTAGGTCTGGTCCTGAAGTGCATCGATGAACGCCTGGTTATGGCTGACGATGACGATGGTCATCGAGGGTTTCAGTTTGCGGATGAGCTCGGTGAGCTGTTCGATCGAGGGAAGGTCGAGATGCGTGGTGGGCTCATCAAGGAGCAGGATGTCCGGAGAGAAGAGGATGCTTCTAAGCATCGAGACCTTCATCTTCTCCCCCGAGGAAAGTTCCTTCGAGGGGCGGTCCAGGAGCTCCTCGATCCCGAGGGTCCTTGAATATTCATGAAGTGCGTCCTGGTAATCGTCAACCGGGAGTTTCCGTATCCTGATCGGATAGACGATGTTCTCATAGACCGAGCGGTTGAAGAGGATGGGTTCTTGGAAATGGTAGGTCGCGAACCCTTCATAGTCGATGGTCCCCTCATGGGGCACGAGCTTGGCGATGGCCTTCAGGAGTGTGCTTTTCCCTGTCCCGTTCCGCCCGATCACGAAGGAGACCTTGTGTTTAGGGAACGTGACGTCGGGAAAGCGAAGGGAGAATTTCTCGAAATGGGTCTCGACGTTTTCGAGCCTAATCATAGAAATCACCCCTGAAGCGGGCGATGACGCTGTGTACCCCGAAGGCGATCGCGAGCAGGATGAGGC
>JBKHIE010000022.1:0-17200 GCA_046538775.1 Candidatus Izemoplasmataceae bacterium
CTGATTGATCAGCCGCACAAGCGTGCTCTTCCCGGCACCGCTTTGCCCGATGATGCCGTGTATGGTGTCTTTTTCAATCGAAAGCGTGACCCCCCTTACCGCACGGGTGGTCGCTTCTTTTGTATCGAATGTCTTATGGACTTCCTTGAACTCGATCATGGTCCGCATCTCCTTAAATAAAAAACAGTCTCTCACAATGAAAGACTGAGAATCTGCTCATTGCTGGGCCTGGCCCCTCGGTGAGAGCACCTAATCGAATAGGTTGCTGCCGCTTCAAAGGTCACCTGACCTCCACGGCTCTTAATGATTGGTTATGGTTTTGTTCGATTATAGACCTTTATGCCCGCTTCGTCAACGGATATGAACGAATTATCCCATGAAAAGGTTTTAATCGGGGATTCTCCATTCAAGAAAACTTGAGAGATCCCCTGTGAAGCCTTCATGAATCCCCACGCTTGCCGGCCATGAAAACCCTTTTATCCGAAAAATCGGGCATACCCCTTTACTCCACTGCTATAGAGTGGTAGAATGTGCATACCGTAAAAGGAGGCGTTCATGATGATGACGTCCGTTCAATGGTTCAATTCTACACAAGCTTGCCACCATCACAGACCCTAGGCTGTCCATCGTCGGATCGATGACAAGCCTTTATCGCATTTTCAAAAAGCTTGTGTCGATTCTACTCAATCATACGACCATTGAGCCGGATAGACAGAGACTATCCGGCTTTTTCATACCATTCCATCAAAGGAGAATCCCTATGGCCCCCACATTCAACCTCAAGAACCAGCTCGCCTATTTGAAACGCAAACAAGCCCTGCTCCAGACACTCACGACCCTTGCGTCGGATGAAGGATACGTGCTCTTTGAGACCGAGGACTTCGAATCCTACGAAAGCTTCAAACGGATCAACGACCGCGTCAATCCCGACGACATGGTCAAAGTGACCGACACCGGCGGTGAGGTCCTGGTCCTAAGACCGGATGTCACCACCCAGGTGATCGACCAGCTCATCCCGAGATGGGACGGGCTAGAGCCGCTCAAGCTCTACTACGACACCACGGTCTATACCCATTCCGAAAGTGGCATCGAGGGGAAACGGCAGTTCGGGGTCGAATACATCTCAAGCGACACCCGGGCCTCCGACAAGGCCATGGCCTCGCTCGCGACCAAGATGCTCAACGCGACCGGTGAACCTTACGTCCTTGAGATCGGCAACCAGCGGTTCCTGAACGCCATCTTCGACACCCTCGACCTCACCGCCACCGACCTCAACACCCTGAAAGAACTCATCACCTACAAGAATCAATACGAGCTCAACCGATTCATCGGGACGCTTTCATTAAGCGCTAAGGAAACCACACTGCTTTCTGACCTTCTCTCGCTGGAAGGCGACCTTGGGACCATCGAGGCCAAACTTGAGCAATACACGCTCAATGGCCCGATGAAACGGGCCATCGAAGAGATCCGCGATGTCCTCCCCTCACTGAACGGCGCCGATGTCACCGTCGACCTGTCGCTCCTCTCGGAGTTCGACTACTACGCGGGCATCGTCTTTCGGGCCTACATCCCGAAAGCCTCCAAGGCCGTCCTGAAGGGCGGCCGCTACGCCCCGAACAAGACCAACGCGAGCGCCATCGGATTCTCCGTGGACATCGCTCCGCTTCTGAAAGGACGTGACCCCCTTCATGAATAACGGCAACCTCATCATCGCCCTCCCGAAAGGGCGACTCGGAAACGAGGCGATCGAGAAACTCATCGCCATCGGCATCGACCCGAAGATCAAGAAAAGCTCCCGCAAACTCATCATCACCGACGAGGCGAACCGAATCGATGTCATGTTCGTCAAGGCCGGCGATGTCATCACCTACATCGAAGAAGGCGTCGCCGACATCGGCGTCGTCGGACGCGACAACATCCTCGAAGAGCGAGCGGACATCTATGTCCTGAGGGACCTCGACTTCGGCCACTGCACCTTCTGTGTCGCCGGGTTCGAAGACAAGCCCTACCCCGTCGAAGGCCGTCCCCTCAAGGTGGCGACCAAATACCCGAACGTCGCGAAACGGTATTTCAAGGAAAAAAGACAGCCCATCGAAGTCTTCTATCTGAGCGGTTCGGTCGAACTCGGCCCGATCGTCGGACTCTCCGATGTCATCGTCGACATCGTCGAGACCGGCAACACCTTGAAGGCGAACGGCCTGAGCGTCCTTGAAAAAATGCACGACGTATCGGCCAAGCTCATCGCCAACAAAGGCAAGTACCGCTTCAAGATGAACCGCATCCAGACCCTGATGAACGCACTTGAAAGGACGTGAGACCATGATTCCCATCCTAAAGACCGAAGACAAAAAGTCCCTAAGCCAGCTGCTTAGCCGCACCCAGTTCGACTTCTCGGACGTGAACGAGACCGTCGAAACCATCGTGAACGAAGTCAAAACGAAGGGCGACAGCGCCCTCATGCGCTACACCCGTCAGTTCGACAGCGACAAGGTCGAGGCGTTCAAGGTGGATGAGGCGACCATCGATGAAGCGTTCAATCGGATCGATGACACCCTGAAAGAAGACCTGAAGAAAGCCGCAGAAAACATCCGCGCCTTCCACCAGTCCCAGCTTCCCCTCTCAAGGACCGTGAAGGACGAGAACGGCATCGTCCTCAAAGAACTCATCCGTCCCATCGAGACCGTCGGCATCTACATCCCCGGCGGTACGGCCGCCTATCCCTCGACGGTGCTCATGAACGCCATCCCCGCCGCCATTGCCGGGGTGAAGAGGATCGTCATGATCACCCCGCCTCAGGCGGATGGCTCCATCAAGGATTCGCTGCTTGTGGCAGCAAAAATAAGCGGCGTCGATGAAATCTACAAAGTCGGCGGCGCCCAGAGCATCGCCGCCCTCACCTACGGGACACAGACCCTCCCGAAGGTCGACAAGATCGTCGGCCCCGGAAACATCTATGTGGCGATGGCCAAGCGGATGGTCTCGGGCCACGTCGGCATCGACATGGTCGCTGGGCCTTCTGAGATCCTCATCCTCGCCGATGAAACCACGAACCCTTCTTTCGCCGCCGCGGACATGCTCTCGCAGGCGGAACACGACCCCTACGCCAGCGCCATCGTCCTCACGACTTCGAAAACCATGGCTGAAAAAATAAAGGACGAGGCCTTGGCGCAGGCGAAGACCTTGACCCGGCGCACCATCATCGAGGCGAGCCTGCAGTCAAACGGCGCGATCATCGTCTGCGAAGGGGCCGATGAAATGCTTGACCTCGCCAACGCCTTCGCGCCTGAACACCTTGAGATCCTCCTCGACAATCCCGATTCCTATGTCGAACGCATCAAGAACGCGGGCGCCGTCTTTGTCGGACCCTACACCCCCGAACCGGTCGGCGATTATTTCGCCGGACCGAACCACACCCTTCCGACCAGTGGCTCCGCACGGTTCTCAAGCGCCCTTTCAAGCCGGGATTTCATCAAGGTGACCACCGTCACACAGTACAGCCGGAAAGCTCTAAAGGAAGCGGGCGCCTCCATCATGAACCTCGCGGACGAGGAGGGTCTCACCGCCCACAAAGAGGCGGTACGGCGCCGGATGGAGGAATCGTGATGCAGACCAAGGAAGCCATAAAGAAACTGAACCCCTACAGGCCTCAAACAACCCGGCCGACCATCAAGCTCGATGCGAACGAGAGCGACAACTTCCTTTTCAGTGAAGGGCTCAAGCTTGATGAGGTCGCTCTCAACCTCTATCCCGACTCCGAGGCGAACGCGCTCAAAGAGCGCCTCGCAGAAGTTTCCGGGGTCCCCTCGGACGCCATCCTCATCGGAAGCGGATCGAGCGAACTCATCGAACTCGTGATCAAGACCTACATGAACCCCGGGGACACTGTCCTCTCCCTGGAGCCCACCTTCGGGCTCTATGAAATCTACACCACGATCCATGGCGGTCATTACCAAAGCGTCCCCGTGGACGATGCCTTCGAGCTTGACATGGACCGCTTCATAGAGGAAGCGGAAAAACTGGATCCCGCCATCATCATCCTCTGTTCACCGAACAACCCGACCGGAAAACTGATCGACCAGGACGCCATACGGCGTCTTCTAAAAAAGACAGACGCCCTCGTCCTCCTGGACGAGGCCTACATCGATTTCGCCGGCGAAGGCGAGTCGATGAAACGGGAAGTCCTAGAGTACCCGAACCTGCTTGTGGCCCGCACCTTCTCCAAGGCCTACGGCATGGCCGGCGCCCGTCTTGGCTACATGTTCGCAGACAAAACCGTCGCAGAGAACCTGAGGGCCGTCAAGACCCCCTACAGCGTAAACGCACTCAGCCAGGCACTTGGTGTCAAGGCTCTTGAAGACCCTGACAAAGTGAACGCGCACTGTGAAGCGGTCGCTGACCGTCGCGAGGCACTTAAAAACTCTCTGAGAGACCTTGGCCTTAAGACGCTCGATAGCGCCACCAACTTCCTTTATGTGTTGTCTGAGGATGACCGGCTGAGAGAAAAACTGCTGGACTACGGCATCGCCATACGCGCATACAAAGGCACCACCCCCGCAAGCTACCGCATCACGGTCGGAAGCGAATTTGAGAACCGCTTGCTGATTCATACCCTCAAGGAGGTATTAGAATGAGAGAAGCCAGAAAGACAAGAAAAACCAAGGAGACCGAAGTCTACGTCGCGATCAATCTCGACATGGAAGAGGCTTCAAGGGTCGAGACGGGCATACCGTTTTTGGACCACATGCTCACCCTCCTCGCGTTCCATGGCAAATTCACCTTGAACATCGAGGCCAAAGGCGACACACCGGTCGATTCCCACCACACCATCGAAGACATCGGCATCACCTTCGGCGAGGTCTTCAAAGAAGCGCTCGGCGAAAAACGTGGCGTCGCCCGCTATGCGACTGTCTTCATGCCGATGGACGAGACGCTTTCAAGGGTTGTCCTGGACCTCTCGAACCGCCCGACCCTCATCTTCTCCTGGGACTACACCCGGGAATCGATCGGCGGGTTCGCGCTTGAGAATGTCCGGGAATTCCTGAAGGCCTTCACCGACAACGCCCGCATCACCCTTCACGCGAGTGTCCTCTATGGGGATAACGACCACCACAAGGTCGAAGCCCTCTTCAAGGGCCTCGGGCGCGCCCTCGGTGAAGCCTCGAAAGTGACAGGCGACAGCCTTCCCTCGACCAAGGGGGTCCTCTGATGGTCACCATCATCGATTACGATTCCGGCAACCTCGCAAGCCTGGTCCAAGGGCTCAAGAAAGCCGGCATCGAAGCGGTCGTCTCAAGCGATGAAGCGACCATCGCAAAGAGCGACGCCCTGATCCTCCCGGGTGTCGGCGCCTTCGGCGATGCGATGGAGAAGCTAAAAGCGACCGGTCTCATCCCTTCAATCAACAAGCATGTCGAAACGGGCAAGCCGCTGGTCGGCATCTGTCTTGGGATGCAGCTTCTTTATGAGAGGAGCTTCGAATACGGTGAAGCGAAAGGTCTCGGCTATTTAAAGGGCGACGTGAAGAAAATCGAGACCAGGCAGCCGGTCCCCCACATGGGATGGAACGAACTGAAGCTCCGCGACAAGGAAAACCCCCTGTTTAAATACCTGAAGGAACCCGCGTTCGTCTATTTCGTACACTCCTACATGGTCCCAGACGACCCCGAGGTCATCACCGCGACCACGGACTATGAAGCCATCATTCCCGCCATCGTCCAGAAGGACAACATCCTCGCCATGCAGTTCCATCCCGAGAAAAGCGCCGAGGACGGACAGGCCCTGCTCAGGGCCCTATCGGAGATGATCCTATGAACCTATACCCCGCCATCGACCTATACGACCAGAACGCGGTAAGGCTTCTAAAAGGCGACTTCAAGAAGCTCACCGTCTATGACCGCGACCCTGTCGCCCTCGCAAAACGTTTCGAAACCGAAGGTGTCCGACGTCTCCACGTCGTGGACCTGAACGCCGCCGAGGATGGCTCCATGGTCAACGAGTCCATCATCGAAGCCATCGTGGACACCCTTGATATCCCCATCCAGCTCGGCGGCGGCATCCGCACCCTCAAGCGCGCAGAACGCCTGATCTCAAAAGGCGTGGACCGGATCATCATCGGGTCCATGGCCATCAAGGATGAAACGACACTGATCAAGTTACTGGACCGCTACCCGGAGCGTATCGCCGTCGCGATCGACGCCCAGGCCGGCATGGTCAAGACCGACGGCTGGGCGGAAACATCCGAGGTCGAAGTCCTCACCTTCGCCAAACGCATGGTGGAACTCGGAGCCAAGACCCTCATCTACACCGACATCGAGAAGGACGGCACTTTAAGCGGGGTCGAGACCTCCATGTACAAGGCGCTTTCAGCCCTTGATGCGAACGTCGTCGCCTCGGGCGGCGTCGCATCCATCAAGGATATCGAGGCGCTCAAGAAGTTGCCGCTTGAAGGCATCATCACCGGCAAGGCCATCTATGAAGGCACACTCGATCTAAAGGAGGCCCTCGCATGCTTGCAAAACGGATAATCCCCTGCCTCGACGTCCGGGACGGACGTGTCGTCAAGGGGACACAGTTCAAGGACATCGTCGATGTCGACGACCCGGCGACCCTTGGAAAGAGATACAGTGAGGAAGGCGCGGATGAACTCGTCTTCTACGACATCACGGCCTCGCATGAACAGCGTGAGATCTCCATGCAGTTCGTCGAGGCGGTCGCGAAGACCATCCAGATCCCCTTCAGTGTCGGCGGTGGCATCGCCACCGTCGAGGACATCCAGACGGTCCTCAGAAAAGGGGCGGACAAGGTGTCCCTCAATTCTTCGGCCGTCAAGAACCCGATGCTGATCAGCCAGGGGGCACGGTGGTTTGGAAACCAGTGCATCGTCCTCTCGATCGATGCCAAGAAGGCGGGAGACCGCTACGAGGTCTACATCAACGGCGGGCGCACCCCGACCGGGCTCGACGCCATCTCCTGGGCCAAGGAGGGGGTGCGCCTCGGCGCCGGCGAGATCGTCATCAACAGCATCGACGCCGACGGCATGAAGGCCGGGTATGACATTGAACTGTTGAGACGTTTGAGAGACGCCGTCGATGTGCCCATCATCGCCTCGGGCGGTGCCGGGACCATCGAACACTTCATCGGGGGCGCGAAAGAGGGCAAGGCTGACGGCCTGCTCGCCGCAAGCGTCTTCCACTACGGCACCATTCCGATTCCAAAGCTGAAAGCGGCTTTAAAGAAGGCGGGCGTCCACGTCCGCCCCATCAAGGAGGCCAACCATGGAAACGATTGATAAGAACATACTTGAAACCATCGAGTTTGACGAAAAGGGACTTGTCCCTGCGGTCGTCCAGTCCGTCGACGACAACCAGGTGCTGATGCTCGCCTACATGAACAAGGAAGCGCTCGAAAAGACCCTGAAGACGAAGAAGGGCACCTACTTCTCCCGCTCCAGGGGGACTCTCTGGGTCAAGGGCGAGACCAGCGGAAACACCCAGGAAGTGAAAGAAGCCTACTACGACTGCGACGCCGACAGCATCCTGCTCAAGGTGAGACAGACCGGGGTCGCCTGCCATAAGAACCGCATGAGCTGTTTTCACAACCCGCTGGGTGAAACGGGTACGGCCGCTTCTTCCAGCCGCGAGATCATCGAAGAGGTCTACAGCGTCGTACGGGAACGGAAAAACAAGCCGGTCGAAGGGTCCTACACCACCTACCTCTTCAATGAAGGGATCGACAAGATCCTGAAGAAGGTCGGCGAGGAAAGCAGCGAGGTCATCATCGCGTCCAAGAACCATTCGAAAAGCGAGATGGTCGAGGAGATCAGCGACCTCGTCTACCATACGCTCGTCCTCATGGCCAACGAGGGGGTGACTCCGGGTGACGTCAGCGAAGCGCTCAAGAAAAGACGCCCCTCCGATGATTGACCAGCACACCCATACCAATGAATCGCCCGATGCGAGCGAAAAGGCGACCCCTGAAAGCTACGCTGGGACAACTATGGAGGCGGTCACCCTCACCGACCACGTCGACTTCGATTCACCCGTAGAGCTGTTTCAGACCACCCCCGACTTCGACACCCTCTTTCAAAAGAAAGCCTTGTTGAATGAAGTCAAGGGAACACCTAGAATAGGGGTAGGGGTCGAACTCGGATGGCAGCCACAAATTGAGAACGCCATGAAAGCCCTCGTTGAAAGACACCCTTTCGACCTTGCCATCATGAGCCTGCATACCGGGGATGGTCTCGATTTCCATAACGGCGATTTCTTCAGGCGCTATGGAAGAGAACGCGGCATCGAGCGTTACTTCGAACTTGTGCTTGAGTCGCTTGAGACCTACAGGGACTTCGATGTCTACGGCCATATCGACTACATCTCGAGGTACGTCCCCGGTGCACCCAGGGACTATGATTATGAGACCCACAAGTCTATCATCGACACGATTTTGAAGCGGCTCATCGAACTGGACAAGGCGATCGAGGTCAACACATCCGCCGTCTGGAAGTACGGGCTTGAACACTTCAACCCGAAGCTGGAAGTGCTAAAGCGCTACTACGCACTCGGCGGACGGAAGATCATGCTTGGAAGCGACGCCCATGATCCGGAAAATGTCGCCGAAGACTTTGATAAAGCCTTAAAACTACTGAAAGATGTAGGGTTTAATCGTATCTGTCATTACAAAGAGCGTGAATGTGTATGGACCAGTCTTCAATAGGTGAAAAAGAGGATGGACCGGATTTCCGGTCCATCCTCTTTGAATTTGTTTATGTTTTCCAACCATGTCTTGCCATTTAAGAGTTGGCATGCTGTTTCAGTGTTTCAAACAGCCAATGGGGACCACCAAAACCCCGTCATCTCTTTTATAAGCAAACTCGGTTCCTGTCACAACCATTAAAAACGAGGGTTTATTCATCTTTTTGTCATCAATGATTTGGGAGAACTTCAAAAGATTTTGCGCCCCTTCATCGATTCGATCATGCCCCAATTTAACTTCAATGCCGCCCCATTGACCATTGTCCAAGGTAATAATGGCATCAATCTCCAGTCCGTTTCTATCTCTATAGTGATATACCCTTCCATTGATTTGCTGCGAATATATTCTTAAATCCCTTACCACTAAGGACTCAAATAAGAATCCCATCGTATTCAGATCAAACAATAGGTCATCCGGACCTGCATCCAACATTCTAGCAGCAATAGCAGGATCGACATAGTGTCTTGTATTTGAGGTTCGAATGGCCGTCCTCGATCTTAATTGAGGACTCCATGCGGGCATGTCTTCAATCACAAATAACTTCTCTAATGTATTTATATAATCCGTTAAAGTATCAATGCTCATGGATTCATTGTTGGATTTTATATCCGATAATATGGTAGTGTTTGGCGCCTGGGTTCCGATATGTCGTGCCAGGGAACGCATAATCGCCTTGGTCTTTTTTTCGTCTCTGGCTACACCATCCACACTGCGGATATCAGAATTAGCGATGGTATTGCAATAACCTGATATTTGTTTTTTGGCGATTTTTATGGGTTTCCCTAAGGTTCTGGGCCAACCTCCCCGTACAATGAGCTGAGAGATGTCTCGAATCGATAACGGGGATATGGCGCTAATGTCATGATTTCCAAGAAAAAGTTCTTTCAAACTTATGGAACCGTTCGAATCATTGGATTCATACAAAGACATGGTTCTCATCAATAAACGTGTAATCCTTCCGGCCCCCGTATGCGCAATGGAATTTTCGTCCACAATGGTTGAACCTGTAAGAATATACAATCCTTCTTTGCCTTTTTGATCAATATCGAAACGAATGGCATCCCATAATTCAGGTGCCATTTGCCATTCATCAATCAGTCTTGGCTTCTCACCCTCCAGCAACAATGAGGGTTGTATCTTGGCTAACCGGATATAACTTTCCTTGTTATCCGGGTTTTGCATATAAACAATGCTTTTGGCAAGTCTAGCAGCCGTTGTCGTCTTTCCACACCACTTGGGCCCGACTAATAACACACCGCCAAAAGCATTCAATTCATCTTTTAAAACATCGTCCATTATTCTGTGATAATAATTTTCCATCCCATCCACCTCCTGCGCTTTAATAATATCATTTTGGAATTTTAAATACAATACTATTCCTATACTTATCCTTTTTTTATTCCGTGTTTTAGCGTATTTTTATTCCGTGTTTTGACATATATTTATTCTGTGTTTTGGCATTATCTTGTTGCGTTTTATGACGTATTATGATTTCGTGTTGTATCATTTTGAATTGTTTCCGACCATTCTCTGCAACTGACTCCCATCGCTATTTTTTTCATTTCAACGTGAGAATCACTCCCTTTATAGTAGGATATTTTTCACTATTAAAGGGTTTTTCTAAACATTTAGTCTTCATTGCAGTCCTGTCGGACCAAAGTCCCTGGAATCACGAAATACATCAATGCGTTTATGATAAAACAATCTAAACGGGAAGCGCTACAATCCTTTTGAAATCCTTATGGTTGTTCTTGCCAGGGTTCTTGGTCAATCTCTATGATGGTCTTTTCATGAGCCATGAAAAAAGCACCTCCATCCAAATGGAGATGCTTTTTAGCCAGCGTGGTTCTTCTTCCCGCTCAACGGTGGGTGAAAACCATTAAAGGACCGCTTCAATGGCATCCTTGAGCGTGTCTTCGATCCGGTCGGCGATGGCGTCGATGTCAGGGTTCTTAAAGAATCCCAGCAGGACCTTCGGGCTTGTATAGCCGATATGGGTCTTGCCGTTCTCCCGTCTCACGACCATCTTGCATGGAAGGACGAATCCCGCCTGGATGTCGTGGCCCATCAGTTCATGCGCCTGTTTCGGGTCGCAGACTTCTAAAACCCTGTAGTCATTCTCGAAATCCAGGCCTTTGTTCTCGAGTTTCTCTTTGAAGTCGAGATGCCAGAGCACACCGTAGCCGTGTTCTTTCAGATAGGCTTCGAGTGACTCAATGACCGCATCTAAGTTTTTGTCGGTCGCTTTTTCATACGTTATGTTCATAGTATTCCTCCTTGAATTTAGGATGATAACATGTCTCTGGAATCTATCTTTCTTATATTGTCATTGTTTCACACATACACATCTTTGTTAAACAATGTGTTGAACTATTGGTTGTCTTTACCAACTGTAAGCACCACAAACCAATGGATAAATGGGGGCAGTCCTGGAAGCATTTCAAGTGACCGTATCTACCAAAAAAAGATTAAAGAAAACCATGGGAGATGGTATACTATACTCAATAAAGGGGTGAAACGCATGTTTAAAGCAGCCGTCATCACATGCAGCGACAAGGGTGTCAAGGGGCTCAGGGAGGATACCTCCGGTCCCTATATCAAGAACCATCTCGAAACCCTCGGATTCGAGGTCATCGACCAGAAAGTGATAAGCGACGACCGCCCGACGATCGAATCGAACCTGATCCGCTATGCGGACGAACTTGAAGCCGACCTCATCATCACCACGGGAGGGACCGGCTTCTCCCCGAGGGACAACACCCCCGAGGCGACCAAGAACGTGATCCTGAGGGAGGTCCCCGGCATCGGCGAGATGCTCAGGGCCGAATCCTACAAGGTCACCAAGAAGGCCTATCTTTCACGAGGGGTCTCGGGCATCCGCAACCGGACACTCATCATCAACCTTCCGGGCAGTCTCAAAGCCGTGAAGGAGAACCTTTCGTATCTCGGGGATGTCTTCGGACACGGCCTCAAGATCCTCAAGCACGTCGATACCGACTGTGGCGAGGGTTAAAAAAAGCGGTTCAGCCGAACCGCTTTTCATTTGGAACTTTCATAGATGACTTCGTAATCATGATGCAAGAGATCGATGAAGAGGATCCGGTTTATAAGGGCACGCTCGTCCTTGAGAACGTACTTGACGCATTCACTCACCATCATGCACCCGACGACACCGGGCGTGAATGTCGGACTGCCAAGCGTCTTTTCAAGGCCGGCCTCTTTGTCGCCGTAGATACGGCTCAAAAGACCGCTTCCAGGCATCGCAATGCCGATCTGGCCATACCAGCCGCCGATCGCCCCGTGCAGGAGGGGAACGCCCTTCCTGCTTGAAAACGTCTCTAAGAAGAGCCGGGTCGCGACCGTATCCACAGCGTCGATGACAAGGTCGAACGGTACTTCCGCCAATTTTTCATCAAGGGTCTCGACCGGCTTGAGATACGCCGTGATGGACGCTTCGGGGTTGATTTCAAGACAGCTGTCCCTGACGACCTCGGCCTTGTAGGCGCCGATTGTCTCTATGGAGGAAAAAAGCTGGCGGTTCAGATTGCTCGTCTCGTAAGTATCCATGTCGACGATGGTGAGTTTTCCCACCCCGAGCCGGATGAGGCCGTTCGCGACGTAACCGCCGAGTCCCCCTGCGCCGACCAGGAGAACGCTCAGCTTCCCGAGGGAGGCGACGGTGTCGTCCCCGAGGAGCTTCCGGTTCGCTTCATGAAAATCCATGCTAGCCGCCTGCGACCGGCGGAAAGAAATGGACGAGCGAATCCGCCTTGACTTCATGGTCAAGCATCTTTTCAGGTGTCCCGTCCTTGCCGTCGCAGATGATGATCGAAACCCGTTTCAGGGGGATGTCCAGCTTTTCTGCGATGTCGCGGACGGTCATGCCCGTTTCATGGTCGAGGTGAACCTCTTTTCCATGCGGTTCCCTCAGATATGCGTACAATTTGACTGTAATCATGGTCTCACCTACGTACACCGTATGATATTCCGGTTCCAAAGACAGTCCGCGCAACTCGGATGAAAGCCCGAGCAGTCGTATTCCGTGGTCTCGACATAGTCGCAGCCGTCGCGGTATTCGCAATCGACGCAACTTGGATGCAAGGTGAAACGCACGGCGTGTCTGAAGTCCCGGTAGGATTCGCTTTGATAGATCGATTCAAGCGATTGTTCGAGGACGTTTCCAAACGCATGTTTCTTCACGGTCTTCTCTCTTCCGAAGACGTATTCCCTGTATGTGTTCGCAAACCGGTAACACGGTACCACGTCGCCCTTGTGGTCGACGTAGGTGTAGTCGTTCTCGACAAACTGGCAGAGACGCTCTGTCTTGATCTCCATGTAGGGAAACGAGACGACCACCCGGTTTTGGAAATAGGCGGTGTTGATGACCTTTTTCATGAACGCGCGCCCTTCGGGGTTGAAATGTTCGTCATAGTAGATGTCTTTCGTCTGGGCTGGGTTCTGGGGCATGAGATGCGAGACGAGGATGCGTTTCACATCGTAGCGGTTGGCCATCTTTATGACCGGATAGATGCTATCCTTGTTGCTCTTGCTGAGCACGAAGGCGAATTCGAGTTCGGGGTACTTCGTCTTGTGCTTCTTCTTATAGGCGTAAATGGTGTCAAGCGTCTCGACGACCTGTTTGAAATCGGTCCGCCTTATCGACTGGTAGGTCTCTTCCGTGCCATCGACACTGATGATGACATTCTTGAAGGCCCGGCAAAGGATGTCGATTGTCCCTTTCGTCATGACGCCGTTGGTGGTGATTTCAAGGTCGTGGTCCTTGAACTGTTCGACCGCATACTGAAAATGCTCGCTCACCGTCGGCTCTCCGACACCTCCGAAGACAACGGGTATACCCGGGGCAAGCGAGTCCTTGACACGGTCGATGGTGCGTTTTTCGATGTCACCGAGCGTCTCCGACCATGAGTTCCTGTAGCACATGACACAATTCAGGTTGCATCGGTTCGTCAGTTCCAGATAGACTTTTCGCATAGATAAACCAAGGAGGAATGAATGGTTCCATTCATTCCTCCACTTACCTTCCCTCGCTTAGAGACCGAGTTCGCTAAGCCGCTCCCTGGTGGGAACGCCTTTTTCATCCCAGCCGCGCAAAGTATAGTATTCGGGCAGGAGTTTGCTCAGTTCATGGACATGGCCTTTGGTCGGGCCTTCGGGCATCTTTTCATCAAGGAAGCGACTGGGCAGTGTGTCCTCATCGGGTGAAATACCGGCTTCCAAGTTGAACTGGCGTTCGATGTTGTAGATGCGTTCGCCAGCCTTCAAGACATCATCCGCGGTCCACTCGGTACCGACGATGGCGTTGTAGATATTCGCATAGTCATCCGCACCAAGGGCGAACGATGTGAAGAGGCATAGGCCGGACGAATCGATGAAGGCGGTCAGGTCCTGGAAGATCTTGACCCATGTGGGCTTGCCTTCGAGCTCCAGACGTTCGAGTTTCTCCGGTAGACCGAGGATTTCCGGTGAGATCATGTAGCCGCGGACATGGCAGCCGCCGCGGTTCGAGGTGGCGTAGTTGAGCCCGTGGCCTTTCACGCCGCGTGGGTCGTAGGCCGGAAGTTCGAGTTTCTTGACGCTCATGGAGAGTTCGGGATGACCGTAGGATTCGCAAAGACGGTATGATCCCTGGGCGAGTTCCTTGCCGAAGCCTTCGCCTTCACCGGTCCTCTTGAGCCAGTAGATCATCGATTCGGCATTGCCGAATTCGAGTTCGTGGCCTTCAAAGTCCACATGGTCTAAAAGACCGCGCTCTTTCAGTTCCATTGCGCTTGCGAGCGTGGCGCCGGCGGAAATGGTGTCAAGGCCGTACTGGTTGCACCAGTGGTTCGCTTCGATCACAGCTTCAGCGTCGCTTACGCCGCAGTCAGCGCCAAAGGCCCAGATGGTTTCATACTCGGGGCCGCCACCTTCGACTTTTTTCGTCCGGGTGTAACGTCCACAGGCGATCGGGCAGCGGTGGCAGGGATCTTTACGGACGAGGTATTTCTCGGCGATGGTCTCGCCGGATATGGCTTCCGCTTCATCAAAAGTGCCTGTTTGGAAGTTGTTGGTCGGGAAAACGCCGTTCGCGTTGATGATGTTCACAAGCACGGCGGTTCCGTAAGTCGGCAAACCTTCGCCGGTGACCGGGTTCTCCTTGAGCTTGTTGGTGGCGTCCTTGTTGTTCTGACGGGTCTGAGCCTCGTCGGAGAGGCTGACCTTCTTCTTGCCCGAGACGACGATCGCCTTCAGGTTCTTGCTTCCCATGACCGCGCCGACGCCGCTGCGTCCGGCAGCGCGGTCGCGCTCGTTCATGATTGAGGCCATGCGGCTCATCCGCTCGCCGGCGGGACCGATGGTGAGGACGTTGGTGTCTTTGTCTTTTTGCAACATGTCGGTTGTCTCATGCACGAGTCTTCCCCATACATCCGAAGCGTCCTTGATTTCCACCGAATCCTCATCGATGGTCACGTAGACCGGATCCTTCGCCTTACCCTCGACGATGACGCCGTCGTAGCCGGCATACTTGAGGCGGGCGCCCCATGTGCCACCGGAGTTTGAAGAGGCGATGGTGCCTGAGAGTGGGGATTTGGTGATGACCATGTAACGCCCACCGGTCGGTGTCGGTGTGCCGGACATCGGTCCGTTCATGAAGATGATCTTGTTCTCAGGACTAAGGGCGTCGATCTTCGGGTCGATTTCATCATAAAGCATCTTGGAGCCCAGTCCGCGGCCCCCGACAAATTTTTTGGCCAGCTCGAAATCCAAATCTTCGACTTTCTTTGAACCGTCTGTAAGATTGATTCTTAAGATTTTACCCATGTAACCAAACATATGATGCCCCCTTTTATTAGTTTCTATATTATAAATTAATTATACTTTAAAAAGGAAGCCCTTTCAATTCCATACCTGAAAAATGCATGATGGTTAAAATTTTTTTAATTAGTGACACGAATTATCGGCTATTCAACCTATTTTTTTTCACTAATCTAAGCTATAATGAACGTATAAAACGTTCCGAGCCATGAATCCTAAAGGATATCTATGGACCATGGCCGATGGGTATGAATAGAAATGTTCATGCCTCCCATGATTGGAAAGGAATCGGGTTTTTCACTTCCTTTTCGTTGTGGAGAACCCTTTTTATTTGGAGGGCACATGAAAAAACTTCTACTCTTTGCATCGGTTTTTGTGCTTTTGATGCTATTGGCATGTGGGAGGGATCAATCGATCCGGCTCGTGACCACGACCTCGGTTGAAAACAGCGGTCTTCTTTCTTATCTGACCCCCCATTTTGAAGAAGAGACGGGATTTGAGGTCGATGTCATCGCCAAGGGCACCGGCGCGGCGATCAAAACAGCCGAAGACGGTCAGGCGGACGTGCTGCTCGTACACGACCGCGAGAAAGAGTTGGCCTTCATGGATGCCGGGTACGGGGAGAAACGCCATGAACTCATGTACAACCATTTCGTCTTCCTCGGGCCCGAACCGCTCGACCACGATGGAACCCTTTCGTCGTTCCTGAATGAAATCCACGGGCAGGAACCCTTCATCTCCCGTGGGGATGAATCCGGTACGCATGCCAAGGAGAAGTTCCTTTGGGAGGAGGCCGGGTTGTCCGTATCCACGGAGGACGACTGGTACGACGAATCCGGACAGGGCATGGAATCGACGCTCTCGATGGCCACCTTGAAAGGGTACTACACGCTTTCCGACCGCGGGACGTATCTTTCGATGAAGGATACGCTGGACCTTGAACCCGTCTATGAGGATGATGACACGCTTTTGAACCCCTACGGCGTCATCAAGGTTTCGGGGTCGCTTCATAACCGGGATACCGACGGCGCGGAAGCGTTCTATCAATGGATTGTTTCAGGCGAGGCGAAAGCCTTGATCGCGGATTACAAGGTGGATGGGGAGACGTTGTTCTACCCTTATGATTAGGAGAATTCTATGATTATCGAAGGATTGAAGGAAGCTTTCAGACTGCTTGTCACTTTTGATGCGGAAATCTATTCCATCATCTTCTTGTCGCTCATGATTTCGCTGTTGGCAACATTGACCGGAGGCGTCATCGGCATCATCAGCGGGATTTTGATCAGCATTTCCCATTTTCCCTTCAAACGCACGGTCAAAAAGGTCATTTTCACATTCATGGGAACCCCGCCCGTCGTCCTGGGTCTTTTCGTGCTTCTCTTCCTTGCGGGACCGCTTGCGAACGCCAACCTGCTTTTTACGCGGACGGCGATGTATTTGGCCCAGACACTTCTCGTCTTTCCCATTGTGACCGGGAACATCATCATCATGAGCGAGAAGACGCAACTGGAGATATTGAACACCGCGACCACCCTCGGGGCGAAACGGATGGACAAGGTCTGGCTTCTTCTTAGGGAGACGAGCCCTTTCATCCTGCTCAGTCTCATCCTCGGCTTTTCACGCGCCATAAGCGAAG
>JBKHIE010000116.1:0-3982 GCA_046538775.1 Candidatus Izemoplasmataceae bacterium
CAGCATCATGCCCACATGGCCGGTCTTGAAGATGATCTTCATTATGCCCTAAGCGTTTCGCATACGATAGATGCCCGTGCCATGTGGCATCGCCCGAATGAGCAAACCCTGGCAGAGATCCAGAGCAATCTCGATCTCTGGGAGTCCCTCGGTTTTAACATGATCTATGTCGAGACCCTGTGGTCGGGCTACTCGAGCTATCCTTCTGAACTCCTGGATACCCATCCCGATGTATCGGGCAACCGTTACGGGGATCATGGTGACGATTACTTGAAGGCCTTCATCGAAGAAGCGCATTCAAGAGGGATTGAAGTCCATGCTTGGAACAGCATATTCTTCCTCGGGTCTGAAAGAAGACCCTTATCCAATGTCCTGACCGATAATCCCGATTGGCGGATGGTGAATCATGACGGCACCCGGATCCAAAACAGCACCATATTCGGCGACCCTGCAAACCTTGACCTTAGAAACTATCTTGTCCGTTTTCATGAGGAAATGTTCACCAATTATGATCTGGACGGCATGCAGTTCGACTACATCCGCTACCCATACCTCTCGGATGTTGACCACCCAGGCACCCGCACCGATTCCGGCTACACTGAAACCGCCATGAACCGGTTCAAAGAAGAATACGACATCGAAGGGGACATCAAGACACTCGTCGAAGAAGACGAGGAAGTGTTCCAGAAATTTATCGAATTCAGGAAAAATCAAGTGACCGAATCCCTTAAAGCGATTCGGGACGCGGTATTTGAGATCAATCCTGAAGCAGAGTTTTCCATGGCCGTGGTCCCCGAACCCGATAAGGCGGTCCGTGAGTATTATCAAGAATGGCCCTTGTGGATTGAAAATGGCTACATCGACCATATTGCGCCCATGGTCTACCATGGGGACCCCGACATTGTCGCTGACAAAGCTTCAATCATCCAAGACATCGCCCACCCGCTTGCGTTTCAATATACCGGGATTGCCCCAGTGTATTTTGGTTATACCCCTTTTGACAATCAGATGCAGATCAATGAGGTTCATGCCATAGGGGCATTCGGATATGCCATATTCGCCACACACAATGTCAATGGAAATGCGACGCATGAAGAAGCGCTACAGAAGAGCTCCAACCGTGACAAGGCCCTATTGCCGCATTCCGACATGGAGCTTCTGATCCAGGCCTTTGTGGACAAGCAGAAGGATAAGATCAATAATCTTTATGCTCCAAATGACCAGATGAAAGATAGCGAAGAACTCAGACGAATGCTTGATGAGCTTCTTACTGAAAATCCCTTGTCCAATGCGGCGGATTATATGGAAATCTACAACCAATTGAAAGTATTGAAATCATACGCACCGGTCTTGCTTGAAACACCAGCGGCCGATCGTTTGACAGAAGATACCGAACGCATGATGAATCTCGTTGATGTTAAAATAAGCCGGGATCTGATTCAAAGAGAATTGTGGCATCCAGAAAACGATTCAGAGCGCCCCGACCCATTAGCGCTGGATTATCCGGATTCAAATCCCGACAACGATGAACAAAACGACGAATCGGAAGAAGATGCACAGAGGCAAATCAGTAAATGGTCCATACCAATCATGGTTGCGAGTGGAGCATTGATTGCTGTTCTTTTAGGACTGTTCTATAAACTTAAAATACGAACCCCATAACGATAGGCTTCGGAGGCTTCTTATGAAACTACTAGTATTTGACTCAGTGGATGAGATGAGCCGCTATGCGGCTGAAAAAACCGTTCAGACCATAGAAACGAACCAAAGACCCGTCCTTGGTCTTCCAACGGGAGACACCCCCTTGAAATTGTATCAATACCTGATTGATGATCACATTCACAACCATACGGACTATTCAGATGTTGTCACTTTTAATCTTGATGAATACATCGGTCTCGACTCCAAGGATTACAACAGTTATCACGCATACATGCAGAGGCACCTGTTCAGACATTTGAACATCGCCCTTGAAAACACCTTTATTCCAAAAGGAAACGGTATTCCCTTAAGCAAGGCGATTGAAGATTATGAGTCCGCTTTAGAAAAACACCCGATTGACCTTCAAATCCTGGGGATTGGAGCCAACGGACATATCGGATTCAACGAGCCCGGTACATCTTTTGAGAGCACGACCCATGTCATAGAGTTGGATCCGATTACAAAAGAAAACAACAAGAAGCATTTTCCCAGCAGGGCCAAGGTTCCAAACAAGGCCATTACCATGGGCATACATTCAATCCTTCAGGCAAAGGAAATAATGTTATTGGCGTCTGGAACAAACAAGGCGGAGGCCGTTCAATCAATGGTTGAGGCCCCTCCCACAACCGAATGCCCCGCCAGTGCATTAAAACTACACAATAAGGTAACGGTGCTCCTTGATAAGGAAGCAGCCAAGCTATTAAAGGAGGAACATCCATGTTAAAGGTATTAATGACCACGAGCATCTTTCTATTGTTGACGGCTTGCAATTTATCGGAAGAGGAAGCGTCCCCTCAATCGCTTCTTGAAGAGGCCGAAACAACGATCCAAGTACCAGAGAATGTCCAAGACGGTGACACGCTTGACCTTCCCGGTTCGTATGAAGACATCTCGATTGAATGGACCAGCAGTGATCCTGAGATCATCAATGATCAGGGCGAAGTGCTTCTTGAGGGCATAGAATCAAAAACGGTGGAACTCGAAGCCGTCTATGAACTTGATGGAGAAGCGTTGACTGAATCCTATACGGTCACAGTTGAACCTTCCGATGAAGCCTACGTCGATCACGCAATGGAGTCATTGGATTTACCAAGACGCACCATCTATGAGAAAAAATATTCATTTCCCGAATCGGTAGATGGAGTCGAACTTGACTGGGAGTCAAGCCATCCAGAATATCTTGACAACGAAGGCCAAACCACCCTTCCAGAAGAAGGGGATGAGGTCGAAGTCACCATGACGGTTACCTTGTCTTTGAATGAAGTAGAGAAAACCAGGACGCTTTCGACCATCGTTACCCATTATGAACCTTTGCACTCCCCAGAGGAAACAGAACTGGTGCGCCCTGTTGATGCGCCCGTCCATAGGGACGCGATCGCGGATGAAGTGGATCCTCCAGAAGGATCCCGTTGCTTTCCAGGTGCCTGGTATAATAAAGCTGTATCAAGCGAAGATGCCTGGCTAGGGATTGAAGGCGTCATCACACTCCCTGAAGTCAACCTTTCAGATAACCGCTATGATTATGAGGACGGACGGTATCTTGACAATCCTTCAATCTATCTGGGTGGGAATGCAGGCGCCGAATCCGATGTCGGATTATCCTGGATGCCTGCTTGCAACAATGCCTATTGTCTTTCCCCCGGTGATCAGAGCGTCACCTTCAGACCATTCTGGAGGTACATCCATAACGGAAGCAACACTTGGGAAAATGCCAGTTATCAGAATCCGGAACATTACTATTTCCCAGGAGACAAGCTCAGAATGACGGTGTTCTCTCCTGAACCGGGATACCTTCAAATGGAGATAGAAGTCATCGAACCTACAGACATTCCAGAATACGTAGAACTAAGAGCAAGTCTCCGAATCAAAGACAATATGCCTTCCAACTTTGTCACCCCTAAATTCCCCTCATCAGGGCATGGAAGCGAAGATGCTGAATTCAAAAGAGTCAATGCCATCGACCAAGTAGGCAATGAGGGTACGGCCGCCGAACCAACGGATAGCGAAGTCAACAAGGCCATCTGGCACGAAGTGTATCTATACCGCAACATTGACAATGAACTGAAGAAAGTGCCTTTTACCAGAGAACGGTTTGACTCCATGCTTTGTCCCGATTCCGACGGCTTTGTTCTAGACTATGATCACGAGGAAGTCGATGAAGCGCTGGGTGGCGAAGCCATCTGGATTCAGCCCAAAAAAGCTGAGGATTACGAAAAATAATCGGTCACGGCCACAGGATGGATCCGAACACGAAAAGCCATGCAATAATAAAACCGCCAGA
>JBKHIE010000023.1:0-16924 GCA_046538775.1 Candidatus Izemoplasmataceae bacterium
CGATTTCGGACGGCACATCATCCCGAAAGCCCTCAAAGACGGCTATTCCATCAACAGCTACGTCTTCGAGGGGTATTTCAGGGATGTCGGGACGGTGGAAAGCCTCTATGAGACCAACATGGACCTTCTGGACCATCCCGAATACATCAAGCTGAACGATTATTCGACCCTGCCCCTTTACACCCGCTCTTCCGATTTGCCCCCGCACCATGTCATGCGCCATGACCTCATCAAGAACAGCCTGATCAGTGACGGCTGCCTTGTAAGCGGAAGCATCGTCCATTCCATCCTTTCAAACGGGGTGGCCATCAAGGAAAACGCGCACGTGGAGGATTCCCTCATCTTCCAGAACGCGGTCGTCGGTGAGAACTCCCGCATCAAGAACGCCATCATCCTGGAAGACACCATCATCCTCCCCAACACCAAACTCGAATTCGATGAAGTGACCGTCATCGACAACGATACGCTCTGGGCCCTCGGAGGTGAAAGCGATGCCTGACATGCTCGTCATCATCGACGCCTCCCACCGGGAAGCGTTCGACAAACTCACCTTGCACAGGACGCCCGGCGCCCTGCCTTTCGCAGGGAAGTACAGGCTCATCGACTTCACCCTCTCCAACATCAAAAACGCCCGGATCATCAACGCCGCCATCTTCCCCCTTGGCAACTACCGCTCGATGCAGGACCATGTGGGAAGCGGAAAACGGTGGAACCTCGACCGTAGGAACGACGGCCTCTTCATCCTTCCCCCGAAGAACATGATGCTTCCGGGGGAGGATATGCTATCCTTCCAGCGCATGCATGAACACATCGAGTATTTCCGCCGGAGCCCTCAGAAATACGTCATGGTCACGCCCCCTTCGATCGTGTGGAACGTCGCCCTTGAGGACCTGATGCAAAAGCACATCGACGCCGGTGCCGACATCAGCGAAGTCATGCATGGACGCAAGCGTCTCAAGACGTTCATCATGGAAAAGGAGTTCCTGCTCAACTACATCCTCGAATACGACATCATCCCCCACAAGACACCGAAGGACCTCGTGAACGACCCGAAGATCAACACCCACATCATCGACCACGGGGGCTACACCAGCATGGTGACCAACCCTTATGTCTATCTGAAGACGAACCTCGACATGCTCAAATTCGAGATCGGTAAGACCATCTTCAACGACGACTACCCGATCATCTCCAAGGAGAAGCCCGCACCCCCCGCCTACTATGGCGCCTCGGCGATCATCTACAACAGCATGGTCGCAAGCGGCTCGTCCATCTACGGGCGGATCGAGAACAGCATCATCGGGCGCGACTGCATCATCTCGAAGAAAAGCGTCATCAAGAACAGCGTCATCATGAACAACAGCGTCATCGAAGACGGGGTGCAACTCAACAACGTCATCCTCGACAAGGGGACCGTCGTCAAGAAGAACACCGTCCTCGAAGGCTCGCACATCCAGCCTTTCGTCACCCAGAAAGAACAAGTGATCACCGACCATAGCGGCCTCAAGGTCCTCATGGTCGCAAGCGAGCTCCATCCCTACGCGAAGACCGGCGGCCTCGCCGACATCACCGGCGGCCTCGCCCGCGCCCTGTCCAAGAAGGGCATCGAAGTGAGCGCGGTGATCCCGCTTTACAAGAGCGTGAAGGAAAACCACCATGAAAGCTATCAGTTTCTCATGAGTCACGTCGTGGAGTATCTCGGCGAGCGCCAGGAAGTCAAAGTCCATGTCCTTTACAAGAACAAGGTGAAGTATTACTTCCTAGAGAATTTCAAGTACTTCGAGCGCAGCGGACTCTACGGTTTCAAAGACGACTGCGAACGCTTCGCCTTCTTCAACATCGCCCTGGAGGAGGTCATGGACGCGATCGACCATTTCGACGTCCTGCACCTCCATGACTGGCAGGCGGCGCTTCTGCCGGTGCTGATGAAGGTGAAAAGGCAGCGTCCGATCAAAAGCATCCTCACCATCCACAACATCGACTACCAGGGCGTGTGCGACCCATACGTCCTCTCCGGACGGATCGAACCCTTCGAAGAGGACGCCCTCAACTTCCTCGAGATCGGGATTGCCGAAGCGACGAAGATCACCACGGTCTCCCCCACCTACCGCGATGAGCTCCGGCATGAATACTATGCCAAGAACCTCACCCATCCCATCGCCCGGCGCGACCGCGATTTCTATGGCATCCTGAACGGCATCTCCAGCAAGCACCGTCCGAGCACCGACCCTCTCATCCTTTCCAACTACGACATCAACGACATCTTCCCCAAGACCGAGAACAAGCTCTTCCTGCAAAAGAAGATGCGGCTTGAGATGGGGGTGCGCAACTTCGTGGTGGCGATGATCGGACGGATCACCGAACAAAAAGGCTTCGACATCCTGATCCCGGCGATGGACGCCTTCCTCTCCAAATACAAGAACGTCCAGTTCGTGCTGCTTGGAAGCGGGAGTGAGACCTACATCGAAAAACTCAGGGCCTTGAAGGAGGCCCACCCCAAACAGATCTGTCTCAACATCGGGTACGATTCGGCCGTCCCGAACTACATCTACGCCGGGGCCGACCTTTTCCTCATGCCCTCGCGCGTCGAACCTTGCGGGCTTGCGCAAATGATCGCGATGCGCTATGGCACCCTTCCCCTCGTCCACAAGACGGGCGGTCTCGCCGACAGTGTCGAGCCCTACGACCCGATCGCCAAGAGCGGTACGGGCTTCATGTTCGACAACTATGAAAAAGAGACCCTTGAAAACACCCTTGAGACCGCGTACCATATTTACATGGAACAAAACGATGTCTGGAAATCCATGGTCAAAAACGCCATGCAGGTAGACTTCTCACTGGACACCCAGGCGCAGAAGATGCTTGAGATCTATCAGACATTGTTCAATGAATAGCATTCAGAAAGGAGTAGACGGAACCCCGTCGAATACTATGCAAACCAACCCATTCAAGAACAAGGACACATTCAAAGAAGCATTCAAGAACCACCTGTTGACCCATGAGGTCGTCACCCTGAAGGAGGCCTCACCCCGCCAGCGCTACCACGCCCTCGGCGAACTCGTCTTTGAAAAGATCGCCACCCACTGGCATGACCATAAAGCCTACCTGGACAAGGAGGACCCGAGAACCCTCCATTATTTCTCCATGGAATTCCTCATGGGCCGTCTCATCACCAACAACCTTGAAAACCTGGGCCTGCGTGATTTCGTGGCCGAGGCGTTTGAGGAGATGGGGCTCGACCTCTATGAAGTCGAGCACTACGAGATGGACGCCGGCCTCGGAAACGGCGGGCTCGGCCGCCTGGCCGCCTGCTTCCTCGATTCCATCGCCTCACTCGGGCTTGCAGGTCACGGCAACGGCATCCGTTACCGCTATGGCTTCTTCGAACAGGAGTTCAAGAACGGCTTCCAGGTCGAAAAACCCGACGACTGGCTGAAAGACGGCTATGTCTGGGAAGTCAGAAACAGCGAAGAGACCATCACCATCCCCTTCGCGGGATCGGTCCGGCATGAAGGGGGACGCGCCATCCACACCCCCGATGAGAAGATCAACGCCGTACCCTACGACGTCCCGATCGTCGGTGCGGGCGGCAAAGTCGTCAATAACCTGAGACTTTGGAGCGCCGAACCGACCGATGTCTACCCCGCGGACCAGCATCCCTTCGATTATGAGGATGAAGTGCGTCAGATCAGCGGCTTCCTCTACCCTGACGATACGACCCGTGAAGGGAAGGTCCTCAGGATCAAGCAGCAGTATTTCTTCTCTGCGGCCGGGGTCCGCGACATCATCCGCCATCACCTGAAAACGCACGATACGCTCGATGACTTCGCGGAAAAACACGTCTTCCAGATCAACGACACCCACCCCGCCCTCATCATCCCCGAGATGATGCGCATGCTTGTCGACGAACATGGCTACGGCTGGGACGAGGCATGGGCCATCACGTCCAAGACGTGTGCCTATACGAACCACACCCTGCTTGCGGAGGCGCTTGAGAAATGGCCCCGCGACATCATGCAGCCGGTCCTGCCACGGATCTATCAGATCATCGAGGAGATCGACCGGCGCTACCGCGAGCACCTGACATCCATCCATGGCGGCAACCACGAAAAGATCGAACAGCTCGCCATCATCAGCCATGGTGAAGTCCGCATGGCGCATCTCGCCATTGTCGGAAGCTTCAGTGTCAACGGCGTGGCCGCCCTACATACGGACATCCTCAAAAAGCACGCCCTGAAGGACTTCTATGCAATGTATCCGGAGCGTTTCAACAACAAGACCAACGGCATCACCCACCGCCGCTGGCTCAAGCACATCAACCCGGAACTCGCAAGCATGCTCGATGAACTCAGTGATGAATGGCTCAGCAAGCCGACCGAACTCAAGAAACTCATGGACAAGGTCGACGATAAGAAGACGCATGAACGCTTCAAGACCATGAAACTGAACCACAAATTGAAACTGAAAGAACGCATTGAACGCGAACAGGGCATCCCGATCGATGAACACAGCATCTTCGATGTCCAGATCAAACGCATGCACGAATACAAGCGCCAGCTCATGAACGCGCTTCACATACTCATGGTCTACAACCGCCTGAAGCGTGATGAGACCTTCAAGAAGCACTATGTGCCGCATACGTTCATCTTCGGTGCGAAGGCCGCATCGGGCTATCACTTCGCGAAGAAGGTGATCAAGCTCATCAACGCCATCGGCACGCGGATCAACGAGGACCCGGACACCAAGGACCACCTGACCGTCGTCTTTGTGGAGAACTACAACGTCACCTACGCCGAACAGATCATCCCCGCCTCCGACATCTCCGAGCAGATCTCAACCGCATCCAAGGAGGCAAGCGGCACCGGAAACATGAAACTGATGATGAACGGTTCGCTCACCATCGGGACCCTCGACGGGGCCAATGTCGAGATCGCCGAGCTCGTCGGCGAGGACAACATCGAGATCTTCGGCATGGACAGCGAAGAAGTGAACGCCCTCTATGAAGAGGGCGGCTACAACCCGAGGGCGATCTATGAGACGAACGAGGACATCAAGGAAGTCATCGACCAGCTCACCAACGGCTTTTTGAACGGCGACCACGGGCTCTTCCACGACATCCGCGACAACCTCTTGAATGAGGACCGGTTCTTCGTCCTGAAGGACCTCCGGGCCTATCAGAAGGCGCATGAGAACCTGAACGAATACTATAAGGACCAAGAAGCCTGGGTCCGAAGCGCCCTCATAAACATCGCCCAAAGCGGCTATTTCTCAAGCGACCGCACCATCGGGAACTACGCGGACGACATCTGGAAACTAAAGCCGCTCAAGCGTTAGGGAGGCCCCCATGTCCTCGACTAAGAACCTGACCACCCTCGCCATCCTCTCGGCCCTCGGTGCGGTCCTCATGCTTTTCGAGATCCCCGTGCTCGTGATGGCGCTCGATGTGAGCGACGTGGTGGTTTTGATCGCCTTTTTCCTCTTCGGATGGAAGGAGGCCGCCTTTGTGGGACTCATGAAGGCCCTCGTCCACCTGCTTTTCAAGGGCGCCGTCGGGCCTTTCGCGGTGGGGCAGATCTCCGCGTTCATCGCTTCGATGGGGTACGTCGCGGGCCTTTCACTCGCGCTTCGCCTCGGCTTCAGGCGCCGCCTTTCCACATCCGTCTTCACCATCCTTGGCGTGACGCTGATCATGGTGGTCGCGAACTATTTCTTCATCACGCCGCTTTGGTTCGGTCACCCGACGGTCTATCACCTGGATGCCACCGTGAGCCCCGAATCGTTCGGCCTATCCTTCCGTGCCGGCTACCTTGCGACGATTCTGGTCATCTTCATCCCGTTCAACCTTTTCAAAGGGTGCATCGTGCTCGGCCTTTACCACATCCTGGCCCGGGCGAGTGCCGCTTATTTGGAATGAAACCGCATGATTGAAAAATGAAGCACGATATTTGGAAAACCTATAAAAAGTCAGTATGCTAGGCATAGAAAACCTGAAGGAGGCATTTACTATGAAATATGAAAATGAATTTTACGTGACCGCTGCCAAGGTCGGCAAACAGGCGCCACGTTTTGAAATGGAGGCCGTCCTGCCGGAAGGCGAAGGCACGGACCGTTTCGGTAAAGTGACGCTCGATGAGCTCCTCGCCGACGGCAAATGGGTCGTTCTTTATTTCTACCCGCTGGACTTCACCTTCGTGTGTCCGACCGAGATCCAGAGGTTCAACGAGCTCAATGCGAAGTTCGAAGAAAAAGGCGCGAAACTCATCGCCGCCTCGACCGATAGCGTATTCTCCCATCTGGCCTGGCAGGACCTGGGCGACCTCGGCCGCCTGAACCACATCCATGCGAGCGACAGCACCCATACCGTGAGTGAAGCGTATGGCATTCTCGATGAAGAGAAGGGCGTCGCATGGCGGGGGACCTTCATCATCACCCCCGACGGCATGCTCAAAGCCGCGCACGTGAACCATGGCGAAGGCGGGCGGAACGTCGATGAGGTGCTCCGCACCCTCGAGGTGTTCCAAAACGAGGCCGAAGGCAAGCTCGTCCCCTGTGGGTGGACGCCCGGCAAGGACTTCGTCGAACCGAAGAAGAAGAAATAAACACCACTTTTCAAACCTGAGCCCTTTATCAAGCCTTTCTTGATAAGGGGCTTTTTTATTTGGAGCAATTTAGAAAAACCGATTATTTGTTGAAAAAAGAGGGGTAATAAGTTATAATACAAATGTTTTAGGCAAACCATAAAAAGGGTGTGAGAACCGTGAATGAAGCAGTCAAAAAAAGGTATATGAAATGGTTGAACGAGGAAAGCCTCGATAAGGATCTGCTTGACACACTGAAGAAAATGGATGAAGCCGAGATCGAAGAAGCGTTTTACAAACACCTCGGTTTCGGTACGGGCGGCATGCGCGGCATCGTCGGTCCGGGTACGAACCGGATGAACATCTATACGGTCAGGAAAGCGGCGTACGGATACGCGGAATTCCTGATGGCGCATTATGATAACGCCGCGAAACGCGGTGTGGTCATTGCGCATGACAACCGGCATATGAGCGATGTCTTCACCGAAGAATGTGTCGGCGTGCTTTCAGCCTTCGGCATCAAGACCTATATCTATGACACCCTCCATCCCACGCCGATGCTTTCGTACGGCGTGCGACTGAAAGATGCGGCGGGCGGCATCATGGTCACCGCCTCGCACAACCCGCCCGAATACAACGGCGTCAAGATGTACGACCATACCGGCTGTCAGCTCGTTCCTGACCAGGCGGAGAAGGTCATCCAGAACGTGAACAACGTCGAGGACCTCTTCACCATCGAACGCCTCCCGATCGAAAAGGCCCGGGAACTCGGCCTGCTTGAGACGTTGGGCGAGGATGTCGACGACGCCTATATCAAAGACGTCCACGAGATCCAATACGAGGCGGATCTCGAAAAAAGGGTGAAAGTCGTCTTCACACCGCTTCATGGTGCGAGTGCGACGGTTGCGACCCGTTCTTTGAAAGAGGCGGGGTATGACGTTTATCCGGTGGAAAGCCAGATGGAACCCGACCCGGATTTCACGACCGTCGATTCCCCGAACCCCGAATACGAGAGCGCCTTCGCTGAAGCGAAGAAGCTCGGCAGGAAAGTGGATGCGGACCTGCTTGTGGCGACCGACCCGGACGGCGACCGTCTCGGGGTCATGGTCAGACACGAAGGGGAGTACCGTTTCCTGACTGGCAACCAGACCGCCGCCATCTTTGCGGAATACATCCTCGCCGAGGAACGCGCCAAAGGCGCCTTGTCGGAACGAAGCGTGTTCTTCCAGACGATTGTGTCGAGTGAATTCGCGGCGACCATCGCCCGCAAGTACGGTGTCGACGTCCAGTCGACCCTGACCGGCTTCAAGTTCATCGGCGACCAGATGAACCGTCAGGTCGATAGCGGCGACAAGACCTTCACCATGGCTTATGAGGAATCCTACGGCTACATCCTCCGCCCCATTGTGAGGGACAAGGATTCGCTCATGCCGACCCTTCTGATCACCGAAATCGCCAACGTGCTGAAACACGATGGAAAAACCATCGTCGACTACCTGAACGAGCTTTATGCGACCTACGGCGCTTTCAAGGACAAGCTCATCAGCATCGTCCTCAAAGGCCGCGAAGGCACCGAGACCATCCAGTCGATCATGACCCATTTCCGCGGGTACGAACCCGAAGGACTCCTCGGCAAGAAACTGCTTGTGAAAGAGGACTACCTCTATGGGACCCGCAAGGAAAACGGTGAGACAAAGCCCCTTGATTACCCTGAATCCAACGTCATAAAGTTCATCTTCGAAGATGACCTATGGTTTGTTCTGCGTCCCAGTGGAACCGAACCGAAACTCAAGATCTATCTGAACTTGAAAAGCGATTCCATGGACAATGCGGACGCGATGGTTTCTGAACTCGAAGACACCATCATGGCCATGCTTGAACCATTTGATATCGATTAACTGAGAGGTGAAACCATGATTAGCAAAGCGAAAAAGGTCAGCGACTACAAACAGCTGACCAAGGAACTTCCCACCTTGCGCTATGTCGACCCCGAACACGTCTACATCAACCTGACGACTGCCCGGTGCAAGGAATACGAGCTCAGTGTGAGCAAGGGCGACAGGGTCAAACTAGGAGAAATCATCGGTGAACGTTCGGGTGGGTTCTTCAAACAGCCGATCTACTCGACGGTCAGCGGTTACGTCCAGGAGAAGACCACCATGATCGATTCGACCGGCATCGAAGTCGAATGCATCACCATCCGCAACGACTTCAAGGACGAATACTGTTCCAGCATCGTCGACCGTCCCGACAGCGTCATCCAGAAGATGACCCAGCAGGACTTTGTCGACATAGTGAGAGATAAAGCCCTTGTGGGTCTCGGCGGCAGCGGCTTCCCCTCATACGTCAAGCTCGCGACCGACAAGGACATCCACACCGTCGTCATCAACGCCGTCGAGTGTGAACCCTACCTGAGCAGCGACTACCGTCTGATCAAGGACCAGCCGGAAGACATCTTCCGCGGCCTTGAATACATCATGCAGGCAGTGAACGCGGAACGCGGCGTCATCGCGATCAAGAAGACCAAGAAGGAACTCATCGAGGTCCTCGAGCGCGAACTCACCCGTTTCAAGGACAAGGACATCCGGATTGCGAAACTGAAGGACTACTACCCGCAAGGCTGGGAGAATGCGACCTTTGAAAGCGCGGTCGGTGTCAAGGTGCCTGTCGGCGTCCTGCCGATGGAGTATGGCATTCTCGGGTTCAATGTCTCGACGACCGCCTCGATCTACGAGGCCGTCAAACACAACAAGCCGATCACCAAGCGCCATCTCACGGTGAACGGCGATGCCGTCAATTTCCCTCAGGACATCCTGGTCCGTGTCGGCACCAGCGTCCAGGACCTCATCAAGCTTTCGGACGGCTACACGGAAGATGCGGACGAAATCGAAATCGTCATCGGTGGCCCGATGATGGGCATTTCGGTACCGACCGACAACGTGGTCGTCACCCCGACCACCACGTCCGTCCTGGTCCTGAAGAGCACCGATTACAAAGAAGAACCCTGCGTCCGTTGCGGCTCATGCATCTACAGCTGCCCCGTCGATATCGAACCGGTGTCGATCATGAATGCGGTGAAGCGGGGCGATGTCGAGGCGGCTGAGAATCTGGACGCCATGAAGTGCATCGAATGCGGTCTCTGCGCGTACGTGTGCACGAGCAAGATCCACGTGACCGACTACGTCCGTGAGGCCAAAAATCTAATCAAGGAGAGCAAATAGGTGATACTATGGAAATCGTGACGAAAAACGCCCCTCATCTAAGACGGCCCAACGCCCGCGTTGTCCGCATGATGCGCGATGTCAGCATCGCGCTCTCACCCCTTGTGGTGTTTGCGATCTATGAGCACGGCATGAATGCATTTTTGATCCTGCTCGTATCGGTCCTTTCCATGGTGGGCATGGAATACATCTACTATCAGATCATCGATGCGCTTGAGCGCAGACGGCATGAGAACCCGACCGAGTCCCTTAAGAAACTCGATGATCTCAAATACCAAAAACGGCGCAACAAGGAAAAGATGGAAAGCGAGAAGGACACCTACACCAAAGAGCAGTACGAGGCTTTCCTTGAATCCTATAAGGAAGAAGCACCGAAGCTGAAAAGGCAGGCAAAAGAGGAAGCGAAAGCCTACAACAAGGAAGACAACCGTCGTTTCAGCCTGAACAACAAAAGCTTCACCATCTATAACTTCTCCGTAGTGACAAGCGGTCTTATCTACGGGCTCACCCTGCCCGATCGGACACCGCTTCTCATTGTCGCCATCGGGGGTGTCGTCGGGGTCTTCATGGCGAAGCTCATCTTCGGCGGCATGGGTCAGAACATCTTCAATATCGCAGCCTTCGCGCGTGTTTTCATCGTGCTCTCATTCGGGGGCGCGCTCGCGTATGAGGCGAATGTCGATGCGTCGGCCGGGGCGACGGCTTTGAGCGTGCTTTCGGGCGACATGTTCGATTCGAGCGTCGTCGATACGTACAGCTACTGGCAGATGTTCTCAGGCATCGGACTGCCCGGTTCCCTCGGTGAGACGAGCGCCCTTCTCATCCTGGTCGGCGGGCTTTATCTGGGACTCAGACGGTCCTTTGACGTCTTCGTCCCCCTCACCTATATCGGCACCGTGTTCGTGCTTTCGACCGCGGTCATGTTCCAGCAGGACCTCGGGTTCTGGTACCCGCTCACGCACCTGCTCAGCGGTGGGCTGCTCTTCGGGGCCGTATTCATGGCGACCGACCCGATCACCATCCCCGTCACAAGGCCCGGAAGGATCTATTTCGCCTTCGGTCTCGGGGTTGTGACGTTTGTCATCAGGCTATTTGGAAGCCTGCCCGAAGGGGTCGTCTTTGCGATCCTGATCATGAACATGTTCGTACCGGCGATCGAGTATTCCAAATGGTCGCACGCCAGCTTCAACCTCAAGCGCGTCGCCCTATTCGCGCTTGTGATTGTGGCAGCCGTCGCAGCGGTCCTTGGAGGTGTCACGTATGGTGGCTAAGCTTAAAACCGCGCTTGTACTCCTGATTATCGGGAGTTTTTCCGGCCTTGCGATTGTCGGGGTTCAGACCCTGACCGAGGACAGGATCGAGGAAAACCGTATTCAAGCGCAATATGAAGATTATGCGAAAATGTTTCCCGAACTTGCGGATGTTGAAGAAGAAGACATCGAGGACGACGACGTGCTCGATAAGAAGTTCACCATCCTCGATTCCGGTGATGAAGAGATAGGAACCATCTACCGTGGACATGACAGCAACTCACAAGGGGACGTCACCGTGCTTGTTGGAATCAGCGGTAACACCCTTGTCGATGTTGTCATCAGTTCCACTGACAACACGCCGAGTTATGTCAGACCGCTTGAAGATAACCACATATCCAAGTTATCCGATACTGAGTTTGATGACATCAGTTACGATAGCAACACCGGTGCGACCGTCACCTACGAGAGCGTCCAGAAAGTCATCGATGCGGCGATCGACCGTTCCGGTGGTGAGATATCGGATCCCGAGCTTGAACTCTATCAAGAACATTTTGATGATGCGGATTCTTATCAGGTGCTGCAGAAATTTGAAGACTTGGCGTTCGATAACGAAAAGGCAGTCTATGACGCTGATTCGGAATTCTTAGGATTCTCATACCGCATTCCCCTGGAAGACGGGGATGTGTACATGCTTTTAGACGCTGAAGACGCATTTGTCGGATTCTTCACCTTTGAGGAGGATGCCGAATCCGAATACGGTGATGTCTTGGAGGCTTTTGAATCCTACGAAGGCGACAATCTTGAAGACATCGACCATGACGCTGAGGATGAAACGGAAACCACATTGGTCGACGCCGTCGATGAGGCTGCAGACTTGTTGGACGGAACCACCCGGGTCAATCATGAATACCTGTCCCGCTACGAACCCTATACGGTGGACGGGGATGAAGAAGGCACCCTGTATACGGGGATGGCGGAAGGATACAAGAGTGAGAACGTCATCCAAGTCGCCATCGATGAGGACGGCCAGATCATTCATATCGAAATCATTCTCACAGACGACACCATGGAAGCATCGGGTGAAGGCGACTATTCCTTCGACGGCATCCAAGAAAAAGTCATTGATGAACTGGATACGCTATACGGCAAGACGGAAGTTACAGAGAGCGAAACCGACGATGCTTTTTCCGGGGCTTCGACAACCGGCGATTCCATCTATGATGTCATCGCCGCCGCCTTGGACTACGAATCAGAAAGGACGAGTGATTGATCATGGCCAAGACATTCGACCCTAAGAAAAAACAATCGAAAAACAAAGTGACACGGATGGCCATCCTCACCAAGGGCTTCATCAAGGAAAACCCCATCTTCGTCTTCCTCCTTGGCATGTGTCCCGCGCTTGCGGTGACCAGTTCGGTTGAAACATCACTCGGCATGGGACTGCTTGTCATCTTTGTGCTCACCATGAGCAACATCGTGGTCTCACTCATCAAGGGGCTTATTCCCGACGAGATCCGCGTGCCTTCCTACATTGTCGTCATCGCGACCTTCGTGACCATCGTCGAGATGGTCACCGAAGCGTACGCGCCCGCGCTCTTTGAAGCGCTCGGCATCTTCATACCGCTGATCGTGGTCAACTGCCTCATCCTTGGACGGGCCGAGAGCTTCGCGTCCAAGAACGGCGTCCTCGACAGCGCGATTGACGGACTCGGCATGGCCCTCGGCTTCACGTTCGCACTCATCCTGATCGGTTTCACCCGCGAAGTGCTCGCCACCGGGGCCGTCGCATATGGCGTCTACCTTCCGCTCGGGGTTGAGGGCAGCATCATGAACATCGACAGCTACCTCCTCGGCATGGAAGTCTTCACCGGTCCGGCCGGCGGGTTCATCGTCATCGGGTTATTGCTTGGCATCTTCCAGGCGAAAGGCAATTACGACGCTTTCAAGAAAGCGGACGAAAGACGGCGCTTCATTGAAGAGAAGAAACGCGAAGCCGCCGAGAAGAAACGCAAGAAAAAAGCAATGGAAAAGGCAGGTGACGCATCATGAGCCCGACTGTGTTCTTTGTCGCCATCATTTCATCGATGCTGATCAACAACGTCATATTGATGCGCTTCCTCGGGGTCTGTCCGTTCCTCGGCGTCTCGAAGAAGAGCGAATCCGCACTTGGAATGAGCGCGGCGGTCATGTTCGTCATGGTCATCGCGTCCATCGCGACGTATCTCATCTACTATTACATTCTCGTACCCAATGATATCGAATACATCTCGACCATCGCCTTTATCCTGGTCATCGCATCTTTGGTCCAGCTGGTTGAGATGTTCATCAAGAAAGTCAGCAAGGGCCTCTATAAGTCCCTCGGGATCTACCTTCCGCTGATCACCACGAACTGTGCCATCCTCGGGGTGGCGGAATCGAACATCGCCTCAGACTTCCCAGCCGATTACGGCGTGCTTCAAGGGCTCGCGGTCTCCGCGACCAGTGCGCTTGGTACGGCCCTTGGGTTCGGCCTCATCATATTCTCGTTCTCGACCATCCGTGAACGTCTCGAGGGTGCGAACGTGCCGGCCGCCTGGAAAGGCGTCCCCATATCGCTTGTGATCGCAGGCATGATGGCCCTCGCGTTCCTCGGGCTTGGAGGGATCGCCTGATGGTGTTAGGATTCATCGTAATCGGCGTCATTGTCGCGCTTTATCTGTTGACCTACGTCATGAACAAACGGACACCCGTACCCGAGGGGTGCGCGATCGACGTGAGCGAAGCGACATGCGGCGCCTGCAACAACTATGCTTGCTCGATCAAACACGATTACGCGAAAGGGGCTATGTAAAATGGCTGCTGTATTGACACTCGGCATCATGGGTGCCCTCTTCGGTCTCGGTCTTGCGTATGCGGCTGAGATCTTGAAAGTCGAACCCGACCCCAGGGTCAAGGGGGTCGAGGAACGCCTCCCCGGCATCAATTGCGGGGCGTGCGGGTATCCGGGCTGCAATGCCTTCGCCGAAGGCATCGTCGAAGGGGAAGTGAAGCACCTCTCCCAGTGCAAGCCTGGAACCGACAAGCATTATACCGCCATCATCCAGTACTTGAAGGAACATCCGAATGAGGATGGCTCCATCATCCAAGTCAAGAAATAACCAAAGCCCCCGCCCCGGGGGTTTTGTCATGCGTACGCTGTAAGCGTTATCAGCGTTTTTGGGCTATTCTACGCCAATTACAGTAGCTGTTTCAGTTGAAAAGGCCCATGCTTAATGCTATAATATTCTGTGCTAATGAAGTACTAAACTTTATTATGAAAGGTGAATTAGATGAAAAGAATTTACATGTTTGGAGAAGGTACCCAGGATCAAAAAGCGTTGCTTGGCGGCAAGGGTGCCAACCTCTCTCAAATGAAGCGTCTTGGCATTCCTGTGCCCGCAGGTTTTACCATCACGACAGAGATGTGCACCGAATACTACGAAAACGGTGGGAAGATCTCACCTGAGTTGAATGAGGACATCAAGACCTACGTAAACAAACTTGAAGAAGAGACCGGCAAGAAGTTCGGCGACAAGCACGACCCCCTTCTTGTGAGCGTCCGTAGCGGCTCCAAGGTCTCCATGCCCGGTATGATGGACACCATCCTCAACCTCGGCATGAACGACGAAGTCGTTGAAGGCATGATTGAAAAGACTGAGAACCCTCGTTTTGTCAATGATGCTTACCGTCGTCTGATCCAGATGTTCGGAAATGTCGTCCTCGGTGTCGACATGAAACTCTTCGACGCCGTCGTCGATGGCCTCAAGGAAAGACAAGGCTATGACTTCGATGTGGACATCACCGCTGAGGAATGGACCGGGGTCGTCAAGGAGTTCAAGGAAATCTTCGAACGCGAAGTCGGCGAACCATTCCCGCAAGACCCGATGAAACAGCTCTACATGTCCGTGGATGCGGTCTTTGGCAGCTGGGACACCCCGCGTGCCCGCGTCTACCGCAAGCACAACAACATCCCCGACGACCTCGGTACAGCCGTAAACGTCCAGGAGATGGTCTTCGGCAATACCGGTGAAAGCAGCGGAACCGGCGTCCTCTTCACCCGTTCACCCAAAGACGGCGAGAACGCACTCTGGGGAGAATTCCTCTTCAACGCCCAAGGCGAAGACATCGTGGCAGGCATCCGCACCCCGCTCGACCTTGAAACCGAACTTTCCAAACGTTGGCCTGAGATCTACGAAGAGATCGTGGAGATCACCAACAAACTCGAAGAAAACTATAAAGACATGCAAGATGTCGAGTTCACCGTCGAGGACGGAAAACTCTTCATCCTCCAGACCCGTACCGGTAAACGTACCAGCCATGCGGCTGTGAAGATTGCGGTGGACCTGGAGCGTGATGGCATCATCAGCAAAGAAGAGGCCATCAACCATGTCGACCCTGAACAGATCGACCAACTCCTTCACCCCGTCTTTGAAGAAAGCGCCCTTGAAGACGCCTCCGTCATCACGACCGGCCTCGCGGCTTCACCCGGTGCCGCCACCGGACGCATCGTCTTTGACAGTGCCAAGGCGGCCGAATGGAAAGAAAACGGCGAAAAAGTCCTTCTTTTCAGAAAAGAGACGTCCCCGGAAGACATCGAAGGCATGATCGCCGCCGAAGGGTTCGTCACCCAGCTTGGCGGCATGACCTCACACGCAGCGGTTGTCGCCCGCGGCATGGGTAAAAGCTGTATTTCCGGAGCCGGTGATGTCCAGGTCAACGAAGAAGCAGGCACCATGACCATCAATGGCAAGGAATACAAAGAAGGCGACTACTTCAGCATTGACGGTTCGACCGGTAACATCTATGAAGGCAAGATCAACACCAAGCTCCCTGAATTCAGCGAGGAGTTCCAGACCATCCTCGCCTGGAGCAAGGATGTCAAGACCCTCGGTGTCAAAGCCAACGCCGACAACGAGCGCGACAGCGAAGTCGCCCACAAGTTCGGTGCCGAAGGCATCGGCCTCACCCGTACCGAGCACATGTTCTTCGAAGGCGACCGTGTCACCAACATCCGCGAGATGATCATCGCCGAAACCAAGGAAGAACGTGAAAAGGCCCTTGAAAAACTCCTTCCGCACCAGCTCAAGGACTTCAAGGAAATCTTCAAGGTCATGGACGGAAAATCCGTCACCATCCGTCTACTCGACCCACCGCTTCACGAATTCCTTCCCGACGAAGACGAAGTCCCTGAAGTGGCCAAGAAACTCGGTGTCACCGAAGAGCGTCTCCGCCGTGCCATCGCCACGCTTGACGAGTTCAACCCGATGCTTGGACACCGCGGTTGCCGTCTTGCCGTGACCTATCCCGAGATTCTCGTCATGCAAGTGAAAGCCATCATCCAAGCCGCGCTTGAGATGAAGAAATCCGGCGTCGACGTACGCCCTGAGATCATGGTTCCACTTGTCAGCACCGTCGATGAGCTCAAGTATTTGAAACCTTACATCGTCGAGACCGCGGACCAGCTGATCAAAGCATCCGGTCAAAGCCTTGACTACCGCGTCGGCACCATGATCGAAACCCCGCGTGCCGCCCTTACCGCCGAAGACATCGCAAGCGAAGCCGACTTCTTCAGCTATGGCACCAACGACCTGACCCAGATGACGTTCGGCTTCAGCCGTGACGATGCCGGACGCTTCCTCAAGATCTATGACAAAGAAGGCATCTTCAAGAAAGACCCGTTCGCATCCCTTGACCAGGTCGGTGTCGGCCAGCTCGTCGAGATGGCGACCGTGAACGGCAAGAAAGCGAACAAGGACCTCGATGTTGGAATCTGTGGTGAACATGGTGGCGACCCATCGTCCATCCATTTCTTCCACAAAGCAGGCCTCAACTATGTATCCTGCTCGCCTTACCG
>JBKHIE010000117.1:0-3912 GCA_046538775.1 Candidatus Izemoplasmataceae bacterium
CAACTTCGGCATCATCTACTTCCTGACAGGTGGAGGTCCTCCATATCCAAGAAGCGAAATCCCTCAATCCCTTGTGGGTATCGCCCCCGGACAGACCGATATCCTGATCTCATGGATCTATAAGCTTTCATTCGATTCGACTGTCAATCAGTTCAACCTGGCGGCCGCCTACTCCATTTTGATCTTCCTCATGATCGGTGTCGTCGCCATCTATCAACTCTCAAGACTCAAATCATTCTGGGAGGAGGAATAACATGGCTGAAAGCAAATTCACCAGCAGTACCCAAGAACGCCTGAGAGGGTACTCCACGAAACAGAAAGTCAAGAATACCGTGATTGGAACAATCATCTATACATGGCTTGCCGTAACCTTTGTGATCATCACGGTCCCGGTCCTGTGGATGGTTTCCGCAGCCTTCACGGATACCCAGAACCTCAATGCGGTACCGATCATTCCGAACCCCGCCCGTTGGTCGTTGGCCAACTACGTCGAAATATTCACCTATCGGGGCGGAAGCGGACAAATGTTCCCGGACTACCCGAGGGCCTTCCTGGTCAGCCTTGGAATCGCATCCGTCTCGACGGTCCTCACCGTCATTATCTCCTCCCTTGTCGGGTTCGCCTTCTCAAGATACCGCTTCAAAGGGAAAAAGGGCGTGCTCCTTTCCATGCTGGGGCTGCAGATGTTCCCTTCATTCATGGGCATGATCGCCCTCTTCCTCTTGTTCAACCAGTTCGGTTGGTTGAACAGCTGGCCGCATCTCGCATTGATCTATGTTGCCGGTTCCATCCCGTTCAACACCTTCATCATCCGGGGATTCATGAAAAACATTCCGCTCTCACTCGATGAATCGGCTCGGATCGACGGGGCGACCAATCTCCAGGTCATGATAAAGATCATCATCCCCCTCGCCGTTCCGATCCTCGGATTCGTCGCCGTGGACTCCTTCATGAAACCATGGCTTGACTTCATCCTGCCATCCATCCTGATGCCGAACAACGAGACGGTCGCGATGTGGCTCTTCAAGGTCAACGATAACGAATCCCAGCCCTACAACCCGATGCTTTTCATGGCCGGTGGCCTGTTCATCGCAGTACCGATCATGATCGTGCAGATCTATATGCAGAAATACGTTGTATACGGGCTCACCGTCGGGGCGGAGAAAGGTTAGACGATATGGTGAAAGTGCGATGGTCCCATCGCACTTTTTCAAGGATTAAATGGTGATACTATGAAAGATAAGCTTCTCTTATTCGCAAAGATGCTCTACAGCAACAAAGCCTTGTTGAAAACCGCCAAGGCCGGGGTCCTTGTCACTGCCATGATGCTATTCATCAACGTCAGTCTGGTCAGTGCACCCAACTATGTCGGCTACATGCGCGGGGTCGGTTCCATCGACGAGCTTCATGCCATCGAAGAAGCCTTTGAGGCCATGTACGATGATGAACTCGATTGCAGTGTCGAGGGTGATGGGACCATGCAATGCGATGCCGAGGGTGAAAACACCTACGGCGATTATGCATTCCGCTTCCAAGAGACCGTGGATGCCGAGGATATCGATGAAAACACGATCGTATTCACCCCCGAGAAAGCGGTGATCGTCCATCACGAGGACGGACGGACCGTGGTCGATGGGGATTACAGTCTCCTAGAGGACTTCGACTTCTCTGAAATCAAGACGCTCGCTGAGGATAGGGACGACCCGGAAGCCTACTATGCGAACAATACGGATTTCTTCTTGAAAAACCTCTACTACTCCGATCTCAATGACACCGTAGGCATGATCTATACCGTGCAGTTCGCCCAGACCTTCCTTTATGTCTTCTTCGTGTCACTCATGTTCATGATGCTCAACTTCAGGGCTTCGATCAAGAAAATCACTTACAAGGCGTCGCTTAGGATCACGATATTCGCGATGACCGGTCCGGCGTTGTTATCGGCTGTTCTCGGACTGCGCATATCGACGTGGGCCTACGTACTATTCACCATCCTTTATCTCTCTCGGGTCATTGTCCTATACTACCGCTTGCACCGTTCGAAAATCACCATCGGCATCGATGATCCGGACCTTGAATCCGAGGTTGAATGACAAGAGATTATGTAACCGTTTACATTATTTATATAGAAAACGTTTTCAATTCATAAAAATTGTAAGCATTTTCAATACAAACGCAATCATATGTGATATAATAATTAAAGAAAAAATATTTTCACAATAAAATAGGAGGAATCTATGAAAAAGCTTAGTTTGTTTGTAACCGCATTGCTTCTTGTATTCAGCCTCGCAGCATGCGGTGACCGCGGCAGCGATTATGCCGGGTATGAAGATTGTGAGGAAGCCACAGGCTCCGATGCCTGCTGGAGTGAAGACGACGAGGATTTCCTTGTTGAAGACGATGCAGAGATCGTCATTGGTGTCGACAGCGACGACATGGGGGCTGCACTCGTACAAAAATGGAATGAAGACTTCCCTGAATACGAGGACATGGTCGAATTCGAAAACTACGGTTCTGCGAATGATGACAACTCCGGTATGCAGGGTATAGAACTTCAAGAAGATGAAGCTCCAGACGTTGCGCTTGTCATCGACGGTGAAGTCATCGGACGCGAAGGCTCCGTCCTTCCGCTTCATGAATACTTCCAGGAATTCGGCGCTGATGAGACGCATGAGTCCGCTTTCGAGTCCATCAACCAGCTCGACTACTTCTATATGCCGGCTTTCTATGACGGCATGGTCTTCTCGTGGAACGAGACCATCCTAGAAGAGTTGGACATTGACACCACCGATTCCAACGATGACAACCTTCCGGATGCCATCGACACATGGGAAAAGATCTTCGCAATTTCTGAAGAATGGGAAGCAGACGATCGCCCTGAAATCGATGTTCCTGGAAACGACGATTCTTACACCATGTATGAAATGTTCCCGATCTCCCTTGATGAAGTATGGAGTGGTTATTCCACACTCACCGCCGGTGGTTGGCATATCTTCCCTGACGGTGAACTTGATGAACCCGGTTTTGATACCGATGAGTTCGAAGCGGGTCTTGATTTCATCAAAGAATTCTCCGACACCAACATGAGTGTCGATGAGACCGGTTCTAAGAAACAAGCCGGTGAAATGGGATGGCGCTGGGATGCTTACCTCCAAGGTGCTTATCCGATGGGCCTTGTCGGTACCTGGCAGGATGTCGACGGTGCTGAAGAATCCACAGAGTTCGATTTCCGTTTCTCCAAGATGCCTACTTATGATGGTGAAGACCTTCATCCGCTCATGAAGACCAAAGGTTTTGTCATCAACGGATTCACACCGAACCCTTCAGCCGCTTCGAAAGTCCTTAAATGGCTCTATACTGAAGAGACTTTCACAACCATGATCGATTCTTCAGCGTATCTTCCATCGCTACAAGAAGACTCAATCGTCTTCCCTGAGATCGACAATGAAAACAAGGAAGAGTTCGCACTCGGCATGGAAAACAACCACCTCGAAGTTTCAGGCACACTTCCAGACAACGCGGACGTCGCCGCAATGGATGTCTTCTACAACCTGAACCTCAACGATTACTTCAAAGACATCTGGGATGGAGAAACAACGCCTGCTGATGCGCGTTCAGCCATTGTAGACGATTCAGAAGCCTGGATGGAAGAGAACAACAAATAATGGCTTAATCACTTAAAAGGGCTCTCCGGAGCCCTTTTCAATGAAAGAAGGAATGAACATGAAAAAAATACTAAGCATTCTTGTACTGGCGTTGTTTGTCATAAGTCTAAGTGCATGCACCGAACCTGAAGACGACGACAACACCAACAACAACAATAACAACGACGACCCGAAGACGGATGTCCCCGACGATATCGGTGACCCCCCCAGCGACATGGTCGACACTTCTGAAAATCTGAAGAATGACGTC
>JBKHIE010000118.1:0-3892 GCA_046538775.1 Candidatus Izemoplasmataceae bacterium
ACAGTAAAGGTTCCGTACTGATCCTCGTCGATGTTGCTGACAACGTATTCACTCATGGATACACGACGACCTTGGTAAGCAGCCAGAAGCTCTTCAAACTCGTCTTGTGTCAGGCGGTCCACCAAATCTTCTTCGGTTTCGCCTTCTTCTAGTTCAGCGTTTTCCTCTTCAATATCTGCATTGATCGAATCAATCTCATCTTGGATGGCTTCATCCAGATTGACAGGATCCGGAAGGTCAACGTCCGATTCAAGGACCTCTACTGAGTCTGGGACCAACCGATTCAGCTCATGATAGCTTTCCTTTTCACCGGTAAGACGGACGCGGTCACCGACGGCTACTTCACTAATGAATTCACCATCAGGTCCGTCATTGGATGAATCGCTGTCATAAACGGCGATGGCACCAGTGGAGTCTTCGACGAAGAATGTCGAATGACTTGTGAGTGCGGTTACGACGCCTTCGATGAAGATGTCTTCTTCACCGTCGTCCATGGCCACAACATCCGCGATGTCGATCAAGGGCTCGATGACCGTCACGGTGATCGATGCGCTGACGCTGTCATCTTCAGTGGAAGTCGCGGTGATGGTAGCTTCACCTTCACCGATGGCCTCTAGCACGCCACCGGAGATTTCAGCTACGTCTTCATCGTCGCTGGACCATTCGACATCCTGTTCGGCTTCTTCGGGTTCGACCGTCGCCTCAATGAGCAATTGCTCGCCCACTTCGAGCTCGAGGTCCTCCTCGCTCAAGCTGATGGATTCAGGGTCATCATCATCGCCGGATGGATCGTCCTCCTCTTCTTCGACCGTGACATCGACCGATGCGGTAATGTCCTCATCGACTGTCGAGGTCGCGGTGATGGTTGCGCTGCCTTCGGCAACACCTGTGATTTCACCATCGTCAACCGTTGCGACGCTGGTATCGTCACTGGACCATTCAACGTCTTGGTCGGCGTCTTCTGGTTCTACAGTTGCAGACACTGTGACAGATTCGCCGACGTCGATTTCAACCGAGGACTCATCAAGTTCGATGGACTCGGGATCGGGATCGCCGCCGCATGCGGCGAGTGTTCCGAGGGCTAGCACTGTCAACAATGCTAAAAATACCTTTTTCATGTAATTCCTCTCCTCTTTTTTAATGTTTTTATGTATTCTCCATTCGAATCCCCTCAAGGTTTCGTTTGGAGGTTACATACAGCTGGATGGGTTCCTTCAATAATAACCCCAATAGTATCTCAATTGGGATTTTTCTTCAGGTGCGGAGCTTTTTAAAATAAGGATCAAGGATAAAGTTTTTTGCTTAAAGTATGAATTGTTTACACCATTATACAGTATTAGCAAGGAGTTTTCAATATATTTTCGTTTAATAAAACAACATGTGATTTCATTTGATTATTTACACATAGTCCCTTGGCTAAGGTAAGTATCAAGAATCAAAGGAAGGATGGAGACGAACAGTGACCGGTCATTCCCTTTTTTCAGTATCGGTCCCGAAAGAACTTGAGTCCCTCAGAAACCAGGAATGTTGTCAAAAGCCACAAGAAGAATGCCGAGAAGATATGAGCGAAATGGCCGAAAGGCAACACAAGAAGACTGGCTAGCATGGCAATGAAAACCATCACGGCGACGGTCTGATGTTCGTTCTCGTTCTCGAAGCTTGAAAGGTAGCCCGCGAAAACGCCATAGATCATCATCCCGATATAGACAAGTAACAACATGGAATCACCTCATAGAAGAAAATCAGTACGTGAAAAACAAGAGAACTAAAGGTTGGATAAGCAATATCAGGTTGATTAGGAAGCCTGCAAGGCCGAGGCGTGCACGTGCGATGTTCTCATCGCGCCAGATGCCATAAAAAACAAGGCCGATAACCGATATGAACAACGCGGTCAAGAAGATTAGGATATTGATGGTCCAGTTGAGGACCGGTCGGCTCGGATCGTATTTTTCAGGGTTTTCCTCCCTGATGTGGGAACGACGGAATAGCTCTTCGAAAACCGACTCCTGGTCGTTCTTTTTTTTGAATCCTTTAACAAGCGTATCTTTTCCCATCATGGATAAACGACCCTCCTAGCCAAACACGAGCTACTGTTTAGTTAACCCCATTGTACAAGGATTTAGGCTTTTTTACAATCTTTTTTGGCTTTGTGGTATGTTTTTAGACGTCGGAGCCATTTCACACATGCCATGAAGTGAACCATGCAGAGTTCTTCATCGTGTGTTTCATTCCCGAACCGTGACGTTTTCTGTAACCCATCGCATGCCACGCATCGGGGCGTCCACCTGGAAAGACCTGCCCGACATGATAAGCGGGCATGAAACCTTTGCGTAGGATGCGCTAAGCGGCTATAATGGGGATACCCATCATGAAACCCAAGGAGAATGCTATGACAAACCGACAAAAGACCGCACTGGAACTATCCGAAGCCTTGAGGGAAGGAGCGACCACGTCTGAAGCCCTGGTGCTTGAGGCCCTGAAGACCATCGAGAAGTATGACGGGACGCTCAATGCCCTCTGCGACCTCAACCACCACGCCCTCTTGGAGGCCAGGGCGCTTGACCTCGAACGTAGGGAACATGGTCCAAGAGGCCCCTTGCACGGCATCCCGGTCATCATCAAGGACAACATCCTCACCAAGGGCCCGATGCGCACCACGGTGAACGCCCGGGTGTTCAAGGACTTCTACGCCCCCTATGATGCCACCCTTGTGAAAAAGATCAAGGCCGCCGGCATGGTCATCCTGGCCAAGGCCTCACTGAGCGAGTTCGCCTATTACATGTCCACGACCACCATGCCCTCAGGGTATGGCTCGCTTTTCGGGCAGGTCGTCCACCCTTACGACCCGTCCATCGACCCGCTCGGTTCTTCAACAGGAAGCGCCGTGGGCGTAGCGCGCGGCTATGTCCCCCTGTCGGTCGGAACCGAGACCCTCGGTTCCTTGATGAGTCCGGCGATGAAAAACGGCATCGTGAGCATCAAACCTACGCTTGGACGCGTATCGCGGCATGGCATCGTCCCTGTCAGCAGCCATCAGGACACCGCCGGACCGATGAGCACGACCCTCAAAGATAGCGCGATGCTTCTGGATGTCATGAAAGGAAGGGATGAAGCCGACCCTTTCACCGCCCTGATTCCTAAAGACGAAACCGACTACCTGGCCGCCTGCGACCGACCCATCAGCGGCATGCGCGTCGGCTTGCTCAACTTCAAGGGGCATGAGGCGACCGGGGAGGAAGCGGACATCTTGAAGGAAGCGAAGAGTGTCCTAGAGAAACAAGGCGTCGTGGTCGAAGACATCACCCACACTTACGACCTGCCGGATAACACCCGCACATTGACCCCGGAATTCCATCGTGACATGAACCATTTCCTCTCCACTGTGCGGGCGGCGACCGACATTCATACATTGCATGATATCGTAACCTTCAACAGGGCCGATCCGCGGAGGAACCTTAAACATGGCCAAGGGCGTTTCCTGAATGCCCTTGGGCAGGATCAACGGCTCAAAGACCAGGATTATCTAAAGGCGAAACGTGAAAATGCCCGGGCTATCGACAAATTCATGGCCCTCTTCGAGACCCACAACCTCGATGCGGTCGTCACCACGAAGATCACCGGATACCCTCCGGTAGGCGGGCTGCCTTCGATCATCATCCCGGCCAAGGCCCTTACGGACACGAAACCCATGGGCATGCTCTTCATAGGGAAGCCGTTTGAAGAAGCGACGATTCTGCCTCTGGCCCACCAATACGAACAGAAGACTTCCCACCGGATCCCGCCCAAACCGTGAGGCACCAAGGCAGCCTGAATACTATCCGATAAAAAACCCGGAATTTTTCCGGGTTTTTGTATGAAACCATGGGTTCAAGGACGCTTCGGACCGTTTGGA
>JBKHIE010000119.1:0-3767 GCA_046538775.1 Candidatus Izemoplasmataceae bacterium
CACCATGGAAGAAGGGGAAGGGACGCTTACCATGGACAGCGAGGTCGATCTGACGAAAAGCTATGCCCTTGAGATTGATTTCGGCGACGAGGAACCGGACAAGGCCAACATAGGCTTCGACGGTTTTTACAACAGCGACCTGTTCAACGACACCTACGCCTATGACGGCGAACTCGGCGCCCTATATTCCGAAGAAGAGACCGAGTTCAAACTCTGGGCGCCCATCAGCGAAGAGGTGACTTTGAACCTCTATACCAAGGGCCATGATGCGGACACCACCGATGACGATGGCGACGAAGGTGTCGACACACCGTATGACACTAAAACCATGGAACAAGGGGACAAAGGGGTATGGTCCACCACCGTCGATGGCGACATGGATGGTGTCTATTACACCTATACCGTCAACAACGACGGCACCGAACATGAAGTCGTGGACCCTTACGCCTATGCATCCGGCGTGAACGGCGAGCGCGGCATGGTCATCAATTTCGACCGTCACGCCCCTGAAGACTGGGAAGACGACACCCGTCCCGACACCATCGAAAACCCCACCGACTCCATCATCTATGAACTGCATGTCCGTGACCTCACGAGCCATGAAAGCTGGAACGGGACCGAGGACTGGCGAGGCAAGTTCCTCGGGCTTACTGAAAGAGGGACGACCCATAACGGAGAGACCACCGGACTCGACCACATGATCGATCTCGGTGTGACCCACGTGCAGCTGCTGCCATTCTTCGACCACGGCGTCATCGATGAGACCCGTCATAACGACCCTTCCTATGAAGGCCAGCATGACGGCATCTTCAACTGGGGCTACATGCCTGAACACTTCAACGTCCTGGAAGGCAGCTATGCGACCGACCCTTATAACGGCGAAGTCCGGGTGGAAGAATTCAAAGAAGTTGTCAAGACCTTCCATGACAATGATTTAAGGGTTGTCATGGACGTCGTCTACAACCATACCGGCAAATCCGCCGATTCGAACTTCGATAAGATCCTCCCTGGTTACTACTTCCGGATGAATGAGGACGGCACCTTCTCTAACGGCAGCGGTACCGGGAATGAAACAGCATCTGAACGCGAAATGTTCCGCAAGTTCATGGTGGATTCCATGAAATTCTGGGCCGAGGAATACAACATTGACGGATTCCGTTTCGACCTCATGAAACTGCACGATGTCGAGACCATGAACATCATCCGTGAAGAAATGGACAAGATCGACGAAGACATCCTCCTTTACGGGGAACCATGGGACGCTGGCGGTTCGAAGCTTCCTGAAAGCGAATCCGCATACGATGGCACCCTTGATGAGATGCCTGGCATCGGCGCGTTCAACGATACGACCCGGGACGGCATCAAGGGCAGTGTCTTCAATGCTTCTGAACAGGGCTTCGTACAAGGCAACGACTACGCCGCGCCGCGCGTCATGTTCGGGGTGGCCGGCGGTACATCCCAAAAAGGCCTTTCCGTTTCCGGCGATGCCCTATCCCCATCGCAAACCATCAATTATGTCACCGCGCATGACAACAACACCCTTCACGACAAGTTGCAGCTCTCCTCGGGCGCAGACGATGACATCATCGCCCGCATGCAACGTCAGTCAAACGGCATCCTCTTTGCTTCACAAGGGGTTCCCTTCCTGCACGCAGGGGTTGAGATCATGCGGACAAAACCCTGTGTCGAGCCTGAATCAGGTGAAGATACCTGTACCGGCGGATTCGACCATAACTCGTACCGTTCGCCCGATGCGGTCAACCAGTTCGACTGGAACTGGAAGAGCGATCACCTGGACACGTTCGAATACTACCGCGACATGATCGAACTGAGAAAAATGAAAGACGTCTTCCGTCTCGATTCATCCGAAGCGATCGGGGACGCCCTCACCTTCGGGCCTTATGAACCGGGTACGGTGCAGTACCTGCTCAACGATGAGAATGATGACTGGCAGACCATCGTCGTTCTCCACAACAATGGGGCGGAAACCCGTGACTTCGTACTTCCTGAAGGCGATACCACCTTCGAACTGATCGCCACAAGCGATGAAGTCGGAACCATCGGCGACGACACGGTCGAGTCACTCGACAGTTTCGAAGGCGGTGAGACGTTGAGCCTTGAACGCAATGAATCAAGGATCCTCTACAGCAACGACCTGATCGAGACTTTCGAAACCGAAAGCGACGAGGACGATGGCGACGAGGACGGCGGATTCTTCTCATGTGCAAGAAGAAGCGAGACAGAAGAAGCGCCTTCAAGCACCAGTGTCCTTCCCATGCTCGGGTTTGTCGCGCTCATTGTCGGGCGCTTCGCATTCAAGAAACGCAAATGAATCCTAGGTAGATAAAAAAATAGACTCCGGATTGATCGCGACGATCATTCCGGAGTCTTTATTTTGAAGTGGGGTATCAGTCCATCAGGTCATCGGAATCGCTCACATCGATGACGAGCGTGCTTTGAGCGGCCATGGTGAACGCGTTCTCACCCACGGCATTCGCCTCATGCGCGCTCCATAGGACTTCGTGGTCTGAGAGCGCATGGTCAATCGTGCTTTCAGAGTTTCCGAGATGGTGGACGACAAGATACGTGGTATCGCCGTCGCTTCGTGTATAGGCGATCACATCGTTTTCAGAGGTGTCGACTTCTTCGAGGTCACCGTCTGAGAGGACGGCATGGCTTTTCTTCAGACTGATCAGTTCCCGGTAATGGTTGAGGAGGGAACGGTCGTCATCGAGCTGGCCTTCGACCCCGTCAATGGATTGATTGTGGTCGTTCCAGTCCTGGATTCCGCCGGGTTGTCCCTCGGCATTGTATTCGCTGTCACTGCTCCATTTGAAGGGTTGCCGGATGCGTTCATCGGGCTTTCCGCCATCCATGCCGATCTCTTCACCGTAATAGACCCAAGAGACGCCCGGCAGAGTGAAGAGCATGTTCGCCGCCAGCTTGGCTTTGGCCTCGTCATGGTCGAATTCGGTCATGACGCGTGGTTGGTCATGGTTGGTGATGAAGATGGAATCGATGAAATCCTCGCGGTTCCCACGGTAGTCCTCATGCGCTTGCACAAGGTCCGAGACCAGGGTGTTCTTTGAGGTCGTCTGAACGGCTTCGAGGATGTTTTCCGCGTTCATGAAGTTGAAGGTGGTGTCCATGCCCTGGTAGTATTCCCCGATGACCGCGCTGCTGTTGAGCCAGATCTCACTCAACATGATCGCGTCCTCGTTGACGCTTTTGATGTGGTCGTTGAACTCCAAAAACCAGTTGACGTTCATCTCCCTGTAATCGGTGCCTCTAGGGTATTCCTTACGGTCATGGATGTGCCTGGCCGCATCGATTCTAAAACCGTCGACGCCCTTTTCAAGCCAATAGGTCGCTATATCCTTGATCTCCTCACGGACAGGTTCATGCTGGAAGTTCAACTCCGGCATCTGATCCCAGAACGAGGCGAAGTAGTAGGAATCGCCATTCTGATACCATCCGTCCATGGACGGGTAATCCGCATCGCTGTTATCGAAATCGTGCCACATGTACCAATCACGGTATTCTTCATCGCCGGCCCTTGATTCCTTGAACCAGGGGTGGTTGAAGTCGGTGTGGTTGATGACGAAGTCCATGAGCACGAGGATGCCGTTGTCATGCATGGTCTCGATGAAGTGCTCGAAGTCCTCCATGGTTCCGAACTCACTGTCGATCGCGTAGTAGTCGGTGACGTTGTATTTGTGGTAGGAGGGTGAGTGGTTGATCGGATTGAGCCAGACACAATCGACATC